>JABAAH010000032.1 GCA_014238855.1 Planctomycetota bacterium
TGGTTGAACGAGATACCCTTGGCGACACTCGCTGCTATTTTGATTAAGACGGGTTACAAATTGACGAATCCGAGGCGGTATTATCAGTTGTGGCAAGAAGGGTATTCTCAATTTATACCATTCGTCGCTACCGTTTTTGCAATTGTCCTCACAGATCTTCTGGTTGGTATCGGCATCGGTTTGATCTGCAGCATTATTTTTATCCTGCACTCAAATTACAGGCGTCCCCTCACTAAGAAACTTGAGCGTCATGCTTCGGGGAATGTCATTCGGGTTGAGTTGGCAAACCAGGTGACGTTCTTTAATCGTGCTGCGTTGCAGTCGGTGTTGTACGAGGTTCCACCCGGAGGAACACTCCTCATTGACGCATCGAATGCCGACTATATCGATCCGGATGTGATCGATCTGTTGTCCGACTTTCAGAAAACCGGGGCACCCGCACGCTGGGTACAACTGAGCCTGGTTGGCTTTGGAAATCGCTATCCGAATCTTCATGATGAAATACGGTTTGTTGAACACTCAAGCCATGAGGTCCAGCAGGCCGCAAGCCCCGGCGAGGTGCTGGCGATGTTGCTGGAAGGCAATAATCGATTTCGTCTCGGGGAGCCGCTTAAGAGGAGCATGGAGCGGCAGAGGACTGCAACAGCAACGGGCCAGCACCCTCTGGCAGTAATATTAAGTTGTATTGATTCACGTTCGCCGGCTGAGGCAATTTTTGATCTTGGGCTTGGTGATGTTTTGAGTGTTCGTGTAGCTGGCAATATCACAACTGAGGAAGTCATTGGCAGTATTGAATTTGCAGCAATCGTGGCGGGAGCAAAATTAGTTGTAGTGGTAGGGCATACAAGATGTGGTGCAATCGAGTCATCGGTAACTGATTATTGCTGTCCTGATCAGTCACTGGCTCCAGAATGCGTGCACGCAAAAGGCATACTCCGAGAGATAGCCAAAGTTGTTAGTGAAGATGATTGTCGCGGTGTTGCGTCTTTGAAAAGCAAATCTCATCAGGAGATTATTGATTCGGTTGCCCGACGAAATGTTGTTCGGGTAGTACGTAAACTACTTGAGGGTAGTAAAGCTGTTACGGTGCAAGTGAAGAAGCAGCGTCTTGGAGTTGTTGGAATGATGTATGATGTTGTAAACGGCGAAGTCGAAGTTATCGATGAGACGCGTCACGGCGTTTAGGTTGCTGCTTTTTTTTTCGATAAACGTTTGGAAGTACATCAAGTTCGAGATCGGCGATTTCATTGCGTTCGATATGCTCCCAAGCAATTGCGCCCATTGCGGCATTGTCAGTGCAGAGATGTATTGGCGGTATAAGAATTTTTGCGCGGTGCTGTTCCCCAAGTTTTTCAAGGGCGCTCCGAAGGATTTTGTTTGCCGTTACTCCACCACCAACCACAACAAGACGGCAGCCGGTCTTCTGGATGGCAAGACTTACTTTTGCTACTACGGAGTCAACGGCTGCTTGCTGGAAAGATGCTGCAAGATCAGCACGCTCTTGGTCACTCAAGTATCGTGGAGTGGTCTTTCCAGGTGGCTGAATTTGATAACGTACGGCAGTTTTGAGACCACTGAAACTGAAATCAAGTCGAGAAGAGTCGTTTGAAAGTGGTCGCGGAAATCGATACGACCGTGGGTTGCCTCGTAAAGCCAATTGCTCAATCTGAGGTCCGCCAGGATACCCCAACCCCAAGAGGCTTGCGACTTTGTCAAAGGCCTCACCAATCGCATCATCGATAGTGCCTCCAAGAGTCTGAAGAACAATCGGATTATTCAATTGAAAGAGAGAGGTGTGCCCTCCGCTTGCGACAAGTCCGATTGCGGGATATGTGACTTCTTTGCCAAATGTTAATCGACTGGCGTAGAGATGGGCTGCGAGATGGTCGTACCCAATAAGTGGTATTCGGAGTGTCGCAGCAATAGCTTTTCCGGCGGAGAGACCAACAAGAAGGGATCCAATCAAACCCGGCCGGATCGCAACGGCAACGGCTCTAAGCTGTGACTGCTGAATGCCTGCTTTTCGGATTGCTTGATCAATAACAGGAATAATTCGTTCAACATGTGCCCGGGATGCAATTTCAGGCACAACACCCCGCCAGCGTGCATGAAGTTCATCTTGGCTCGCTACAACACTTGAGAGCACCTGTCTCTCTGGCGATATGATTGCCGCGGCCGTTTCGTCACAGGTTGTCTCAATAGCAAGAAGTGGCATAAACCAAGCCTATCTGATTCGTTTGCCAGTATCTGCTCAAGTCAGTCGCTGCAAATCTATGACCCAATCTATGATTAATAGTCATACCACATGCCGATACCTGCTCGGTTTTGATTTAATGCGGTAATTCTTCCAGTCGCTGCATCAGTCTTTGTAAATTCATACTGTGGATCAGAGCCGTACAAATATTCAAAGCCCAGGCGGAAAAGCTTTTCACTTTGATATCCGCGCCAAGCCCACCCAACTTGAGCACAGACATTCCCTCCCCAGTTGAGTTCCTGGCGAGTCATTCCATTCACAGCGAAAAATGGTGCTCCCTGAATTCCTGTTGGTCTAGCCTGAATCAATTCAGTGCCAAATTGAAATTCCCATGGTTTTGATCCGCCAGCGTTGAAGAACGACCAACCGACCTCACCATAAAGCCGTAACCAGTCGTACATGTAATATGAATTACCTAGGACCAACACATCACGAACATAGTTCACTCGTTGAAACTTCGGATACTTTATAAGAAACTCATCCCCGATATGCGCACTATTGTGATAGTACGCAAGTTTCGTCTGCCAACGACCAATACCGTAGACCAACGGGATGCCAAATCGGTAATCGGCCGACCGAAGATCACGATCATCTCCAGGGTCAAGTCGTACAAAGGCAGCACCTTCTATCTGTACTTCAAAACCTTGCGGGTGTAATTCCGTGTCGGAGCCGTATCGAAGAATGGAAGCTCTTCCGCCAAGGGTCGAGTCCCAGAGCCAGCCGTTTTGTTCGGCACCACGCCCAGGGATGGGTGATGGGCCAGTATCATCGTACCAAGCCGTTGCAAAACGTGGTTCTTTGGGGCCCGCAAGATAGCTCGTGTAGATCAAATTGTTGGGAAGTATTTGCCAACACCAAGGCTTGGGTGCCCATAAATTATCAAAGCAGTCATTGTTTTGGATTCCAGAAATTCCGTAATTGTCACAACCCGTTATGTCGTCATACGGCATGTCCAAAAATACTGGTCCATGCGGCTCAACTGGAGGAAGCACATGAACTGGTCGCCCGTTTGCCTGCATCTCCTGCATGAACGTTTCATTAGAGGTCTCTTCGTAGAAATAGTTCGGTTGTTTATCGTCCCGGAATACGGAAGCTAGTTGGAGGGAATCAGTTCTGTGGTGCTGTTCGTATTTGTTATTCTCCGACCAACTCATTTGCCACAGTTGTGTTTCCTCGTTGAGTGGTTTGGCAAAAGCTTTGCTCGGATTTAAAGATGAAAGAAACAGCGTTCCAAGCAAACATATAAATAGAAAATACGTGACAGTATTCCACGCTGTCGTGACAGGACCAGATCTGATCATTATTACATCTTTGTGCGACATATGAGGTTGTAGTGACAAAATGTGTGTGCTGGTATGTCGCGACTAAAGGGTTTTATATGGTTTACAAGTGTGCCTGAGAAATGCACTCTATAGTCTTTTTCGACCGGAGCCATCGCCGGTTTTACAGAGGCCGAGGTCATCTAGGCGACCTTTCCTAAATACTCTTGTATAGGTTTGTTTCCTCAACTATGTCATTTCCCTGTTTTGTATTGAGAAGTAAGAGAAATATGTATTGTGGATGTTCGGATGTTGCCCTCAGCCACCCAAACAGCCTAGTTTTTTATTGTTCGGCAATTCCTGTTATTATCAAAAACAAGTGCCTCGAATGGTTGGATCAGAGTTTACTTGGAAGGATTTGCTACATGTCAGGCGACAATTCTTTGAAAGATTCTAATGAAGAAATCGGTTCAATTCTTGGACGAATACCAGGGGGGCTTTTTATTGTTACGTGGCGAGAAAATGGCGTTGATAAAACCATGCTGACAAGTTGGCTCATGCAAGCAGGGTTTAATCCGCCAGCAATATCAATTGCTGTAGGCAATGGCAGGCAGTTTCTCTCAGCCGTTGCGAGTGGGAATTTTCAATTTGTTGTCAATGTTCTTTCTGAAAATCAGCGACGCCTTCTTGGTAGGTTCGGTAAGCCTCCGGTAGTTGAAGATGAACCATTCGCCGGCCTTGATATCAAGAGAGCTTCTTGCGGTGCTGGGGTTCTTCCAGGCGTAGTCGGCTGGATGGAATGCAAAGCGAGGCCTGTTTTTCTTTCTTTCGATACAGAGCGATGTCGTGGCGACCATTCGATTGTAGTTGCAGATATATTTTCTGGAGAAATGAATTCTGCAGAAGCACCAGTCGTGCATCTTCGGAAAAGTGGCTTACACTATTAATCGCATGAGGTAGGGGCTGTGGTTCGTTGTAGGATGCACCAGTGTGCAGCTTTTGGTTCATTCGTCACACCCTACACAAAGCAGAGAGAATTGAAGCTATGACTGTTGTTCTTAGATCATCATATCGCGCCTGTTTCTTGTTCTTGTTTCTCGGCATCTTTATGAGCATCGGATGTAAACAGTCGGGGGATTCTTCTTCGGTCGATAAAGCCAACGGAGGGAATGCTTCTAAGCGATTCATTTTTATTACGAATGGAGATGATCCATATTTTGATGTGCTCAATGCCGGATTGCAGGCCGGTGCTGAAAGATATAATCTCGCCGTTAGTAAGATTGAAGTCGTTATGGAGAAAAATAACGCAACAGCCCAGGGGCAGATCAATCGTCTCAGGCAGCTCGTTACTCAAGCAGATGTAGCGGGAGTCGCTATATCAGTTATTCAGGCAGAGAATATCGCAATTGTTGAAGAGATGAAACGTTTGGCTGGAAAAGGTGTGCCTGTAATTACTGTTGACGGTGATATTAATGAAAAGCTCTTTTCGGATGCGCGTCCCTTCTACATAGGAACAGACAATTCAATAGCCGGTCGTTTGCTTGGCACAGCCGCAAAAAAAGTTTTAGAGTCTCGTGGTGTTGATGAAGGTGGATTTATTCAATTTACCGGATTTACTGATAACGATAATGCGAGAGCAAGAATGAACGGCTGTCGTGATGCTCTTGGGAAAAACTATAATGAACTAGATCGAATGGCTGATTCGTTCGATCATTCGCGAGCTAGAGATAATGTACGAACTGCTCTTGTAAATCATCCCGAGGTGAATGCTTTAGTCGGGATATGGGCTTACAATGCGCCGGCAATTGCAGAGGTCGTAGCAGAGCGCAGGGCTCGGGACCAGATTTCAATATTTACCTTTGATGCAGCAGCCCAAGCAATTGAACATATGAAGGATGGGCACATCGACTGTATGATTGTGCAGAACCCTTTTGAAATGGGCGTTCAAACGGTTCGACTATTGCTCGCGATGGTGGAAAAGCAAGATGCCGTCATTGCGGAAATGTTCCCCAACAGCAATGAGCCAGGAGGGGATAAATTTACTACTGGCCTACGTCTGATTATCCCTGACGCTTGGGAGGGCGACAGTAATGCACCCATTACCGCAAAAGATCTCGAATCTGCAGTATCAGCAGGTACCCTTGAGGTCTTAACGTTATCAGTTTTTCGAGAATGGTTAGAGAAATATGGCTTGTCGAGTTCCTGATGCCGAGGCCGTTAAGTTGAAAATTGCTTGCAGGTTGCCATGATGAAGTTATGGCATTTATTTCCAAGAAACGCTTTGCAGCGATGGCTCCCATCGCAAAATGAGTCGTCGTTACTTGTGGCAATTGTTGTTGCGTTAGCGTTTACTGCGATCGTCGACACGAACCATACATATTTCTTTCGACCGTTAGAAAGCCTTCGTGACATTGCTCGCAATAGTGCAATGCTCGGAATATTCTCTCTTGGTGCTGCGGTAGTCATTATTGCTGGAGGCATTGATCTTTCAAGCGGCTCGATGATTGCGTTATCAGGTACGGTTTGTTCTGTGACGATGTTAGCCTTAGCGCCTACTGAAATGATGGCATTTCAGCCTGTTGGATGGGTGATCGTACTCATTGCAATTCTGGCTAGTCTCGTGACTGGTTTTTTCGTTGGTACGCTGCATACCTGGCTGATTACTGTTATTCGTCTTCCCCCGTTCGTCGCGACACTCGCAACACTTGTAGGTTTGCGGAGTTTTGCTAGGGCTCTTTGTGAAAGCAGTACGTCGGTTTTAACACCGACGAAAAGTGCAGTCATTAATGTTGCCGACCCCGTATTCAAAGCGGTGAGAGATAATGTGTGGTTTTCGGTAGGAACATTCCTTGTTCTGGCATGTATTACCTGGATTATTCTCTCTCGAACAGTGCTCGGCCGTCACCTTAAGGCCCTTGGAGGTAACGAACAGGCTTCCCGCCTTGCTGGTATACACACTGATAATGTGAAGTGGTTCGCATATTGTTTTGGCGCTATGACAGCTGCGCTTGCAGGGCTCTTTTATGTCGCGAATGAATCAGTTGCTGCACCTGTAAACCAAGGTAGAGGTCATGAGTTGAATGCGATTGCGGCTGCTGTAGTTGGTGGCTGCTCATTGTCTGGAGGCGTTGGCACAATCCCCGGTACCGTGCTCGGTGCACTTTTTCTACGTGTAGTTATCGATGCTGTATCCAAGATCATTAAAACTGGTGCCGATGTGTATGAAGGGTTAATTGTCGGAGGTGTGGTAGTTCTTGCTGTTACGTTTGCTCAGGGCATGAGTAAAGTGCAGCACGATCGTCGTATTTTGCCCGGCAGTCTTGGCCTGTGTACGATTCCTGTTTTGGCTTTGATTGCAGGAAGTCTTGCTGCAATGACAACAGGCATCGGTAGTGGATTGGCAGCTGGTTTTACTGCTTTGATAGCTCTCTTAAGTCTGCGTATCTATGAAACTAGACGCAGCAGTCAGGGAGTATAGGTCACCAATTCATAATGGAAGTATTGCCAGACGTGGCTGTCGCGATGAAGGGAATAACGAAACAGTTTCCCGGAGTGGTAGCGCTTGACAGCGTGACCTTGCATGTGCGTCGCGGTGAGGTGCACGCTCTCTGCGGTGAAAATGGGGCTGGAAAAAGCACGTTGATGAAAATTTTATCAGGTGTCTATCAGCCGGATGCCGGTGAGCTTCAGATAAGTGGCAAAAAGGTAAATTTCCAAGGTACTCGAGATGCTGAAGTTGCAGGCGTTGCCATCATTCATCAAGAGCTAGAGCTTGTAGAGGAGTTGTCTGTCGCTGCAAATATTTTCCTCGGACGCGAGCCACGAAAAATGTTTGGTTTGCTTAACGATAATATTGCAAAAGAAAAATCCCAATCGCTACTCACTTTACTCGAGGCATCTATTTCACCAGAGGAAAAAACGGGTACCTTGCGAGTTGGTGACCAGCAGCTTGTTGAGATTGCAAAAGCACTTTCGTTGAACGCTTCCATTATTGTTATGGATGAACCAACAAGTGCACTCACAGATTCAGAAGTAGAGCGTCTTGAGCGCACTATTAATACGCTGCGTCAACAAGGCTGTACGATCCTTTACATATCACACAAGATGGATGAAGTGTTTCGATTAGCTGATCAGATTACAGTTCTGCGCGACGGACGTCTTGTTTGTACTGTTGATAAAACAGAGACATCACCTGCAGAAGTTGCAGGCTGGATGGTGGGTCGCAATATTGAAAAGCATCGTTTCCGTCGTCAGGAAACAATCGGAAAGTGCCTGCTCGAAGTTAAGAATTTATCTTTAACATCAAAAGATTCGAGTCAACGTGGTCGGTTGCACAACGTGTCGTTTCGTGTTCATGCTGGTGAGGTCCTTGGGATCGCTGGTCTCATGGGGGCTGGTCGTACTGAAGTGCTTGAGACAATATTTGGAGCAACTCATGGCCGATGGCAAGGAGAAATTCTTCTTTCTGGGAAAAGTGTCAGATTTAACCATCCATCAGAGGCTTGTGATGCAGGGTTGGTCATGGTGCCTGAGGACCGTAAGAGGCTTGGTGTTTTCGCGAATTTTAATGTCAATGAAAACATCAGCCTTTGCAGCCTGTTTCGTACGATTCGGAATGGTTTTCTGAGTCGTCAAGTAGAAGAAAGTCTCGTTGCTCAGGGAATCCATCAAATAGGTATTAAAACGCCCTCTCAGGCAACGAGGATAACCCAGCTGTCGGGTGGAAATCAGCAGAAATGTATCATTTCTCGATGGTTGCTTACAAAGCCTAAGATCCTTTTATTGGATGACCCAACACGCGGGATCGATGTCGGTGCAAAAGCAGACTTGTACACACTTATTAATAGTCTGTGTCAAGCGGGTATGGCAGTTGTTTTAACATCAAGCGAATTGCCAGAGTTGCTCGGTCTCGCCGATAGGTTTATTGTCATGAACGAGGGGAAAGTCACTGGTGAATTTTCTCATGACGAGGCCACTGAGAAAAAGCTCATGGCTGCGGCAACTCTCGGATGAGTTTTCATTTACATGCCAATAGTTTTTGACACAATGGACCGGGCTCGAGACGGATCTCGTGTGCCAGTAACAATGAGCCGCCCGTCTGCAAATACAGAGACTACGATTCCTGGCTCTACTTCAGTCCGAACGAGCCATCGGTTTTCCTTTACATTTCCGAAACAGCCTAGTTGCTTTGCAATGTTGTGTAGATTAAGTGTTCCCTGCTTCGGATAGAGCTGCACGGCATCTTGGCCACAGAGAATGGTTGTTTGATAGTCCGAAGTATTGAGCCATTGATAATCTTTATCTCGGCAGCTCAGGCAACCCGTTTCTGAGAGCGAGCTAAGATCAATAGTTTTCCAGGTGAAATCCCAAAGGTCGAATACGAGGAGCCTGCTCAAGGCTTGTTGTAAAGGATTGACGACGAGCTTGATTGCTTCTGCGGTCTGCACTCCACCAACGACCATGACAGCTGCCCCAAGAACCCCAGCTGTGTCGCATGTCGGCAGACTGCCAGGAGCCGGAGGTTCCGAAATAAGGCATCGCAAGCACGCAGTTGTACCGGGAACAACTGTCATGACTCTTCCTTCTGCACCGATGACACCACCATAGATCCAGGGGATGTTCTCTCGGCAAGAGAAGTCGTTTAATAGAAAACGTGTCTCAAAATTGTCTGTTCCGTCAACGATGACATCGACGGAGGAAAGTAAGTCAGAAATATTATGAGTTGATAAATGAGTCACGTGAGGAATTACCTGCACGTTGCTATCGATTTCTTTAAGCCGTCTTTCTGCAATGATTGCTTTGGGCAAGCCGTCACGTACATCTTTTTCTGAAAATAGGAATTGTCTAGGCAAGTTGCTCCACTCGGGTACGTCTCTATCAATGATCGTGAGCCTACCGATTCCAGCTCGTGTGAGTGACAATGCTGTTGCGCTCCCAAGAGCTCCACATCCGACAATCGCAGCGTGAGCCTGCGATAACTTCAGTTGACCGGAAGCCCCCAGCTGATGGTAGCGCATTTGTCGAACAAAACGCGCCTCATCAAATTTTGTTTCATTGTGCATGTGGCTTACGTGGTTCAAGTTTATGATTGAAATTGTTTAATTGCCGACTAGAAACCCCGCCCAGTCCCAAGAAGATGGTGGGCCTTCGGAAGAAGTTCTCCAGCTGGCGAGTATTGCTTGAAATCGATCGCATGCTTGCCGTTGTGATGGCATCTCTTTGTTCCAGGCAATGGTTGGGTAAGAGGGCGGTGTTTTCCAAGATGCTTCAGGTTCAGAGTCGGTAAGTTGGATAATTGCAACGTCAACACCGTTTGGTAATTCAGGCGGTGGCTTTTCTCCGGAGACCTCTTTCGCAAGAAGCATAGTGCCCTTAAAAATAGAAAATTTTTCTAAGACTGCCAGCAGCGATGGCGGAATGACTGTTATGAATACAGAGGGGTGATTTACGAGTTTGCAGAGAATGTCTGGCATGACAGAGGGGTGTGTTTCTGGGTGAACACGAATAATAATTGAACGTCCAATTTCATCAGTTCTTTGCAAGTGTCCTTCTAATTTTGATAGCTCTCCGCATGAAAGGAAGCCATCTGAAGGCAAGTCAATTATTTCTGTAGTGTTCTGTTCTTTTGCTGTAAAAATCTGCTGGTCAAATAATGTGCTGTCAACCGTGCTGCACGTAATGCCACGAACTACAAATCGATGGCCATCAAGCCATAAAGAATGATTGCGAATTCCAAGTCGACGAAGGCCAATAGTCTTATGGACTGAGGCAACCTCGCTTGTTGAAGACATGACCTTGCATTTCATGGCGTAGAGCATGGGTACGCTTGGTGTCCAGAATGCGGGCTCTGTAAGGACAGAGTGCCCAGTAAGTTCAATAGTATTACCAACCACTTTTTGGGAATATGTTTTGATATCCTGATGAACAGGGAGCGTGCTTGCACATGTTGATGTCGGGCCAGTAAGAAAGCCGTCAAGTGTTAGCGGCATTTCCATGCCAGCAAGTTTTGGAAAAATAAACTGAAAAAACACATCGGCCCTAAAGTCCCCAGCCCTTCCTAGGATAGTCCTGAATCGCATCTGCTGTGAGATGTTCTGGCAATTTTCACTGTTCGGTGCGGGAGTTGTCACAAAATTTCCCCTTTGCAATTTCATTGATTCTTCGTAGGTCAATTTTTCCGGAACCAAGCACAGGTAATTCTTCAATTTCAACAAAACTCTCAGCCGATGGAATCCAGAGATTCGGAAGTCCCGTTTGAGCAAGTTCGTGACAGATTTTTTTAGCATTTAAAGAGTGCTGTATTGAAAGAACGATAAGCCTTTCACCTTTTTTAGCATGCGGAACTGAAGTGACTACGGCTAGCGGTTCTCCATCAGTTGCCCCCAGAATCTTATTGATAGAATCTTCGATGATCATATGGGGTACCATTTCACCGCCAATTTTAGAAAATCGACTTTGACGCCCGGTGATTATGATGAATCCATCTGTGTCGAGTTTTGCTATGTCACCCGTGCGGTACCAGCCATCACATATTACTTGCTGAGTGAGGTCTTCACGATCAAGGTAGCCCTGCATAACATTAGGTCCCTTGATCCACAAAAGGCCCTCCTCGCCCAACGAAAGTTCATGAAGACCCTCTCGGTCGGTAATCTTGGCGGTGCATCCGAGTATCGGTTTTCCAACGGTGCCTTCTCGGGCGTCGACTGCTTTGCCCGGTACATGCCTCGTGGGAGGAACGTTGGCTGCGACTAAGGGAGAGAGTTCAGTTGCGCCATAGGCTTCACAGGGTCGGACTCCAAATTTATTTTCAAATGCATCAGTGACATCGAGTGTGAGTTTTTCTGCAGCACCAAAAACAACCTCAAGCGTTGAAAGTTCATCTGCTTCAGTGCCACGAATATAAGTTCGTAGAAATGTAGGTGTTGCCATCAATACCGTGGCATGATGGTCTCTGGCAAGTTTGCCAACCATCTTTGCATCAAGAGGGTTTGTGTGGTAGACGACTGCAGGTTCAAGGGTAAGCGGCACCCACAAGGCAGTTGTATAGCCGTATGAATGAAAGAAAGGCAGTACGCCCAGTGCAGTATCAGCAGGTGATAAGTGAAGCAAATCAGAGATTGCCCGCACATTACTCCCAACATTTTCAACACTGAGAACGACACCCTTTGGATCACCGGTTGATCCTGAGGTAAAGATAATGGTGAGAGTATCATCGGGCCGTACATTGTCTAAACGAAGGCGACGTTCTAATAGCGTCAGTGGAAGGATGTTGGCCTCTGACCAGGCCTGAATCTTTTGGCCTATGGTTAGATTTTTTCGCAACTCGGCCGCATCGATGAGAAACTTGCCAACATCGAGGTTTACTCGAGTTAAAAATGTTGGACTTGAAATGACATGTTGAATCCCAGCTCGTTCAATACAGGTTTCCAGAATTGATTGAGAAGACGTGTAATTTAGATTCACGGTAACACGGCCCATGAGAGCAAGTGCAGCGTTGACTATTGCGGCACCAGCAGTAGGAGGAAGCAGAATGCCGACACGCTTCTCCTCAGGGCCGAGTGTTTTTTCAAGTACAAGCCTTGCTGCTAGAATACGAGTGAGAAGTTGACGTCCGGTAAGTCGCGTGCCAAGTGAGTCCGCCATCTTAAACCGCTGCCCAGCAGCATGCAGGCTTTTGAGTAGTTGATAGTGGAGTAATAGAGAAGTTTCTTCCGGCCCACCATTAGAGGAATTCCCCGGTAGTTCAGGAGTGGTCTCACGATTTAACAGTGTAGTCCCCTTCAATGTATGTTTTCCGTAAACTCTTGTGTTTCGTTGCCTAGCCCGAAACTCTTGTTGAAGCGTTGTCGGAACTATTCGGTCCATTAGACTCATCGGTCCATTAGACTCAACGAAGTGTAACCCAGAAACATCATACACCCCTTAAACCAATAGCGTTGATTGACTAATGCCAAAATACAACCCGTCTGTCATAGAACCAAAATGGCAAAACTGGTGGGCTGAGCAGAAAACATTTCGTTCACCTCGTCTTCCACGTGGTGAGAAGGCATTTATACTTGATATGTTTCCGTATCCCAGTGGCGACGGATTGCATGTTGGTCATCCAGAGGGTTACACAGCGACAGACATTGTGAGTCGTTTCGAACGAATGCGGGGCACCAGTGTCATTCATCCCATGGGGTTTGACGCCTTTGGCTTGCCGGCTGAAGAGTACGCAATCCGTACCGGTACGCCCCCACGAGAGAGTACTGAGCGAAATACAGCCACCTTCCGACGGCAACTACAAATGCTGGGGTTCAGTTACGATTGGGAGCGTGAGGTATCAACGACAGATCCAGAGTTTGTTCGTTGGACACAATGGATTTTTCTGGTTCTCTATGACACATGGTTCGATTCTCATCGGCAACAGGGCCGGCCAATCTCGGAATTAATCATACCGGATGAAATTCAGGAATTGGGTGAAGTATCCGTTGGTGCCTATCGGGATTCCCATCGTCTCGCATATCAGTCGGAAGCGCCGGTGAACTGGTGTCCGGAACTTGGTACCGTACTCGCTAATGAGGAAGTTATAGGTGGAATTAGTGAACGGGGCGGACATCCTGTTACCCGGCTTCCGCTACGGCAATGGATGTTACGAATCACAGCATATGCCGATCGCCTTGGATCAGAGTTGGAAGGTCTCGATTGGCCTGAAAGTATTAAAAAACTTCAAAGAGATTGGATTGGACGTAGTACGGGTGCTGAAGTTGATTTTTTCCTGCCTGTGCAGATTGAATCAGAGGAAGGCATAGATGAGGCTTTTGCGACGTGGAAAATGCGTCGTAAAGAGAAGGGGTATCCCGCAGAAACATCAAATGATTGTCTTCGGATTTATACAACACGACCGGATACGTTATTTGGTGTGAGTTGTATGGTCATTGCGCCAGAACATCCATTACGAAGTCAGATTACTCATCCCGCTCAGGCAGATGTTGTTAACGACTACTGTGAAGTAGCGAGTCGTAAAAGTGATCTTGATAGAACAGATTTAGCACAAGAAAAAACAGGTGTTTTTACAGGTTCGTTTTGTATTCATCCATTCACAAGCGAACGTGTGCCGATTTGGGTTGCAGATTATGTGCTTGCGTCCTATGGCACAGGTGCGATCATGTCAGTGCCAGCACATGACAGTAGAGACTTCGAATTTGCCAAGGCATTCAATCTGAGAATTATTTCAGTTGTTGAGCCAATGAACGTTGATGGTGGAGACGCTGATGTTTTTACTGGTTACGGAAGGTCAATCGCTTCGGGTTCGTACACGGGCATGGATAGTGAAGCGTTCATTGAAAAAGTGACTACAGACTTATTTGAAGCGGCTCTTGGAAGTCCTGCTACAAACTATAAATTACGCGACTGGCTTTTTAGTCGGCAGAGATTTTGGGGCGAGCCGTTCCCCATCCTGCATGAGCTTGATGAGTTAGGGCAGCCGACCGGTGTCGTTCGGGCACTTGAGCCGCATGACTTGCCGGTGCCGCTTCCTAAACTCAGCGACTTCCGTCCTGGAAAGACTCCGGATCCTCCGCTCTCTCGTGCTGATGATGAATGGTTGTATGTAGAACGAGACGGTAAAAAATACCGCCGAGAAACAAATACAATGCCTCAATGGGCGGGCTCGTGCTGGTATTACCTACGGTTTCTTGATCCTACAAATAAAGAACAATTGATTGATCCAGAAATTGAGAAAGCCTGGATGCCCGTTGACCTCTATGTGGGGGGAGCGGAGCACGCTGTTCTTCACCTGCTTTATAGCCGTTTTTGGCACAAAGTGCTCTTCGACCGAGGGTTTGTCTCCACAGTAGAACCATTTGCTCGGCTGGTAAATCAAGGAATGATACTTGGCGAAGTTGAGTTTACGGGATACCGATCGAGTTCGGGTGGTTGGGTGTCGGCCGGTCAGCAAAGTCGTTTGGATACCCCAACGAAAGTTTCCTCTGAACATGTCGAGAAGCAGGGGGAGTTCTTTGTGCTACGGGATGCACCAGAAGTACGGGTCGACAGCCGAGCACATAAAATGTCAAAAAGCCGGGGCAATGTTGTAAACCCTGATGAGATTGTCCAGGAATTTGGAGCAGACTCTTTGCGGCTCTATGAGATGTTCATGGGACCTCTTGAAGCCACAAAGCCGTGGAGTACATCTGGCGTCGGGGGAGTTCGGAGCTTTCTTGATCGTTGCTGGAGGCTCATAGTCGACGAAGGGGCTCAAGAAGTTCAAATTTCTCAGCAGATAAGAGAAGGTAAGCCAACGGACGAACAGATGCGAATAATGCATCGTATGCTGGATAAGGTTACGGCAGATATTCAATCACTATCATTCAATACTGCCATAGCGAAGATGATGGAATTTGTAAACTTTGTGACGCCACTTCAAGAGCGACCACGAGAGATGCTTTCTGTTTTCGTTACTACACTCTCTCCCTTTGCCCCACATCTGGCAGAAGAGCTTTGGACTATTCTAGGTCATGAAAGCCCCGTCTCCTTGGCATCTTGGCCTGTCGTGGAAGATTGTTGGCTTCATGATGACACCATAGAGATACCGGTTCAGGTTCAAGGCAAACTCCGTGCAAGAATCACCGTTCCGTCGGGCACAGATGCCGAACGGCTAGAAGTCGTAGCGGCTGCAGAGCCGAAAGTTGCAGCGTTGATTGCTGGGAAAACTATTGTCAAAGTTGTTGCGATACCAGATCGAATGGTAAATTTTGTGGTCAAAAAATAATAGGATCATCGCCACTTTTATTAAAAGTTGGACAATAATATGTGTAGTGTTTGATAGAACTGGTACGGTCGGAATCGTGGTATCTAATAGGCGGTCGTTTTCTTAGTGAATGTTATTTGGCTCTCAGGCCTTTGCGACGTAAGATTTATGAAAAGGAATCTTTGGTTGTCATTGGCTGCTGTCTATCTTCACTTAGGTAGCATCAACGCAGAAAGTAACTTGGATGAGTGTGAGCAATGTATTGGCCTTGGTGCTTGGAGGTGGTCGTGGGACGCGGCTATACCCTCTCACACGAGATCGCTCGAAGCCGGCAGTTCCGCTAGCCGGCAAGTATCGCATTATTGATGTACCCTTATCGAACTGTATCAATAGCGGTGTTCAGCGAATATATGTGATGACGCAATTCAATTCAGTGAGTCTGCATAGGCATATCCGTCGCACATACAGATTCGATGCTTTCAGCGGGGGGTACGTTGAGATCTTGGCGGCGCAACAAACGAATGAGGCAATGGCTTGGTACCAGGGAACAGCAGATGCTGTTCGTCAGCATATAAAGTTGTTACAGGATTCTGATATCAAACAGGTGTTAGTGCTTTCAGGAGATCAATTGTATCGGATGAATTACGCCGATCTCTTGGCGACTCATGAAGCAAATGGCGCAGATGTAACGATAGCTGGTATTCCTGTGAACGATAATGTTTCCTCAGCGTTTGGCATTATGCGTTTAAATTCGACAGGTCGCGTAGAGGGTTTTTTGGAAAAGCCAAAAACTGCTGCTGAGCTTGACTTAGTTCGCACTGATCCAGCATGGATCGAACAAGGGGGCATTCAAGCCGCGGGTCGTAGCCTTATAGCAAGCATGGGGATTTATCTTTTTGATAGAGACTGTTTATTAGATCTGCTACTCAAGACGGATTATCGAGACTTCGGAAAAGAAGTTTTTCCGGCTGCAATACGAGCAAAGCATGTTCAGCTTCACCCCTTTGATGGTTACTGGGAAGATATCGGAACTATAGCTTCATATTACCAATGCAACATCGACTTGGCGTCGTCAAAACCACCATTTGAATTAGCTGCACCGCATGCACCTATTTACTCAAGAGCGAGATTTTTACCCCCTTCTCGAGTTGATGGGGCGAGTGTTCAAGGGAGCCTCATATCTGATGGCTGCACTATTGGTGCGGGGGCTGTAATAGAGAACAGCGTCATCGGTCTACGCTGCCAAATTGGGAAGAATGTCGTTATCCGTAACTCTGTTGTTCTCGGAAATGATTACTACGAGACCCCAGAACGTATTAAAATAGATTTATCTCAGAATGTTCCACCACTAGGTATTGGTGACGGAACAATAATTGAGAAAGCAATAATTGATAAGAACGTTCGTATTGGAAGTCATGTAAAAATCGTTAACGAGCGTGGGCTCACAGAACTACCTGACGATGCACAGTTTACGATTCGGGACGGTGTTGTTGTTGTTCCTAAGAATGCTGTTCTGGAAAACAACTGGAAACCATCCGTTATCTCTACATGATACGAGTGGTAAAACAGAATAGAGTTGAATCTTATTCTGTCACTACCGTATTTCGTATAAGACTCTGTAGTCTTATACGTTGTGGAGTCCAAGGCGTGGTTGAAATCAATCTGCTGAGTTTGCTGGCTCTTCGTTTGTGCAAGCTGGGGCGGGTGATTGTGGGATAAGCACAGAACTGTCTTGTGCGTGCTCGTTCTCCGCTCCTTCTTCGTGAGAGGCCACAATTACTCGGGATGTCTGTGGTGCGTTCTTCTTAGCCTCGCGCGATGCGGATGGCGATTCATCCGCTTCTGTGGAAACGATTGGTGGCCATGGTTTCGGCCGCCGCCAAATTGGCAGAACACCATTTGATCGAATTCGAAAATTATTTTGGTTCGCAGAGCCCGGTACTGTACCTGAATAGTCAAAGGGAGACGGACACATCGTGCACCCCGTGCTCACTAAGCAAAGAATGCATGGAAGAAAAAGCCATACAGGGGACAAATTTTTTCCACGTATTGTATTTTGAAAATGCATCTACTTGCCTCCCTTGCCTATCTGCACACAAAGGCGTAATTAACGACGGCAAGGCGTAATTAACGACGGCGGCTGTTCCCCGCAATTCCCAAACAACCCGAATGTTTCTTCGGACCGTTAAAGGTGTTACCTTCACAAAAATTTGTAAAGAGCGGCTAGAAAGTGTTCTTTACTATTTTTGAACAAGCAGTTGAGAGCCCTGTCCGAGGATGCCGACTAGATCATTGAAGTCCGCAGAGGACACCAGAAGAACATTGTCTTCAGGATCTTTCATGACAAAACTCGGGTCAACGGCTGGTTGAATCCGTAATCCATCGCCAAGAATAATTGCAACTCGGCTTGAGGATTGATAACTAACCGAAACTGCCTGAGGGCCTTGGGTTTCAGTATTCGTTTGAATCTCAAGCAACTGTACCGATGACCCTGTTCGGTCAATAAATCCTTTCCCAATGGCGGCAGGAAAAGTTCCTGCATATCGCCCACCTACTTGAAGGCTCAGGCGTCGCCTTGAGACGCTGACAACAGCATCGAATGGGCCTCTTAAAACTTTGATACGTTGACCAGTTGTTAGTTTGTCAGATTCTAAACCATTTATTTTCGAAAGAATTTCCCAGGGAATATTCAGTGGCTTCGCTATGGTTTTAAGTGTTTCTCCAGCAGCCACAGTATGTGGTGGCAGTAACATGTCTTGTGTTGAATATATTACGGTACCCGCGAGTTGTCCAAGAAGCCTTTCGAGTTGATGATTTTCTTCAACGCTTAAAGAAGAGTCGTCGTACCAGACCGAAAGAACTGCGAGTGCTTCAGCATATCGACCAGCTTCAAGTTTATTATGGGCGTCCGTCCATGCAGCGGTGAAAGCTGCTGAGTCTTTTTGTTTGGGTGTATTCTTTATGGCGCTGGCAGTTTCAGGCCGTGGTGTTTGTGACTGTGGAGGTATTGCAGCAACAGCCTCAATGTAAGTCGGTGGCATTTGCTCATTAGGTAGAGCCCGAGGCTGCTCTTGTGCTAACGATTGTGAAGTAAGTGATGCTGCAGGAGGATTTGTCTGATGGGCAGGCAGACTGGTTAGTGCTTCGGATGGGCTTTGTAAATCTACCGAAGGTGGTGTTGGTACTGATGTTACAAAAGGTGGTGCTTCAGATGCGGTTGCGGATGCTGAGCCCGAGTTCTGCCATTCTTGATTTGTTTCTTTTGGACCTTTTTGGATGATTGAATAGGCTCCGTACAGAATCATTCCTAATAGTCCGAGGACAATGAGTGGCCGTAAGGCTTCAAGAGGATCTTTCTGCGATTCTCTACGATGCTTTGATTTTGGTCGACGTGCCATCGAGCATGGTTCCTAACAATGTGGAAATTGGACAACGATCCAGACACTAAAGAAGTGGTGAATACTGTTCTAGATCGCTTCTTCCAAATGAATTATTTCCTTTAGAAATTTCATGCTTTGGGTAAACGCCACGCTTTAAGATGGGTTGATTACGAGTGCGAAATAACACCCAATGGCCGTAAATTACCTTGTTTGAAGCAAAATGTGTGCTGGTGAGAAATAGGTTTGAACCAGTTTTCTTTTTGTTGTTTATGGCTATAAGCCCATTGAAGTCTTGTTGTTTTCTATTCATTTCAGATGTAGCAGTTGTCATGATCGGCGGTTTACTGGTGAAATAGGTGAATGCACCAAAGAAATCTTCTAATTATTGCCATTGTTGTACCCGGGTGCCTCCTCGCCTTTGCGGCCCAAGATCAAACCGGTCAAGGAAAACGGTTTGCTGAAGTCGTTCAGCAAATTAACGAAAGACACTTTCAGCCAGTTGACTCAGAACAACTGTTCAAAGCGGCGATGGACGGTGTCTTTCGTACACTCGATAATCGTTCTGAGTTCATTGAGTCTGTAAAAATTAAAGACTACAAAATAGATCTCAAAAGAGAGTTTGCTGGAATTGGTGTTGAGCTTGATGCGGATCCTTCAACAGGAAATATTTCTGTCGTTGCTCCAGTGTTTGGTGGGCCAGCATGGCGGGCAGGTGTTCGTTCGGGAGACCTTGTAGACAGCGTCAATGGTATTGATGCAAGTGGTCTCGGTCTATCTGAAATAGTGGCTCAGTTTCGTGGCGAGGTTGGCAGTGCTGTTAATCTTCGTATCAAAAAAATGAGTGTAACCGATACTGATTCACCAGTTGTTCAAGATATCATTATTCGTCGGCAGAACATCACAATCGAGAGTATTCGAGGGGATCGCCGTTTACCAAGTGGTGCGTGGGATTGGTGGTTAGAAGGTGAGCCAAACATTGCGTATTTGAGAATAAGTTATTTTAGCAAGCAAACAGGGAGTCAGTGCTTTGAGATACTTCATGATCTCGTCAATGGAAATAAGAAACTGAAAGGGCTGATTATTGATTTGAGGGGCAATGCAGGCGGCGTCTTGGAAGGCGGTATCGCAGTGTGTGATCTTTTTCTCGAAGATGAATTAATTGTTGCAATCACGAATGCGAGAACCAATGATCATTCTGACAGAAAGCAGATTCAGCAAGAATGGACAGCAACTTCAGGACAAATATTAGAAGGTGTGCCTATTGCCATCCTCGTTGATGAATTTACTGCAAACGTGTCTGAGGTAGTCGCTGCGTGCCTGCAAGATCACGGCCGGGCGACAATTGTAGGTAGCCGTTCTTTTGGGAATGCATCTATTCAGACGACTACAGCACTTTCGAGCGGACCTGGGGCAATACGACTGACGACGAATCAATATCAAAGGCCTAGTGGCTCTCGTCTCAATAGGCTGAGTACAAGTCAAGATACAGATGCATGGGGTGTTCGACCTAATTCAAGCTTCGCGTTTTCACCAACCAGGCAGCAACTCGAAAATTGGATTTCTTGGAGGCGGGAACGTGATCTTGTACTTGTTCGTCAAACTCATGAGATAGTTGACCCGGGTACGCTATTGCCTCAACATGCTGATCCCGTACTTGGCAGATCACTTACGTTATTTCATTCGGAAGAGCGGCTGTAGGAAGTTTGTGGCAATAGTCAGCAGTTGCCTCAAGTTTTATGCATCAATGACTCAAGCCAAGGCGTTACGCGCTTCAGCGGCGAGGAAAAAACTGCCTGCTATACACAATAAGCCTGTTTTTCCAGCTAGCCGTTTGCCGACGTGCACAGCCTCTGCAGGTGAAGCTGCAACATGAGGCTCTTGCCAGCCTCCTTTTTTTGACGCCTCACGCAACTTTGTAATCGTGGCAGCTCGTGGATTTGTCGCATATCGTGTGAGTACGATATCAGTGAAATAGGTTTTGCTTATTTGCAGCATCGCCGCAAGTTCTTTATCAACGCTTGCCGCAAAAATAAGAATTCTTTTCTTTGGCTGGCTGCTTTGATTGGCCAGTGTTTTCACTAAAGAATCCATTGAAGCAACGTTATGTGCTGCGTCAAGAATAATTTGCGGTGCATATGAGACCCATTCAATACGAGCAGGGAGACGAGTCTTCCGAAGACCAGTGGTGATGTCATGCTTGCCTATTTGGAATCCTTTTCCTGCAAGCACTTTTGTAGCCATGATTGCTGATGCAGCATTTTCTGCTTGGTGGATGCCTGCCATTGCTATCTGATAGATTTCCGCCGTGGATTCAGGTGGGGCCTGAATCTCGAACGAATATAAATTGTCTAAAGCGGAGTGCCCTAGTTTCTTTGTCTTCGACGGACTCACCGTAAAGTCTCGGTTCAGAAAGAAACTTTTGGTCCGCTTTTCCGTAGATTTTTCAGTTATGACTTTCACGGCGTCTGGATGAAGAGCAGTTGATATAACAGGGCTTCCACGTCGTATGATCCCCGCCTTTTCAATAGCAATAGCACGGACAGTATTTCCCAAGACATCTGTGTGGTCGAGACTGATGTTTGTAATCAATGAGACAATAGGATTGCACAGGTTTGTTGCGTCAAGTCGCCCACCAAGGCCAGTTTCAATCACCGCAATGTCGATACCTTTTTGTTCAAAGTGAATAAACGCGATAGCGGTCAGCACTTCGAACCAAGTCGGGCCAGTTGTATTCTTACGCAATGCAAGTTGATCAAGCCGTTCGACGACAGGTATTATTCTGCGGAAAGCAGCGAGCAGGTCAGTTGTTGAGATTTGTCTGCCCGCGATAGAAATTCGCTCCTCGATCCTGTCAACGTGAGGAGAAAGATAGCACCCAACACGATAGCCAGCAGACTGTAGGATTGCAGCGAGCATGGCGGCGGTTGATCCTTTGCCCTTTGTGCCGGCAAGATGTGCTGAAGGAAACTGACGCTGTGGGTCACCTAATGATTTGAGTAAAGCACGCATTCGAGACAGCGTGAATATTGTTTTTTTATCGAGTTTAGCCGGCAGTCGCTCAAAGTTTGATCTCCGCCCAAGCCATTGAAGTGCTTGGAGACGTGTGAGGCGTTGGCTCGTTTTCTTATCGACTCCCATGAAAATATCTCGGCAATTCAGGGAAGGTGGTTGTTTTAGGTAGAGGATTTCGCAGTGGCCCTACGAAACCGCCGTTGCATTTTAATGAGCTTTTTTGAACGCTCTGTGAAACAAGTGTGCCGTACATTCCATATCCTGTCTGCGATACCGCTCGTGCCTCCAATCGAAACTCGCTCAATCGTCCTAGTACCTATCTGTTTTTCAGATCAGGTGACAGTTGTTTGCTCGGATCGATATCGTAGAAAAGAAAATCGGGGTTTGGTGAGTAGCCGAGTTACTCAGAATAAATCAGCGGTGCTAGTATACCAAAAATTGTTTGCTTTCTTACTGTTAAGTCTGATTTGGGAAACTTCTTGGCTGCAAGCCGAGGACTATGTTCTCGACGAGTCAGGACAATTAGTCCAGATTCCTATTTTGATTTCTGAAGAACTTACAGGCCCAACACTTTTTGTCGGTATTGATGGTGATGACTGTGATTCGTACACAGACAGTTGGTGTCAAAGATACGGAGGGGAGTCTTCGGGTATTGGATTGCCTCGGAAGCAGTGTTGGCCGCGATGGTTTGCAAGTGCAAGTGGTCTTGTGATGACGCGTTCACTTCCCGATGGCACGACTTCAACAGGGCCTGGGTTCCCTACAGTTTCAACACGCTCAGCCTCAGCAAGTTGGCCAGGAGGATTAGACCTAAGGCTTGGTCGATGGTTTGGTGAACGGCAAGAGCACGCGATTGAGTTGATCTATTGGGGTGTCTACAACATTGGATCGTCGGCCCCGCAGCAAACTGGTGCGTCCAGCGGAGTGCTATCTCGATCAGACACAATAAACAATATCGAAATCAACTGGCTCTATGCTCCAGAAACTCGCCCAGAGTTTCATGAGGGAAATAAACGTGTTAATTGGATGTGGTTGGCAGGATTTCGATTTTTTCAACTTGAGGATCAACTAAGTCTTGATATGACATCTTCCACCTTTGATCTTGAAACAGCGACAAATAATAATTTGTTCGGCGGGCAGATCGGAGGGCGGTTTGATTGGGAGATTGCGCCCCGAATGAGGTTTGTCGTAATGCCGAAATTTCTGCTTGCTGGAAACGCTAGTAGTAATAGGGCAATACAAAACAATGGAGGAACAACTGATGTTCGCTCCACAGTCGATGTGTTCTCATGGTTGGGGTCCGTCGACACTTCGGTAGCATGGGATATGACTGATCGATGGAGCCTGTGGTTAGGTTACCGCGTTGTAGGTGTTGGTAATATTGCACAGGCTGATGGGCAGTGGCCGTCGAATTTGCCTGCACCATCAGCAGCCAGTCTGCAGGGGATTGCAACAGGATCCGAATCAATTATCCATGGTGCATTTGCTGGCTTTGAGAGCCACTACTAATAGGCGAATATACGAGCAGAAAAACTATACAGTTCTTTTGTTACCGGCGGTCGACACTTCATTGTCCTGTTTGAATTGAGTCTACGTTGAGCAGTCTTACGCAGCTAAATTTGGGACAGAGAGTTTAGTATGAACGTGTTGAACGCTGAAGTATTGCGAGTCTACAAGTGTTCGGCTTGTGAAGGAGTTGTCCCCCGATACACAACATTACAAGCCCGAGAGCAATTAGAAGAATTTCAGAACTGGAAGTTAAGCAATGATGGAGACAGAATTTATCGGAAGTGGGTATTCTCAGATTTTTGTTCCGCATTTAAATTTATGAGTAAAGTCGCAAGACTTGCAGAGGACAAGCAACATCATCTGGATCTTCATCTTGTGCAATATCGCAGTTTCAGCGTCGAATCATATACACACGCAATTCACGGATCGTCTGAAAACGATTTTATCCTTGCATCTAAAATTGATGCGATCGTGTCTGGGTAATGGATTGTCTTAACCGCCACAGTAGTCGATAGCCCTTGCAATCTCACTTTTCAGATTTTGTCGGCTAATTATCCTATCGATGAATCCGTGCTCAAGTAGAAATTCACTTGTTTGAAATTCCTGAGGGAGTTCAACCCGGATCGTTGCTTTAATTGTTCTCGGGCCGGCAAACCCAATCAGAGCTCTTGGCTCTGCAAACACAAGATCACCGAGAGAAGCAAAACTTGCAGCCACTCCACCCATTGTTGGATTTGTAAGTACAGAGATAAAGAATCCTCCAGACTCCGAATAGCGAGCTAGTGCAGCCGATACCTTTGCCATTTGCATAAGCGATAAAATCCCTTCATGCATTCTTGCTCCACCACCCGAGGCGCTGATTATTATCAGTGGTAGTGAGTCCTCGGTTGCGCGTTCAATGAGTCTTGTGAGTCGTTCGCCTACAACACTCCCCATGCTGCCCATGATAAATGACGAGTCAGTGACGCCACAGGCGACGCGTCGAGCACGAATCATTCCTGTTCCGGTGAGAGCCGCGTCAGATAGTCCTGTTCTTTTTTGTTCTGATATGATTCGGGCCGCATACGGTTTTTTATCAATAAAACTGAGTGGGTCAGTGGGCAGTAATCCACCGTCCCACTCTTCGAAGGTGCCCGGGTCGAAAAGTTGTTCAATACGTTGCTTGGCTGAAACGTACCAGTGAAAGTCGCATTGCGGGCAGACATTGAGCATCTGTTCAGCTTCTTTGCGATAAATAGTCGAACCGCACCCATTGCATTTGAGCCACAATCCTTCGGGCACGCCTCTCTTCAGGCGTGGGCCTGGCATCCGTGGGCCTTCTGTCACTGAAGGTTGCTGCGAAGCCTCTTCGTGTTGATTTCGAAACCCCGACTCGGTGTCTGGATTTTGATCACTTCTTGTGGACTGCTTCTGCGTCATTCCTATTTTCCGAATTCGATTACGTTGCCCCAGTTCTTGTGAACTCAAAAGGCTGGGGCTTGAGGGAAACCAATAATCAATAGATTACCAATCGTGGTGATTGGATGGCTACCATAATTTTTAGGTTCCGAGTGTCACTTCGTTTTTCGCGCCAAATATTCAAGTTCTTGCAATGCACTGGCATAATTTTCTTGTTGGAGAACCGCACTGCCCGCGACAATTAGATCTGCTCCAGCTTGTGATACAGATGCAATGGTTTTGGTTGAAATTCCACCATCTACACCAATATGAAAATTCTGGCCCTGAGAAGTTCGCAATTCTCTGAGTAAGCGTATTTTATCAAGTGCCGATGGTTGAAATGCTTGTCCACCAAATCCTGGCTCTACACTCATCACAAGGACACCGGTACAGTGACTAAGAAATGGCTCCACAGCTGAGACTGGTGTATTAGGACTTATAGCAAGATGAGCCTGACAGCCCGTGTTGGAAATAGTGGCCAAAGTCTCTTTCGGTCTGGTGAGTCCTTCTATGTGAACTGTAACAATATCGGCGCCAGTAGCGGCATAGTCGATTGCTGAATCATCTTGGTTTTCGACCATCATGTGAACTTCAAAAGGCACAGTAGCTGCTCGACGAACAGCTTCAACAACTACCTTGCCATATGTAAGTTGAGGAACAAACTGACCATCCATAACATCGAGATGCAGTGCTTTTGCCCCAGCTTCTTCAAGCTTTTTTATTTCGTCGGCGAGGTGACCAAAATCGCACAGCAGGAGAGCTGGAAGAATAACAGGGGTATCAGCAACAAGCGGTGCCGTTCTAGGAGGAATTGATGAGTGCATAGACTCGCTCACTATAGTTTCGCAACAAATGGAATTGATTTCTAAAGATCATAACATTACCGCTCGGTGCATTGGCGGTAACAGGTCCGAATGGGTGATTTTGATAGCATGTGGTCCGGCAGAGTACATTTCCAAGAATCCGTATAATTGAATACGTGATAGTCGATTTAGTGTTTTCCGGCAGCCTAGGTATTTCAGTTTTGCGAATCCGAGGAGCGGGAAGTAACCTTTGGATAGGTCAGTGAGTTCCCAAGCATAGTGGCGTTCAATCACCACAAGAGAGAGGCAAATATGTCTTCGGCTTCGCAGAAATTTATTTTGTGCGTATGTATATTTTTTGTCTTCATCAATTCTGCGTACAGTGATGAGCTTGTAGACGTACTCCTCACAGGTCCAGAAAAGGCCGCAGTTGGAGATAACGTGGCATTTGAAGTTGAACTTGTGAATCGCTCAGGGAAGCAGCTGTCACAACTTCGAGTTATTGATTATTTTGATAAAGGCCTTAAGCATCCTGTTTCTGCGAGCCCTATTGAGCAATCTGGAACAATTGTTCTTGCTGCAGGAACATCCCGCCGATTGACACTAGAATTTCAGGTTGTTGAATTAGGTCGGCAGTGCCACCGAGTCGAAATACTTGATCAGACCAATACGGCTGTGGGCTCGGGGACAGCATGTGTGGAAGCTGTCCCGCCGAACTCTCCAGCAGCAGCCGGAGCCGGCCAACCAGGAAGAGCTGGCCAACCAGTTGGAGACAATAATCGGACGTCTCCAAACAAGCTCCCAGAGTCGCAAACTGCCGGGCCACTTCATCCAGGTCTCAAGGTTAATCCGCCCAGTTCAGTTCCGCAGCCTCCAGGGTTTCGTCAGGTACCGCCGTCTCAATCGCCAACAATCCAACTACCAATATCCCCAAGCCCGCGACCAAGTCTTTCACCAAAGCCTGATAATGGCGTTCAGCCTCGCAACGTTGTTGAGCAGAGTGACCCGAAGGTCGCGGACGGAAAGGTATTCAACCCTGGACTAGCTACCAAGACTAATGAGGGCAATCTTCGGATTGAATCAGCACCAGTACCAATTGTCACTCCGTTAGGCGATAGTGTTACCGCATTACCACCGAACGTGGTTGGGCCAGAAGTTGCTTCACTGTCAACTTCACCACAAGAGAGTCCGGCCTTCGAGGTAGCACTTGCGGGGCCATCTAATTTAATTGCTGGAGGCGTAGGGGAGTTTGTTGTAACAATCAGAAATACAGGAACGGCCCCCTCGACAGAAATTGCTCTTGAAGTGATGTGGGATTCATTTCTTACACCACTAGAAGCATCAGACGGATATGTGCTGGATCAAAACAAAGCGACATGGTCCATTCCGCCGGTAGCAATTAATGAAAGCATTCGACGCCAAATTAATGTTCGTGGTGTTATTAAGGCAGGCGAAGTCATCTCTCCTTCTGGTACACGCGCATGCGTCCGTACGGTGTTGAGTGATTTGCCAGGAGGAGCAATGGTTGCTGATGAAAAATGTGTTGTCGTGAAGTCCGGTGCTCCTCGGGTTCAGTCACCTGCAGAAGCAGGAATCTGTTTGAACTTGGCAGATCTCGATGATCCGGTGCGGGCCGGAGGTGGAACCACACTGATTTGTACTGTTTTGAATCGCGGAGATAAGTCGAGTGGCCCTTTGAAACTAGTTATTCGATTACCCGAACACGCTCGTCTTGTTGGGAATCCTATGCCATCACGAGTGCGGATTGACGGCAGCGAAATCACATTCGATGGGATTGATAGTCTTGCTGCGGGTGGTCGATCTACGTTTGAACTGATTTACCGACTACCTGCAGGGGAAAGCGGTGAGGCCACGGCTTCACTCGGTGGTGAGAATCTTGATGGCAATTTGGAAGCAGCGTGCAAAACGACATTTCTGCCACTCTGAGGCATCACGGAAGAGGCAAGTCGCACAGACTCGTCTATTTTCAGCTTCAGTCTAAAATACATTGTAAAATCTCACATACCGCGATTAGAAAGTGTTTTAGCTAGATGGACACTATGAATTCGGTTATTGCAAAACCAAGTGTTTCAGAGAAAATTGATAAACCTGCAGATAAGGCAACGTTCCAACAGGATATGACAGATTACCGAATTGAACTTGGTGACTCCCGTGAGAGACTCATTCGTCATCCCATTTACAGCCTTGTTGACACGCCTGAGCGAATGAAACTCTTTATGGAAACTCACATCTGGGCCGTGTGGGATTTCCAAAGTTTGCTGAAATCAGTCCAGCAACACTTATCATGTGTTACTGTTCCGTGGGTTCCATCTCCAGATGCTGAAGCCCGTCGGCTGATTAACGAAATAGTGCTTGATGAAGAATCTGATGAACTGCCAAATGGCAGTTTTGCCTCACATTTTGAACTTTATCTTCGGAGTATGGAATCAGCAGGAGCAGATACAAACCCGATTAGTCGTGTGATCGATCGAATTAGGGCAGGCGATCCAGTTTCTGAGGTTCTTCTTGAGCCAACTGTTCCGGTTGAAGCGAGAGAATTTGTGAATCGTTCATTTTCAATCATTCATTCTGATAATCCTCATCGCATTGTTGCCGCCTTTACGTATGGGCGAGAAGACATCATTCCAGATATGTTTCGACAGGTTGTCGTGAAACTTGCTTCATACAATCCCGAAATATGGGGGCAATTTCGCTTTTATCTTGAGCGACACATCGAGCACGACGACGATCGTCACGGACCTGTGTGCCGCAGAATTGTTGCAACAATGTGCGGAAATGACCCGGTGCGATGGGCTGAGGCATCAGAAACAGCACGTCACGCTCTGGAAGCGCGAATAACATTATGGGACGCAGTGGCAGCACGCCTAGCTGCTGTATAACAATTTCGTATCTGTTTAAAGCCGAGTAGCGAGCTATTTTGCAGCAGCTAACTCGGCTTGTTTTCGCTCTTCGACAACTTCTTTTTGCACGTTCGCTGGCATAGGACGATATTTGAAAAATTCCATTGAAAATACACCTTGTCCTTGAGTGAGGCTACGGAGGTCAGTGGAATATCCAAATGTTTGAGCAAGTGGTACCTCAGCAATAATAGTAGAGGAATTACCAACAGTTTCGGTCGAAACGATGAGCCCCCGACGTTTATTGAGTTCACCAGTCACAGGGCCTTGAAAGTCAGCAGGAACTTCGACTTCAATTTTCATGATAGGTTCCAACAGAACAGGCTTTGTTTTCAAGAATGCTTCTCGAAAGCCGGTACGAGCACAGAGTTGAAATGCCATATCGGAAGAGTCAACATCGTGATACGAGCCATCAGCAAGTGTTGCTCTGACCCCAACAATCGGGAACCCCGCAATCGGGCCTTTTTCCATTGACATTCGAAAACCTTTTTCGACTGATGGGATGTATTCACGTGGGATACGGCCACCAACAACCTTATTTAGGAATTCAAAATTCTCATCGGCATCTTCTGGCATGGGAGACAATTCGCCCACAATATGAGCGTATTGTCCAGAACCACCAGTCTGCTTTTTGTGTTTGTAGTCATACTCGGTAGGACGTGTTGGAGCTTCACGGTAGCTTACTTTTGGAGCACCCACTTCAACGTCAACTTTGTATTCGCGACGAATTCGTTCAACATAAATGTCGAGATGTAGTTCACCCATGCCCGAAATAATCGTCTCGTTCGTTTCTTCATCATAAGCCACAGTAAAAGTAGGATCCTCATCCGCCAGGC
>JABAAH010000033.1:0-25091 GCA_014238855.1 Planctomycetota bacterium
ATCAACGTTGAGATTTCTATCAAGTTTTTTCCCTTTTGTTCCTGACTTCAGATAGAAATCATTAAGAAACGCAACACCAAGCTGGTGCTTGCCCTGTTTCAAATCAAGAGTTACTTCAAAGTCTGTCGGCCGATTCCGATCATTCCGCACAAGTTCTTTTCGTAATGGCTTTCCATCTAGTCCAACAAGCATGAAGCAGGCTTGATTTCCTGCCTGATCCCCCCACGCCCGCACCCGCAAGACATACTTGCCGGCATCTTCCAACGTAAAGTCTCGCGTAACCTGACCACGCGTGGGGAAACGCTTCCCTTCAAACTGTCGACGTGGCGCTGCCTCAACATCGGTACTCGCGATAATTGTTCTGACAATCTCATCAGCGGCATCGACATACCGCTCAAAGAGAACCGGAGAGACAGACAAGACATCCCCAATATTATCAAAACCATATCCAACATCATCGCTTGGAAACGTCTGTGCAAGTTCGAGATCAACACCAAAAAGATCACGAATTGTATTGTCATACTCGTGCCTGTTCAGTCGCCGAATCGTTACCCGACCGGGCCGCTCAGGACCAACACAATCAACTTTTAAGGCATCATCAAGAATCCACTGTGCAATGAGCTCTCTTTCTTCATCAGAAGGCTGCTCTACATCATCAGGAGGCATTGCCCTGCCCTGCACCTGACGAAGAATTCTTCTCCAGTTCTCTCGATCGATTGTACGTGCATTACTCGCGACATACGTATCGATGGCTATACCTGACTCAGCAGCATCACCCGCGTGGCAGTCAGCACAGTAACGCCCTAGAACAACTTGGATATCTTCAAACGATACTGCATGTGCGCAGGGTACTAAGAGGCTCACTAGTACCGTGGCCATTCCCAGTTTGTAAGACAACAAATTTACTGAACGTGATAATTTCAACAGAGCAAGTACCGGCCTTATCTCACCTTCTCAGAAGTTCGACCAAAATGGATAACACTACACTCGGTTTTCTGAAGGAGCGAACCACCCAAGATTGGATTGTTCTTCTTGAATCCAGCCGAGCCATGAGCTTTACAGTTGCACGAGTATATTTTCTTCTCGACGGCACTTTCTATATTAGCCGCCTCGGTTTCCCGGGGAAACCGGGGGAATAACGGTGTTTTTGGAAAATATCCGTTGGACATGCACAAATAAAGGACCTTTTGAAGGCTTGTAGGGCTTCTATATATATAAGTCCACGATCAGAAAAGGCAGGCGGTACTTAGTAGTTGGATTGTGGGATTATACAACTACGATCAAAGCAGATTTGCTCATGAAAATGCTTTTGCTCCCACTGTGCACTTTGCCTGGTCTTACCTTGATAGACGTCGCTCGAAATCTAATAACCGAAATAAAAGAGATTCACTTGAGGGAGTACCTGAAAAATTTGAGGACACCATAACGTCCGATGTTTAAAAGATAGTAATGACCCTGAAGAGAAGCATGCCGGCTAGATGGAAGATCGTGATAACAAAAAAGCACGGGTTTTAAAAGCAGCTTTCGGCTGCCGTACAGAATTACTTGCATATGCACGTTCACTTCTTGGAAACTTTGCTGCTGCAGAAGATGCTGTGCAGGAAGCCATGGTCGTTGTGATGAACAAATATGATCAGTTTCAAGAAGGAACATCTATTTTGGCGTGGTGCCGTTCGATTGTTCGATTTGAAGCGCTACGTGCAAAACGTCGGTACCAGAAAGAGCAGTCACTAGCACAACAACTTGTAGACGACGCGGTTGATGCAGCTTTCGATGAATTTCAAGTTGGCAGAAACCACGACGAGACAGCGTCTCGTCGCGAGGCAATACGGCATTGCCTAGAAAGACTTAATGATCGTGGACGGGCAGTATTGGAATCACGGTTTGCGGATGGACTTGGGTATAAGCAGATCGGTGATCAGCTAGGTATGACGATTGAAGCAGTACGAAAGTCACTCTTTCGGACAAAGAAGCAGCTTCATTCGTGTGTTGAAAGCAGACTGAGAGTTACCTCATGAATACGAATCAGAGCAGAGACGAATTATTTGATCGTCACTTACGGGGTGAGTTGACTGAGGTTGAAAAAGAACTCGTTGCCGAACTACTCGATAGTGATGCCGCTGCTCGTCAGCGGTTTGTTGCACTCGCTCAATGGGACACCGAGATTGCTGAAACGATACGTGAACATGCAGGGACCCCCCATAACAAAGACATTCTCCCATCAGGGAAGGCACTGGTGGAGAGCCCCAGTGCGCAAAAAACTTTACTTTCTCAGTTCGTCACATTACCGACAGTTGCGGTTTTCATCGTGCTTTTGAGTGGCTTGCTCTACCAGCAGATGAGCACATTTTTTGCTCCGGTAGAAAAAACCCCTCACTCACAAATAGCTGGCAGCCCAATTGCAACAATTACCGGCTTTAAGGGATCACTTCTCTGGACAGGAAATCAGGGAGCAATTGTGCTCGACATGCATGTTGGAAGAGAACTGACAGGAGGCACGATCGAGGGCCTGGCTCCAGATTCATGGTTCGAGTTGCAGTTTCAAGACGGATCAACTGCGACCATCTCAGGCACGTCGATGCTCACCTTCGCAGATGTTGGGCAGAAAAAACTACGACTGAAGCAAGGAGCATTTACTGCAGACGTTGTCCCACAGCCCGTCGGTAAGCCAATGATCATTCAAACGCCATCGACTGTGATTGAGGTTGTGGGGACACGATTTGAAGTTGAAGCATTGCAGGCATTCACTACGGTGAATGTCCGGGAGGGAAGTGTTCGCCTGAAGCATTTAGTTGATGGAAATGCAGTTGATATTCCAGCGAACTATCGTGTTATTGCAAAGGCTGGTGGCGACCTCTCGCCAATGCCGCTACCAGCCGCAGAAAATTATTGGAAGAGTCAGCTGGATATACAGGCTGGAGGTTTTGGAAAGTGGCTTCCGGCAACAAAAAACAGACCGGCCGCCCAAAAGGCTCTTCCTCTCATTCCGGTTAATAATCCAAACGTGAGCTTATCGCTCTTATCAATTCCGGTATCCGGGCGGAATGGGCCACCTGTTGTTCTCACTCCAAATGCTCAGTTCATTGTCCGTGGTCGACTTCAACATCCAGCAAAGATTTACTTTGGTATTGCCATGTCGTATGGCAATGGTGAATTTGCAGGAATGTTTCGTGGAGACTTATTGAAAAAGCAACCTATCTCCGAGTTCGATGAAGAACACGGGTTTGAAGTCATCTATCAACTGAGTGACTTTACTGTTGACCCATGTGTTCGTGAAAAACAAAACGGATTGGCAGGAAAGCCTGACGGGCTCTATCTCGATCGGCTTTGGATATTTACAAATACAGGGAGCTCAAGTGGGCTCATGGTTCATGAAGTAGAATTGATTCCGGAGAAAATAAAATGAGCAACATCCAGGAATATCTTTACAAAAAAATTTATATACCGACTCATGAGAACGGGTGTGTCGCAGGAATGAGGTTCGGCAACAATGATTCACGTATGACGTATCATCATGCATTCACTCTCATTGAGCTCCTTGTTGTCATTGCCATTATTGGAGTTCTTATAGGCCTTCTTCTACCAGCAGTACAACAGGTACGTGAATCTGCACGAACGCTGTCATGCAAAAATAATTTAAAGCAGATTGGCGTTGCACTTCATAACTATCACGATGCAAATCGTTCATTCCCGCCCTTTTTCACCAGCTCAGGGGGAAACGAAACACGAATCGCCAATCAAGCTGGAAAGAGTGCAAACTGGTGCGTTCTTATTCTGCCATACACGGAACAAACCGTGATCTACGATCAGTGGGACTTTGATCTACCACCACATCAAAATCCCCAGCGATCAGAGCAAATCACTGCTTTTCTTTGCCCGTCTGATTCAAGCTCGAACGGTGAATTATGTGCGTATGCCGGAGGCAACTGGGCTCGTGGAAATTATGGAATGAATGTTTCACCGTGTCATCACGGCATACAAGACAACCAGTCAGACGGTGGGTTTGGTGCAGTTAATTCTTCGATCCGTATCCGAGATTTTCGTGACGGCACATCGAACACCGTTGCGATCAATGAATTACGAGCAGGCCTGAACAAACATGATCTTCGAGGATGCTGGGCCATGCCGGGGTTAGGGAGCGGAACCGCAGCCATGTACAACGATGCAAGCCGACCAAACAGCCGCCAGCCGTTCTCAGATGATATGGAAAACTGTGCTGTATCTGGATCACTTGGCACGCCACCCATGGGCTGCTACGACAGCCAGTCCACGGGACAGATGACTGCGCGAAGCCAACACCCGGGCGGGACACAGTTTTTAATGGCTGATGCCTCCACGAGATATGTGACGCAAGATATTGATTTCAAAGGCGGCCAAAATAATTGTGGACCCGCAGCGGAACGAGGAATCTGGCAGAAGATTCATACTCGAAATAGTGGTGAAGTCGTAGGAGCGTTTTGATGGCTCCCCTCCGGAGGAACATTCTTCAACACACGCGTGGGATAGTGTCACTCTGTTTCGCTGTCAGTGTGCTTGCAGGATGCTCTCGTACCTCACCAAGTTTAGGTTTCATTGCATCCTCATTGGCACTGGAACAGACCGAGACCGGTCAAGCATTTGAGAATTCAATTGGTCTCATTTTTGTTCCGATTCCATCTGGTGAGTTTCAGATGGGTACGTCTTCAGACACCAAAGTGAAGTGGTCCAACACGAAAGATGAATCACCACTGCATCGAGTTCAGATTTCAACACCATTTTTCATGAGTGTCTCTGAGGTAACTCAAGAGCACTACACCATGGTGATGGATGAAACGCCTTGGCTTGATGAACCTTTGACAAAAGAATCGGCAAACACTCCTGCTACGTATGTTTTTCACAAAAAAGCTACAGCGTTTTGTGAACGCTTGAGTGAAAAAGAAGACAGGGTCTACCGGCTGCCAACCGAAGCCGAATGGGAATATGCATGCCGCGGCGGCACGGTAACAGCATTTCACTTTGGAAACAAACCCTTCAAGCTTGGTGACTATGGCTGGTATTTCAACAATGCCTATAAGGCCAAGCAACAGTATCCGCATCCTTGGGGTTTAAAAAAACCAAACCACTGGATGCTTTATGACATGCACGGCAACGCATGCGAGTGGTGCAGTGACAAGTACGACCTCTATCCCACCACCCTAATGAAAAAAGTCACCACCGACCCAAAGGGGCCTGAGAAAGGACGCTTACACGTTTGGCGTGGTGGGGGATTTAGTAGCAACGCACAGGATGTTCGCTCGGCAACGCGACACATTTCTGGAGGATCGCACTTTAGGCCCGAGTATCTTGCCGGCTTTCGAGTTGTATGTGAAATGAAAGAACAAAACATCAAAAAGTAGTGAATGAAAAATAACATGAAATCCATCCTCACAATTTTATTTGCCCTTCTTTCGGTTAGTCCCGTTTTTGCCAATGAAAAACCACCGAATGTCATCACCCTCCTCGTTGACGACCTCGGCTACCGTGACATTGGCTGTTACGGTGGTCCCGTTAAGACTCCCGTCCTTGATGGCCTAGCCGCAGATGGTGTTCGGTTCACCGACTTCCATTCCGGGGCACCGGTCTGCTCTCCTTCCCGTGCCACTTTTCTCACTGGCCGTAACCACATCCGCGCCGGAGTCTATTCCGTCCTCAGTGAACAGCGTCACAAAATGCATCTCCTTCGGAGTGAAACGACACTCGCCGAGGTCCTGAAAGGCGAAGGCTTCACCACTGCTCACTTTGGGAAGTGGCACCTCGGCATGCCTGTTAATGGGCGCGATAATCCCAGCCCGTCTGATCATGGATTCGATTACTGGTTCGGCCTGGTCAATGGGGCGCATCCCAGTCACAAAGATCCCACTAACTTTCTGCGCAACGGTAAACCCGTTGGGCCCATGAAAGGTTACTCCTGCCAGATCGTCGTCAACGAAGCCATTGACTGGATCAACAAACGTGAAACCGACGCACCATTTTTTATCAACATCTGGTTCAATGAACCTCACGCCGTCATTGCCGCCCCCGACGAGATCGTCTCCGAGTATGGTGCGCTTCACGATCAGGCTGCCATCTACAATGGCACCATCGACAATACAGACCGTGCCATCGGGCGACTCGTCGCCAAGCTCAAAGAACTCGGCGAGCTCGATAACACGATCATTCACTACTCCTCCGATAATGGTAGCTACCGACAAGAGCGCAGCGGGGAACTGCGCGGCAAAAAGGGATCGCATCATGAAGGCGGCCACCGAGTGCCGGGGATCTTCTACTGGAAAAGAACGATCATCGGTGGTCGCGTTGAGAAAGAGCCTGCTGGAGCCGTTGACCTGCTTCCCACCATCTGTGGGCTTCTTGGCATTGAGAAACCTAAGAACGTCTTCCTCGACGGTTCAGACCTCACTCCTTTGCTCACCGGAACAGGTAATTTTGAACGTCATCAACCGCTTTTCTGGATGAACGGCTCCACCATGGCGCTTCGAATGGGTAGCCACACCCTTTTGGCACCGAGCACAGCCAGACTCCCGTTTGACAATACGAAGGCGAACCGCTTACGGGAGCAGACCAAGACTGCTCTTGGGGACAACATTGAAAAAGAGCTGGGCGGTTTAGATCTTCGCTCCCGCATGTTCAACGGCCGATTCGCAGATCCCGAGGCGAACCGGCTACGCAATGAATTTCGGTCCTTGTTCTACTTTAACGAGGCTTTGATCCCACTCATGAAAAAGGGTCGTGTCGATCGCGTTCAACTTTACGATCTTGCAAGTGATATCAGCCAGGAGAAGGACATCGCACCGGAAAATCCTGAGCTGATCGCGCAAATGAAAAAGCAGGCCAACCTTATATTTAAAAGTGTCATGGCAGATGCACCGGACTGGTCTGCTCAAACTAGAACAGAAAACAAACAGGAAAAAGCGAAACAGACTCCTGAGAAAGGTCAGCGTGTTCAATCATCATCTCAAGACATTCTCAAGAAGATATCGCAACGCCCGATTCCTCGTGGCTACCGTGGCTCAAATCATCAAACCTACGTTGATGAACGAATGAAAAAATTGTCACCGAAGCAACGAACACGTCTGGGAGAACTTTGGAAAAAGGCCAGCACCGAACAGAATGAGGGCGTCAATAAAGGACAGCTCTTTGTCAAAATATTGGATTACGTCCAGTCATCAGGAAAACAGCAAAAAAGTGAAGATACGCTGACAAGAAATGACACGTTTGCAGACAGCAATTACCAATTCCCTCGCGAACAAAAAGCTTTTCTTGAGAAAACAAAACGCTACTGGCATCAGTGGCGAGGGCCAGAAGCCACTGGCATGAGTGCAACTGCTTCACCTCCTGTCACATGGAGTGAAGAAAACAACATTCGCTGGAAAGTACCGATTGAAGGACAGGGTAACGCTTCTCCTATTGTGTGGGATGACAAGATATTTGTTCTGAAAGCCGTTGATACCACGGTTGTTGATCCAAGCCTGCCACCTCCAGAAGAACAGCCTGAGCGGGTTTTCGGCATTACATTCCCGAATACTGTTTTTCGGTTTGAAGTTCTTTGTTTGAACCGGTTCACTGGAAAAAAGCTCTGGCAACAGACTGCAACTGAAAAAGTTCCCCATGAAGGCACTCATCACCATGCCGACTTTGCCTGTGCATCACCGGTGACTGATGGAGAGCGACTGTACTGCTGGTTTGGCTCTGCAGGAATGTACTGCTACAGCCTTGATGGAACATTGCTCTGGAAACGGGACCTTGGAGAAGTTCGCGTCGGAGCCAGCCTCGGTGAAGGATGCTCCCCTGTCCTTCATCATGGACGAATTATCATCGTCCGTGATCATTCTGGCCAATCATCGATAGAGGTCCTTGAAGCTGCCACCGGTCAAACCGTCTGGAAACGTACCCGCGATGAGAAAAACGCATGGGCAACACCTAAAATCTTTACAAAAGATGGCGAACGAACGCAGGTTATCACAGCAGCTTCAAATTTCATTCGCAGCTACGACCTTGATACCGGAGAGGTCATTTGGCAATGCAGTGGATTGACCGGCAACGTTACGCCTTCACCAGTCATCTATAACGACATGGTCATCTGCATGAGCGGCTATGAAGGCCACTCTGTCATGGCTTTAAAACTTGATTCGAAGGGTGATGTTTCTGGAAGTTCTGCAGTTGTTTGGTCAGGCGACAAAGGAACTCCATACATTCCATCTCCACTCCTATTTGATGACCAGTTGTATTTCACCCAATCCAACAAGGGAATTCTTACTTCTTTGAATGTCACCACTGGTGAAGCAATCATCGAACGAACACGCCTGCCTGATATTCAAAATATCTATGCGTCTCCTGTTGGTGCCAACGGCCATGTTTATTTTGCCGGCCGAACTGGTGCTATCGTCGTACTCAAACACACAAATGAATTGAATGTTGTTGCTACGAACAAACTTGATGATGAATTTAATGCCTCACCTGTACCAGTAGGCGACTGCCTTTATTTGCGGGGCCGGCAGTATCTGTACTGCATTGGTGAAAACAAAGACAACTAACTGCACTATCTGATTGCGAGAGGATACTATGAAAACCAAACGATTTTTTTGCCTTGGTGGGAAAGATGCCATGAAAAAAAGTGTGGTTCTATTTTGCTCTAGTCTTACAGTAATGCTCAGTTGCGCTTTCAGCCAAGCAGCAACGATTCAAGGGACTGTCGTCAATGAAAAGAACATACCCGTTGAAGGTGTCATGGTTTCAGCAATTGACACTGAGCATCGAAAATGGACATCTGTATTCACCAAACCAGATGGCTCTTTTACTATCGATGGGCTCAGGAACTGTAATTATCGGCTCCGTACTCGCCTCATGGGGCTCGCAGATACCTGGCTGAGCAGCGTATCTGTGAACACAGATAATCTTCACATCCAGACACGCCCAGCAGTTGGTGAAGAGCTCGAATTACAGCGACCTGCAAACAGCGCCTTCAGCATGTTGGATTTTGAGGATTCACATGCCAAGCTCAATTTCAAAATGATGTGTTCCTACTGCCATCAAGTTGGAACCGTGGGTTTTCGAACTCCAGAAGAGCCTGTTGACTGGGAGACCATGCTCAGGCGGATGGATGGATTCGGTGGGCTGTTTCCACATACAAAAGAAACCATCATTCCTCGACTTATGGAAACGTACAAAGGAGACGCCGTCAAACAATGGCCAACTTTTGTGCCACCACCAGCTCCAACAGGGCTTGCTGCTGCTGCCACAATAACAATGTGGGAAATGGATAAACTGCTCCAAGGATCGTTTCATGATCTGGAACTTGGCCGTGACGGAAAAGTCTATGCAGTCAACATCTCAAACGGACGCTTAATTGCACTCGATACCAAGTCGGGTGAGCAAACAACGTACAAATATCCACGAGGAGCCTATGGGCCCCATTCAATTGAAACAGCTAATGACGGGAGCCTTTGGACGACCATGTGTGCAAGTGGCAAGATGGTTCGCTTTGATTTCAATACTGAGCAATTTGAAACCTACAGCAGTGCGGAGGCACCAAAGACACGTGGGAATTACCCACATACATTACGAATAAATCCGAGTGATCCTGAAGGATTGATTTGGTACACCGATGCTGGCTCCAATTCATGTTTTTCGATTCATCCAACAACACACGTCGTCAAAGAATACAAACTCCTTGATGCTGGTCAGGCGACTGCCGCTGGTCGTGGCGAGTCACGAGGCATTACTCCCTATGGCATCGATTTTTCTCCCATCGATGGAATGATCTGGTATTCCAAGCTCAATGGCAACCGGATTGGACGAATTGACCCGTCGGTCGATGATGGCGCGATCAAAGAGTGGAACCCCCCTTTTCGTGGACCACGTCGGCTTCATGTAGCACCTGATGGCATGGTCTGGGTTCCTGGCTTTGGGTCGGGTGTATTTGGAAAGTTTGATCCCACGACCGAACGCTGGACTGTCTACGAATTGCCTGATGCTGAAAACCAGATTCCGTATGCATTGAATATCGATAAAGACGGTATTGTCTGGGTCTGTGGTACTGGAAACGACACAATCAACAGGTTTGACCCCGTCACTGAAACACTTGTTGAGTTCCGTTTACCAACCCGCGTCTCATACACACGTGAAATTGAATTTGATGATGAAGGCAATGTCTGGACCAGTACATCTGGACCAGCCCGTCATATGGAACGAGGCGTTGGAGCTGTGATCTGCATTTCGTTACCTGACACGTTGCCAACAAATGGTGGCACGCAGCTCATCGCAAAAACATACGACGGGAATCATGATGTGGGTAATCTTGCTGTGGTACCAAAACGTAGGCCTCCGAATCAGGGCCTGTTTCAAAAAATTGGTCAATCTCCATTACCAGCTGCCTACCACGGAAAAAATCATCAAGAATATGTTGATGCACGGATGACTGAACTCAGTTCATCGCAACGACAACAGGTCAACAAGTTGTGGCAACAGTTCCGACGCCAGAATCCAAAGCGAAGCCGTGATGGCCAAATGTTTATTCGTATTCTAGAACACGTCGGGAGTACCGAGCCGGATGCTATTCCAACCAGAAAGTTTGTAAAAAAATGGAAGCAGAATTATCGAGAGCTGATTACACAGGCAAATCATTTAGAGAATCGATTTCTCGACAATGGCCGGTACGTTTTCGAACAGGCAGCCTGTAGCCGGTGTCATTCGATTGAAGGAAAGGGTGCAAAATACGGCCCAGACCTAACAGCGGTCTCAAAACGCTTTCAGGGCAGCAAGCTTCTCTTGCAGCTTGTGAATCCATCTCAAGAGATTCATAAAGACTTCAAAACACAGATGATCCTTGTTGATGATGGTCGTCTTCTGACTGGCTTAGTGGTCAATGAAACACCGGACCATGTAGAGATCGTACAGAACCTGCTTCGACCGGAGAACATTGAGCGAATTCAAAAGTCAGCGATTGAGGAACGAAAAGTTGCTGATGTTTCCAGTATGCCCAGTGGATTACTCGATACCTTTACAGCTGACGATATTCTTGACCTTTTGGCATTTGTTGAGTCCTCAAAGGCTATTCCAGCTACAAACCAATGAGACTATCTCGATATCTTCTCCGAAAGTATTTCGTCGCATGGGCGTATCTGCTTGCTGCCTACATGCCGGCTGTATGTGCTGAAAATAATTTTCATGCAGTTGAAAATCTGGTTCAGGCAGCCTGTATCTCGTGTCATGATGCAGAGACGGAGACACATCTGAACTTGAACGCCATCGATAAACCATACGCGTCACCGGAAGCGTTCCAGCAATGGGTACTCATATTCGATCGTATTCAGCGTCGAGAAATGCCTCCATCAGATTCTTTCGTGCCAAGTGATGAAGCGAGGCATGCCGCATTATCGACACTTAAAAAAGAACTTTCACAAATAAATAAACAGGCACGAAAACAGAATGGAAGAGTGCCCTCAAGGCGGCTGTCACGACATGAGTACGAACATACGCTCCATGATCTTCTGGGCATAGGTGGTGAAATTGCAAAATATCTCCCACCAGAAGATGAGTCAGGAGTGTTTGATGTACTAGCGGCGAATCAGGAAATGTCCAGCGTCCACGTGAAAGGTTTTCTCAAAGCAGCCGAAGCCGCTCTTGATGAAGCAATTGAGTTGGGTCCAAAACCAAACATGAAACGTGAGCTTGATTATGCAAACTCGCGATACATGCAAATGTGGTTTGAACGACCCGTCCGCCGTGGTGGTGGCACAGTGTTTCGAGACAATGATGATCTCATCATGTTCCGTGGTGAAAACCACAACCTGCGATCGGATGCAAATGGCCTGCGATTTTCTGCTCCTGGACGATATCGGATTACGGTCACCGGCTCTGCGTATCAGCCGCGCTCGTCGGTGACCATGAGCCTCAAACGCCAGAATGATATTCAGGGCAGTAGTGAACTCTTTGCCGCATGGGATGTGACAGAGAAAATGCGAACTGTTTCAACGATTCACTATTTCCGGCCAGATGATTACTTTTATGTCAGTGCTGATGAACTTGAACCGGCACCGGATGGCAAACTCATTTACAACTCTCAACCTGCAAGTGAGTTCAAAGGAGAAGGCGTACGGGTTCGTGAGGTGCTTGTTGAAGGTCCGCTGGAAACTACGTGGCCTCCACGCCGAACACGATCCCTGTTCCCGGGTGTTGAATGGGAACGGACTGTAAATAGAAGATCGTACAGACCCGTTACAACAAAATCTCATTACCAACATATTCGTGACGCTGTGGCTGCGCTTGCCCCCAGAGCCTTCCGAAGACCAGTCACTAAGAAAGAAATAACGGAGCTGACCAATCTCGCTATTCCGAGCCTCGAAGCCCAGCGTGGGTTTCTTGCCAGCGCTCGCATTCCATTAACAGCAATCCTCATTTCTCCACATATGCTCTTTCTGACGAACGATTTGCAGAAAAATAAATCGAAGCTAACCAACCATGCGCTTGCCTCTCGACTTTCATATTTTCTCTGGCGAAGCCCTCCTGACGAAGAGTTACTTCGATTAGCGAGCGAGGGAAGGCTCTCTGATTCCAACACGCTATCTACTCAGGTAGGTCGACTCTTGGCTGATAAAAAAAACCAACTCTTTATTCATGATTTTACAGATCAGTGGTTCGAACTCGATCAGATTGATGTAACGACACCTGATATAAAACTGTACCCTGAATATGATGATGTCTTACGTCGAGCAATGCTTGCTGAGACACGAGAGTTTTTCTCGTGTCTGCTGAATGAAAATCTGCCAATCCATAACCTGATTGACTCCGACTTTACATTCCTGAACCGCCGTCTTGCTGAACACTATGACATCAAAGGCGTATTCGGCGAGACGATGAGGAAAGTCTCCCTGGACGCATCGAGCCCTCGAGGCGGTATTCTTGGACATGCCTCAATTGCAAAAGTGACTGCAAATGGGAGTGTCACAACGCCCGTCAAACGTGGCAATTTTATCCTTACGCATGTGCTGGGTCTTCCACCGAATCCACCACCGCCAGATATTGCCACAATTGAACCAGATACACGAGGCACTACCACAATTCGTCAGATGCTTTTAAAGCATCAGTCGGTTGACTCATGTGCTAGGTGTCATCAGTATATCGATCCACCAGGTTTCGCAATGGAAGGCTTCGATCCGGTTGGTACGTACCGGCAGCACTATCGTATCGGCAAAAATGTTAAACAAAGCCTCAATGCTGGATTACGGTTAAAGCAAGTAAGTTACAACATAGGCCCCCGTGTAAATACATCTGGGGTCACGGTCGAGGGCGATGTTTTCCAAAACATTCGTGACTATCGAAAATTACTTCGTACATCAACAAAACAAATTGCGCGTAATCTCGTCTCGAAGTTGATCGTTTTCGCGACGGGTGGTGACATTGAGTTTTCTGATCGTGATGAAGTTGAGCGCATTCTTCATGCCACACAAAGCGACGGATATCCTCTCCGAAGTCTTGTCCACCACGTTGTTACAAGTCCCTTGTTCAGGAATCGATGATGCACACACCGCTCTCACGACGCACTGCACTAAAAGCTTCTGGAATTACAGTTGCCTTGCCTCTTCTTGAATCCATGAGCATGGCAGTCGGTGGCACTCAGATTACGCCACCCAAGCGAATGGTGTGTATCTGCAACACGCTTGGCCTCCATGCACCGTCCTTATTTCCTTCGACAACAGGTAACAACTACGAAAGCACCGAATACCTAGACATTTTTAAACGTCATCGCAAGGAGTTCACGCTATTCGCAGGTCTTTCACATCCAGACCAGGTCGGAAAAGATCCTCACGACACCGAGATGACCTTTCTCACATCTGCAAGAAACCCCGGCCTCGGAGGTTTTCGAAACACGATTTCAATTGATCAGTTTACTGCCGAGAAAATTGGAAATGTAACAAGATACCCATCTGTCTCACTGAGTAGTAACAGAAAGAAAAGTCAGTCTTTCACAAGAAACGGTGTGATGATTCCTGCTGATGATATGCCGTCTCAGGTGTATACAAAATTATTCTTGCGTGGAAGTCAAAAAGAAATCAGACAACAGAGACAACGCCTAGCAGATGGCCATAGCGTTCTCGATAGTGTGATTGAGCAGATACGATCAATAGAACGTACAACACCCAGCGCCGATAAACGTCAACTTGAACAATATTTTGACTCCATTCGGGGTGCTGAAACAGAATTAAATAATTCTGAAGTATGGCTCGATCGACCGAAACCCAGTGTTCAGACGGCACCTCCAGAAAACATTGCCGACCCGTCCGATTTAGTTGGTCGTGTACGGTCGCTTCTCAACCTCATTCCACTTATTCTCCAGACAGATTCATCACGCGTGATATCTGTGGTCATTCAAAGTAATCATGGCACTCCGAAGATTGAAGGTGTGTCCGATGGCCATCACCCTCTTTCTCATCATGGACAAGACCCGGAGAGAATCGCACAACTCAAGATTATTGAAACGGAAATACTTACGTGCTTGAGCGAATTTCTTGATGTCATGAAACAGCCAACCGAAAATGGGTCAGATTTACTTGACCATACCACGGTCCTATTTGGCAGCAATCTAGGGAATGCGAACGCCCATGACCCAAGAAATCTTCCAGTCATTCTCGCTGGCGGAGGATTCAATCATGGAAGGTTTGTTCAGCACAACAAAATAAATAATGTTCCATTGTGCAACTTATTTCTAGCTCTTTTACGAGCTATGGATATTAAAGCAGACCGTTTTGGCTCGAGCACTGGAGTCCTTGATATCTAAATCAAAACGGGCCACAAGTCTTTTCTACTTTGTCAAAAAAATTTCGCGATTACTGAGATAACATCACCATAGAAAACTTCTCAGATTTTCTGGTCGATGTAAATCGCCGTCCTCATCATTAAATGTTTGAATAACACACGAAATGCAAAGACATTCCTTCGAAGAGCAGTACTAAAACGTATCTGTGAATTATCCTTTCTATTCACCACTTACAGCAACTCTTTTTCCAAGGCTGCCTTAGACTGACTCGGCTGATAGAACCAGGCGAGGAAAAATACGAACACAATTTATCCTAAACACTATATTCAGATCCGAATGAAAGATAACATTTTTATAAAGGCACCGTAACATGGAATGGCTTCGACTAACATCCGAGAGATATCACAAATTATATCACAGCTATTCAGCAACTTTTGATTGTAATGAAACAATTAGAAACCATGCCGAAGAATCGCTAGTACCACGAGATGGATTCCTCACCAACTTCCTCGGAACAATTGTGAAGCCTTCCTATTTCGATAAAACAGTAGTGGGAAAAGAGGGAGATGTAGAACCTATTCCTATCCCAGGAAATTGGCATGCGTGCATGAGCGAATGGGGGGCTTGCCTTCGGGCACTTGACCTTGCTCAATCACCATTCACTATTGTTGAACTGGGCTGCGGATGGGGATGTTGGCTTAACAATATGGCAGTTGCGGCACGCAACAAAGGGTTTGACTATGAACTTATTGGTGTTGAGGGCGACCCCCATCACATCGATTTCGCCAAAGAAACATGCCAGTTAAATGGCATATCAAGTAAAAATCTGGAACTACACCATGGCATTGCTGCAGCGACCAATGGTGTAGCCCTTTTTCCAAAACAAACAGTGATTGGCAAGAACTGGGGTCTAGAACCCATTTTTTCTGCTTCTCAACAACAGCAAGAAGAAGCAGTTCACTCGGGAAAATACACTGCTTTACCGATGCTTTCATTACAAGATGTTATCGGGACACATAACACTATCGACCTTCTTCATCTTGATATTCAGGGTGGTGAAAGGAATCTCATCGAGAATTCCTTAACAACTCTTTCAGAAAAAGTAGCGTACATGTTTGTCGCAACACATTCGAGAAGGAACGAAAAAAGCATTAAATCGGTTTTGAGAAATCAACATTGGAAGCTCGAAATAGAAAGGCCTGCAATTTATAAAATGCAAATTACTGGTCCTCGGCTAAAAATTGATGGTGTTCAAGGATGGAGAAATACACAGTTACTACCACTGTAAAGAAGTAGACTTTCTATACTTTCTATACTTTCTATACTTTCTATACTTTGAACAGATGTCCTTTGAGCTTCATGGTTTTTTGGAAACCATGAAAGCATTCGAAACGATCTATTCTTTCTATTGATATTTAAAAAGGACTTCAATGAAATTTTCCTTGGCGTTCTTAAGCTTGATTTTGATTGGCTTGTTTACCAAGTCCGTTCACGCAGAATATCCCACACCGAAATCTATCAGTCTCACCACAATTGATGGACGAGATTGGCTTGTGGACTCACAGGGTGATCCATTCTTTGCTCACGGCATTACACATGCCAGCAACAACCGTAGCGCGTTTGATTTCACAGAGTTTTCTATTGCGTGTAAGCGACTTGGTTTTAACGCGTATGGATACGGCTGTCCTGAACAATTGCGAGGTGACATGCCCTATGTCGAAAGCTGGAATCATCTTGTTCCTATTTCAACATATCGAGACAAAAAAAGTTTTCATTTCGTGGATGTTTTTGATCCAAAGGAGCAGAATCGTCTCGAGGCTGGAGTGAAGTCAAGTTGTGAAAAAAGCCTCCAACATCCGGAGAACGTTATTGGTTATTGTTGGACTGACCTCGGCGCGTGGCCTCTCAACAATTCGACCGGGAACAACTGGGTTGATTTTATTCGGTCACTGCCTGCGGATGCACCCGGCCAGCGAGCATACCAAGACTTTTTAAAGGCGTGGACGGATGACGCGACCACATCACAGGACCAAGCCTTCCTTCGTTTGATTGCACGGGAATACTTTCGCATCGTTGGCACAGCGAACAGAAAGTATGATCCCGATCATCTGATCTTTGGTGATCGTTTTTCATTCCAAACATTCGATCCAGCCATTGCCGAGGAGATGCTGCCATATGTGGATGCCATAGCCATTCAGCCATACTTCATGGAGTCATTCCCACAACAGAAACTTGATGAAATTCATGCATGTACTGGCAAGCCAATTCTCTTATGTGACTTTGCCATTCGATTTCAGGATGGTGATAAAAATATTTATGCATGGAAACTTGCGGACGATTCTGTGGCTGCTGGGAAAGCATACGCTGAGTATGTGAAAGCTGCCCTCAACACGAGTTACATACTTGGTGTTTTCTGGTGCAACCCAGTTGATACTCCAAAAGGTTTCGGTACGTCCGGTGTGAAACAAGGATTTTTTAGTGACGGACTCGCAGATCGACCCGGCCTTCATGATGCTGTAAAAGCACTGAATGACTATCGAGACAACAACACGCCAATAGCCGTGGACGTAAAGACACCCTAGGATTCGGCTCTTTTTCACTCACTTGAAATCCATCACACCACGATGGTGTTGACTGACTACTGAGTCATATGATGTTCTTCAATATGCTGCCGAAGAATGTCTTTACCATAATCATTTCCATTTGGTGTGCGAATAACAGCATGAATATGATCTCGTGACGGTTTTTCAGAACGAAAGGGTGCAACCCGTCTCTGATGATCAAACTCGATCAACAATACGGGGCTCTGAATCCTGTAATAAAAAACACTGTCATCAGCAGTCTCTCCAACCCATGCAAACCAAGTATTTTCAAGATGTGCTTCGACCTCATGCATTTTAATCTCAGCATGACCATCATCCATATTCCCGATATATTCTTTTACCACTTCAAGCAGGCTTTGTTTTTGAATCTTAGATAACTCGGCAGCATTTACACCTACATACTCAAGATCAATGTTATCGCGATATGCTTGGGCAACGGCATTGTTTTGATTTTTTAATGAACTCAAAAGAGCCTTCTGCTGTTGCTGTTTATTTAATGAACGCATGAAAGCGAGGCCCTTATCCTGCTCGCCTTGCATAACAACAGTTCCCTTGAATTTTCCTGAAACTGCACGAATTGGTTCACTACCAACAAAAACAGGAGACATGACAACCTGATCACCCAAGACAAAATAATTAATAATTAAATGATGACCATCAATCTGCCATCCCCACGGCTCTGCTGACGAAGGATCTCCCATGATAGTGATCCAATAAAGCCACTCTCCATATTCTTCGAAGTTGTCAACGAGTTCAGCTAAGGTTCCATTGAGTTTCATAATATCTTGAGACAGCTTTAAGCCTTTCGCACTCAGACTTGCACTGAGAAGTGCAAAAGCATGTTTCTTCTGGTGCTCATCCATCTCATCGAATCCCACTCCACGGCGTTTATAAAAATGCCTGTTGTCCCAGCTTCGCCACTCGATATCATCCACCGGGAACGTTGTACGACTCCTCTGATCATCATTAAGAACATCTAGAAACGCAGTCGCTGCATCAACTACAGGCTGTGTTGTGACGCCTGTTGATTTGATGGAGAAGAGATCTTTTTCCAATGCACCTCCCGACCAAATACCTCGATACGGTTCAGAAAGAGATTTTTCTGCGCGACCCTGCGACCCTCTACGACCACCAGGCCGCTGTGCACATGCGCGTGTACATTCACCGTAAACCATGATCATCATGGCTATCGTAACACTAACCTTCCAGAAAAGATGCTGCATGCGGATCGCTGTGTCCTGTTTTTGTTGACATGGTACGTACATTTGAATCTCTCTTCTATGTCTCACACTTTTAAGCAAAAGATGTGGTTCTTGTAGTAAAAATACAAACTCTGTGTGAACAACTGCTCCATTATTTATCGTGCAGATGTATGAACCCAACGTTCGAGGGTTCAGCATCGCCTAAGTGATCACTATCAAGGAGCATAAGGTACTCTTTGTCGCCAAAAGGAATAACCCATTCACATGCATTATGGCCACTTTCAGGTTGGTGAAATACATACGTCCAGCATGGTACTCCGAGACCGTCCGTCTTAAGCAAGCATGCGGCCCAAATCGTATCAAATGACTCTTCATAAGCAACATTATCCGGCTCAATACCCGACCCACAGGCAAGCACAAAACCACCGTCAGAAGTCTGCTGAACCCCGTAACACTCATCAAATATCTTTTTACTCGTTCCACCAGACAACTGACCGTACGTCTGCTGCCACAGCATCTTGCCTTCACTGTCGGTTCTTATAAGCCATACATCCCAGTTTTCACTTTCTCGACCAACTGTATGCCCTGCAAGAACAAAACCGTCTGCTAACGTATCAAAGTCAAAGCATTGATCCATCGCAGCACTTCCATAGAAACACTGAAACAGTTTTTCACCTTGAGATGAGAACTGAACGAGGAAGGCATCTTGGTGTTCGCTGTTCAAAGAAACTCGCCATGCGGTACCACAGATAGTAATAGTGCCTCGTTTTTGGTTCGCAGAAATTTTACTCCCTTGAGAAAATGGTAGCTCTTTCTGCCATTCTATTTCACCACTCACGTTCATTTTTAAAACAATACCGACGGACTCATCAGAAATAAATGGAATGACATGCTCGTCACTCCGAATGTATCCGGTCGCAACAAGTGACTCATCATCTACAACGTCGAGACCTCGAATCGCACCATTTTTCGTATGATCAAGAATCTTTTTCCACTCTATTTTACCAGTGGAACTCAACTTCCAGAGACACGCTTTCGATAAGTTTCTACCAACACCGGCTGTACCTCCAATAAGGAAACCGTTCCTGACTTCAACAATACAGCGGGCCTCATCATGGCAGCCACGTTCACCCAATAGTGTCTGCCATTGTTGCTTCCCCGTGACGTCTCCTTTCATGACAAATCCATCCGTTTGCGATGAATGTGGTTCGCCACATTTACCGACGATACAGAATTCTCTATCTTGTAGAGTCACGCCCTCAAATACATGATCCTCTTGTGCTGTTCCCCACCCTGAGATCCACGCAACCTCTGGTGCTCCAAATGCAGATGGACACCAAGATGACATGGCTATCAGACAAATCAATGACATGCGAGAAAGAGAAGCGTCAATCATGCAGGCACCACTCAATGGCATTCGCTAATAGCCGAGGTAACACAGGGCCATGAAAGTCATCCACGTGCCCGAGGGATGTATAGAAGGATTTTCCTCCATCAGTACGAAGGAACGTCCAAGCAACAGGTTCTGGGGCGTATCCCTCAACAACACCGTGCAGAATAATTTCTGTTTTTTCTTCAAGTGGTGAGACGCGATACAACGAGCCACCTGACTCGAACGGAAGGTCTTTTTTAATTCCTGATAAAAGATTTTTTCCAACAAGAGAATCGGGCTGACCAGATTGAATCGTTGCAATAAATTGGTTTTTGTAATGATTCGTATAATTGCCACCAAATACGACTTTGTCGAATTCTGGCCACGCATCAAGTCCCTTTGGCGGTTCTTCATTCCGTAAACAAAAAGCATGGCTGGCTGTACGTATTCCAATGACAGGCTTGCCAGCCTGAACATGGCGACGGATATGGTTAAGTTGTTGCGGTGGTAATGTTCTTCGCCGCACACTCACGAACAGGAGATCTGCTGAATCTACCAACTCAATATCAGCAAACGTATTGGGATCATCTGGAAGTGCATACACAAAGCTGACTTTACACTTCTGAAGATACTGCTTACAAAATGCAGGCAGTGTCTCTTCTGTTTGATACTCTTGCTCCGCAGTGAGGAATACAAGATGTGATTGCTCAGCATCAACTTGTTGAGTCTGAATGAAACAAAAGATGAAACTAGCAGCTAGCACAAAACAGTACAGCACGGGTGATATCCTTTCCTACGTACGATCGAAAAAAGCACAGAGAGTGTTACGTATCATTCACTTTCCAATATTCATTTTTGTACTCGTTGAACGACTACAGCAACTGCTTTCTCAGCATTAATAAGACCGTATCCTGTTTGATAGTCATAGCCCTCCTCAGCAATATCGCGAGCTGTATCAATAAGAATCTCGCGGGTTTCCCATGGATGAAGATCTGGATCGACTGAGAGCATGAGTGCAATAGTTCCACAGAGCATGGGTCCTGCAAATGAGTTTCCACTTGCTGCCTGACCAAGAACCCGACCGTTTGGCTGAATTAACGGCAAACGATAATTAAACGCTGCAACCTCAGGCTTCTTCACTCGCCCATCTTTATAGTGATATGTATTCCAATCCACTGGTCCCTGACTGGAAAATGGTGTTCGAGATAGATCCCGCTGCACACCTGCAGCAGCGAAGACCGCAAAAGGAATGTCTTGTGGAATTGGCATCTGTAAAGGCACTGGCTTGTATTGAGCCGAATCTTTTTTTGCATAATTTCCTGCGCCAGATACAAGATGCAGTCCACAGAGCGATGCATGCTCACACGCTTTTCTCCAGTGTGATCGGTACTCGCCCAGATTTGCTCGTGAGAAGCTCATGCTATACGTGTCGGCATCGTGTTCGATTGCCCACTCTAAAGCTTGTTCAAAACATTGACCTGCAAGCACACCCGCCCACCGAGCATCCGGCGCAATACCAAACTGTCGAGCAGGCATTCCTGCTGTGCGACCACAGATAATGGCAGCACACTGATGACCATGGAGAAGTTTTCTATCAATTGTGTTTATGTCATCTGACCCGCGTCGCAGCAAATCACCAGTTTGACGGTCAAAGTCAAAGCCATGCAGATCATCAATGAGGCCATTGTCATCATCATCGAGTCCATTGGCTTGTTCCTGTTGATTCCGATATCGGGTTGAAAGAATAGTCGGTGACATAACAAAATTGCCATCATGAATGACATTAAGCACGCCTGCCCCTGTTGCGTTATATAAACTCCAAGCCTTATCAGCACGGAGTGCTTTGATATACCACGCAGGGGTCACGTCATCTAACTGAAATGGTACCGATTCATCTTCATGTTCTGGTTGCACATTTTTTATAATTGGAGTGTTTCTCTTGCGGACAGGACCGACAAAGAAAAGACATCGCACACCTGGAATTTGTTGGATTGCCTCGATGCCATTCTTATCTGTCGTACAGGTAAAACCATTCACAATCCAATGATATGTAACGTCTTGAATGACGTCGGATGCTTTGAGCGCCTTGAGAGCCGGACCAGCCTTTTCGACAGCCAATTGATTGGCCTCTTTCAGAACGTTTCGGACATCGATCCGAAGAGCCCGACGTCCTGTATCATGCAATGACGCCATCCGCCGCTGATACGCAAGGCCGTCACCGAGTAACTGCTGCTCAAACCATGCTGTGACTTGAAAGCTTTCAAGACGGTTTTTGTTTACTCGGGGATCAACCCAGCACCCGTGTCCAGGAATCGTTTCAAGTGTGAGTTCATGTGCGGTGCTACTTGATGCGTGGGCAAACAAGATCAGCGAGTACACAAATAGTATGTATCTCATTGGTATACGACTCCTACGTCTCCCTCAGGTTTACCTGAAATACGGTGCCATCAAATGCTTCCCTTATAAGGAACCACCGGAAAACCATGTGTCGAAAGACCATCAATAACAAATACTTTTCCTGCATCAGGCTCTCTCAGAGTCTTGTGAAGTCCGGTTGTTACAAAGAGTCTGTCATAATGAGCACCGCCGAATGTACACGCAGTTGTTTCCACACACGGGAAAGAAATCTTTCTCACAATGCTTCCTGCTTGAGTATCAACTTGAATCACCGCACCACCATGACACATTGCAATCCAGAGATTCCCATCAACATCAATAGTCATACCATCTGGTGACCCTTCGATGCCTGCCGCCTCAGTGTCGATAAGTTCCGTCGGTGTACCAAGATTTCCGGTTGTGTTATCGAAAGGATACGTCAGCACTTTTTTTGTTGGTGTATCTATGTAATACATGAATGAAGCTGTTGCGTTCCAACAAATTCCATTCGAGTTTGTCACATGATGAATTTTTTTGTGGAGACACCCCTCATGGTCAAGCATGTAGAGTGACGCGTCTCCCGTTTGCTTTGTAGTGCTGATTGTGCCGGCCCAGAACCGTCCCGAAGGATCACACATGCCATCGTTAAATCGATTGTTAGGCCTTTTATGTGCTTCAGGGTCTACAAGCAGTTTTTTTTCAGTCCCCTGGAGGTGAAAACTGAAAATGCCCGAATCGCCAGCGCACAACAAACCACCGTCATGTGTCGGGGCAACTGTACCAATGCGTTCACCGACGTCCCATACGTCCTCATGTATTGGATCGAGACACAGACGAATGAGTGCGTGTCCTTCTATATCAACATAAAACAACGAATTATTCCAAAATCGTGGGCCCTCACCCCATGTGGACACATGATTGCCAACAGGTTTTATGGAGACGCTATTACTCATATGTACCTGCTGCTCACATGTACCGGCTACTCACATATACCGGCGCGGCACTCAAAGACCTTGGACACATCACGAACACTCTAAAGACTTATGATGAAGCCTTTCAGGAGAAATTTCATACATGAGTCGTGTTTACTTTACAGCAACGATGTAGCACAACCAACTTGGATAGCTTTCGGCCTGTTCGGCTTTGATCCAGTCACCAGTCTCTTCGCCGTCCTCGTCTTCTTCCTCCCAGTAGACATATGACTTTGAGAAACCAGCCTCTTCGAGTAGTTCTCGAACCTCTGCAATTGTCCAGAATCTCCAATTGTATTTAAAGGCATCTTGCAGTTTACTGCCATCAGCAAATTTAAATGAAATTGAAAAATCTGCTTCGTGTGTCACAGGGTTGAATTGAACCTGTTTCCAGTGATAGCTAAATCCTTTTTTCCCTTTTTTAATAACTTTCTTTTCAACCATATTTTCTGCATAGCAGTCACCGCCGCCCATCATATCCATCACCATGATGCTTTGACGACTCATGTTCGATCTGGCAACACGGAAATATTCTAATAATTCTTTTCGTGTTTTGAATAACCAGAAGGAAAAGTTCTGTGCTGCCAAAACATCGACTGTCGGTCGTGTTTTCTCACGGACATCTTTCTTGAGTATACGAACACGCGAAGCCTGCGCTGGCTGAAGCTTCGAAAGAATATGTTTCTCACCCCATGCTAAGGGCTCTGGATCCAGATCAACACCAAGAGATGTACGTTGCCTACCAAGCTTTACCCATTCACAACACACTGAGAATGTGCCACAAAAATCTTCACGTAGGGTTGTTGGTTTTGCATGAAACTCATCCTTGAATGCCTTATCAAAGAATTCAACTTCGTGTTCGGGGGACTGGACTGACTTGAGATAACATTTGTATTTATCAGCCTTCTCAGCCGAAGATCGACATTTTTTTTGAGCACACATAGAAAAAGGTTTACCTCATTCCAAAAAATAGCATCTACTGGTTTTCTATCTGATTTCCACGAAACAACAAATGCCCGTGAGCAGCCTGTTCTAAGATCGTACTTCCAATTTATAAGGAGTCAAAAAGGAAGTAGATTCACATCAAACACTCTTCGTACCAACTGATTGACTCAGCCTGACATGATCCTGCGAACCACTCTTGCTTTCACTGCAGCAGCTTTGAGCCTTGGACAGGCTAGGGCAGCTGATCTTGTGACCCCGCCAATGACTCACGAAGCACCAGCAGCAGGAAAGCGAGTCTGGCAGCAAGCCCCCGAATATCGTGACACTGACGTCTATCACTCGCTCTATCTTCCACAAAACTGGCTTCCACAAAACTGGCTGCCCGGCAAAAAGTATCCAGTGCTTGTTGAGTACACAGGCAACAAGTTTCCTCCAGGAAAAGGAAGCGGGGAGGTGAAAGATGCCAACCTTGGATACGGAATCAGTGGTGGCAGTAAATTTATCTGGGTTGTCATGCCCTTTATCGCCATGAATAAAGAACATAATGAAGTGACATGGTGGGGAGACCGGCAGTCAACAATTGACTACTGCAAACAAAATGTTCCTCGCATCTGCAAAGAGTTTGGTGGTGATCCGGAGAACCTACTCATCTGTGGATTCTCTCGCGGGGCAATTGCAACCAGTTACATAGGGCTCGCTGACGATGAAGTCGCAAGGCTCTGGAAGGCCGTCATAACGCATGATCATTTTGACGGTGCAAAACAATGGCCATATCCCGAAAGCAACCGCCAATCAGCGATCCACCGTCTCTCACGATTACGAGGAAGGCCTGTCCTTGTATGTGGACAACAT
>JABAAH010000033.1:25199-26140 GCA_014238855.1 Planctomycetota bacterium
CTGCATTCACATACTGATTTATGGATGCATCGCCCGAGCATCTATCGTGATCAGGTCAGAACATGGATTCAAAAGGTTGTTGAAAATCATTCCGAGCAATAGAACGCCTCACTATGTACTTCATCTTTTCCCTGACCAGGTAAAATACCTTCACTCAACATGGTCTTGGTGGAATGAGAAAAATGTGCCGTGCCGTCTGTTAAACTACATGTATTACCATGCGATACGAGATGATTTCCTTTGCACATCGATACCAAAGGCAGCGAAGCAGTCGCATGATAAACAATCAGTCCAATCAAATGAGAAATAGTGAATAAAGACTTAGCTGCTCGAATGGAGTTTCCAGAACACCATTCGAGCAGAGCATTCTTCGAAACATGGAAAGGCTTCCTTATGATGAAGCGTTATATTCTTTTCTCCCTCTTTTTAATTGTGCTCATATTCCCAAGTCTTGGACGGGCTGCTGAAAAAGCCTCCTCCACAGCCGAGTCACTTCAGCAGAGAAACCTCCGCATGCAGTGGTGGCGCGAAGCGCGGTTTGGCATGTTTGTTCACTGGGGTCTTTATTCTGGGCTGGCGGGCACCTGGGAAGGTAAACCGGTAGCAACGAAAGGCGGCATGGAGTGGATACAACAACGTGTTAAAGCTGATACAGAGACATATGCCAAAAATGCTATTCCCCTCTTTCAGCCAAAAGCAGATTTTGCCAGTCAGTGGGCTCAGATGGCGAAAAACGCGGGCTGCCGATATCTCGTCTTTACCACAAAACATCATGATGGATTTGCACTGCATGATTCCAAGGTGAGTGATTTTGATGCAGGCTCTGTACTCAATCGAGATCTTGTCAGAGAAATTGTTGATGCATGTCAGAAAGAGGGATTACGCGTAGGGTTCTATCACTCCGTCATTGACTGGCATCATGATCAATATGCATACCTGTT
>JABAAH010000033.1:26620-28780 GCA_014238855.1 Planctomycetota bacterium
AGGTGGCAATTACTTGCTTAATATCGGACCCAAGGGAGATGGTAGTGTCCCCGAAGAAAGTATCGAGTCTCTGCAAGTCATCGGCGACTGGATGAAAACTAATGGTGCATCCATCTACGGCACGAAGGCCAGTCCATTTGAAAAGCTCAGCTGGGGCCGCTGCTCACAAAAATCTCTGCCCGGCGGCAAAACACGTTTGTATTTACACGTCTTTGATTGGCCAACTGATGGCAAACTCATTGTGCCAGTCATTACGAAGAAGTTAGCAACTGCTCGGAAACTTGCTGATGGTGACACTCTCCGTGTGATGTGTGATGATAAACATGTCACGGTTTTTGTGGGCGATACTATGGCTGATAAAATTGCCACTGTGATTGAACTTGACATTGAAGGGCTACCAAAAGCAACTCATCAATAGGTTGGGTTCTTGAAGAAGTCATAACTGTTTTCCATTGCCAACAATTTCTTGAAGTCCTACAACACCAGATCTTGATTGACTTGTAAAAATATGTACCCACTTAATTGTTCCGAACCCATAGTAGCGGATGTCGAAGCGGGAAATTTCTTTTTACTTCAAATGTTTCTGGGTCTGCTTCAAGTTTTTTCCAGACATTGAGATATTGATCATCCTGGTACTGGAGCCCCGCAAAGAGCAAGCAGGGGTGCCGTACTGGCCATTCTTCCCAATACATGACGTCATGCGGAAAGGGCCATGAAGATTTATTCTCGATGTACGGCACAATAAATTTCATGCCACGGTGCATGCCACGTCCATCTGGCAACTGAAACATCCACAGATCATTTTCTTTCGTAGATGCGACCTGAGCTACTCCGGCCATGGCGTCAATCACAAAGAGCGAATATCCATAGGGCTTTGTGCGTGCAAGTTCTGCCGGAAAGCCTCCTGACTCATCCATCATCTTCTGCACATAAACGGATTTAAACTGTTCTCGAATCCATTGCAGAATTTCTTCGTCGCCTACGAGATCTGCAAAAGAAGCTGCCTGAAGCGACCAGCACACACCGTGATTGTTTGGGTGATTTTTTTCACGGACGCCGTATTCATGGGTATTTATCCATGTCAGATACGTCCGAAACCACAGCTTTACCTGAGCCTGGCGTTCCACTGAAAATGATGATGATGAACACAAAAGCTTGGCACCTCGAGCAACCTCCGTGAGATGAAGCGTATCGATAATACCAATGCTTCGCCCTTCATAACGACCCTGAATAGCCTGCCCGTAGAGCAGATTCGGGTTCATCTTTGTACTGTTTTTAACAAACCATGCATCAAGATGCCTGACGGCGTGTGCAGCATATCGCTCATCTTGTGTGATGAGATACGCCGAAGTCAGGCAGCCCACAATATCGCTCAGCCGAATCATTGCCAATCGATGATCTAAAAAAAGATCGGTATATGTTTCACCATCCCGCCGAATGAAGGGACCCTCTGGGTTCTCTGGGTCAGGCCACCAATAATCACCCTCTGAGTAATAATCATGGGGTCCACCGGCACTTCTTTCACATTGCGAAGACGTGACTGTCTGCGGCTCCTCGTGAAGATAGTCATTTGCTTTTTGAAGAACACGAGGCTTTTCTATGGCCATGAGATCAAATCTACCGGAGTGTTCAGCGTGTGTGTTCTCAACATCCAAGATAAGTGCACCTGCCAAGAATACACAAACAACAAATTGCCTTAAAAACATTTTAATGCTCTCTCTGAACTGTTCCGTCACATGCTGCCATACCCCAGATACCATCGGTTCCACAATTACTCACGAACAAAAGTCACGACAACACTCTCATCCCCATACAGTGACTCAAAACTATTTGGTCGCGAACCGGTACCGCTCTGAAAACAGAGTCGTCGTGTCGACTCTTCAATCTCATAGATTCCCTGCAAAACACTTCCCTCACCTTGTCCGCCTGTAATTGAAATATCGATTTCCTGTGGATCACAGAGAGAACAAAAAGAGTTTGTGCCACTACTGAACTCTTCGTCGTCTATCAGTAAGGTCCATGTTCCATCTGCTTTATTATCGACAACAATTCGTTTATCTGGCTCCGACATATTGCCTTTCGAGGCAATCGTTTCGATTCGCCATGTTCCTGCATAGTCCTGTTTAGCTTTCTGTTGGACTTTGAGCTCTTTATCAACTT
>JABAAH010000034.1 GCA_014238855.1 Planctomycetota bacterium
TCACGGTCGATGATGAGCCGCTTATATTTTCCGGCGAGGGGATTTTTGCAATCAGCTTCGTCGCCCAAGAGGGCACAGAGGTTGCAGGTAATAGGCTTGAAAAAAGTAATGGTCGGTTTGAGCTTGTTCTCAGTCCTGGTGACTACATAGCCGTCGTCACTGCCACGGACGGATTTGGGTCCGATGGATATGACCTCAATACTCAGAAAGTGGGGAAAGTTATTCCGCCAAAAAGTTTAATCCCGATTCGTTACAATTCGGCTGACACATCGGACGCGGTCGTGACGGTGCCACCGTCGGGCGGCACCGTTGAAGTCCCTCTAAAAAGTCTTTGAGTCGGTGGCGATGACCCCGACGAGTCCCATCGGACAGGAAAGTCTTCTCTCACCTATACGGCACCGTCAGATGGTGGCACGTTCAATATTGAAATGGTGAGCAAATAGAGATCACGAATAGTTCCCAGCTATCAGTTTCCTCGTGCTTTTCTAAGTGCCATTGATTGAGACCAAACAGCGACCCTGTTTCGCAAGGCTTACAAGCGATTCAATTCTTAGAATAACACGCGTCGTTCTGTTTTTTGCCAGGTTGTCATGTGTTTACACGATAGCCCGCAAAAGTTGCTTTCTGCATAATAATTATTCGGGTCTTTTATTTTTTCATTAGGGAAATACTATGAGAAATCTAAACATTGTGCAGAGACAATCTGGCTTCACGCTGATTGAACTCTTAGTTGTGATCGCCATCATTGGCGTTCTTGTCGGTCTGTTGTTACCTGCAGTACAACAAGCTCGTGAGGCTGCTCGACGGTCGTCGTGCACAAATAACATGAAGCAAAATGCATTAGCCGTACAAAACTATGCGGATAAAAATGCCAGCAACTCAGACAATCTATTGCCGTACGCGGTCTTCCACAGCGATGGAAAAGGTGGGAATTTAACGGACAAAAATCCAAACAAGCTGAATGCCATGTTTTGGCAAAGCCATGTTGGCTGGACAGTGCAATGCCTACCTTATCTTGAGCAGTCCGCACTTTACGACGCTTGGGTGGCAGCTACCCAGAACTTTGTTGGACCAAACCCAAACTCCTGGAATGACTACAACGGTGTCGGTTCGCAAACGAATCTCCATAGTGACGTTCGAATCGATTCCTTTTATTGTCCTTCATATACCGGTTCATCGAAAATTAATGGAACACCCGTAGCCCAAAATGGTCTATCTGGTGCTACTAATTACGACAATGGAAATTGCTTCAAATCGGCTGGTGGTAATGGTTCAACCCCGCCGCCATTAGCGGACTCCCAGACTGGCCTTCTCTGCTATCGTGGGAACTTAGGCGCTGGACCTAAAAATGCAGCGGGCGCTTGGACCCAGGACACGAATGCGGTAGACGGGCAGGGTGCCTTCGGTTGGGAAAATCGACAAGGTTTTAGAAATTTTATTGACGGAACCTCTAATTCTATATTGCACGTAGAGAATGCACTTGGAGTTGCTTGGGCAGCTGGGCCGCCATCTCTCACTTTGGCAAGACAGGGTGCTTCCTCAGCTATTAACAAAGCCGGGCTTCACTTTCGAGGTGCTATCCCAAACGTTGGACTTGGGTCGGAGCATCCCAGTGGAGCAAACGTCAGCATGATTGATGGCTCTACAAGATTCCTGTCATTTAGTTTAAATGCTACTGTTTTTGACAATCTGATGCAGGTGAACGATGGCAATGTTGTCGACCTGCCGTAGCCTCATTCGATTGATGTCTTACATTTCCTGATCGTATTCACATCGGCGGGATCACACGGGTGGTCTCGCCTATGTTTCTCAACAACAAGCTTTAAATCAGTTTCGAAGGTTTGGTTCAATGTGTCACAGGTTTTAACTTCAACAAAAGTAGTACACAGTTTTATGAATATTCGATTACCAAGAACATTGCTCGTAGCGGTCTTTTCTTTCTTCTCGTTACTCGTCATTGGCTGCGGTTCAAAAGGCCATGACCGTACCGAGGTTTCTGGAATGGTCACGCTCGACGGGAAGCCTTTACCGTCTGGTCTAACAGTAAAATTCACACCACAAGAATCTGGTAAGCCAGTTGGCGAAGGCGGTATAAATTTACAAAGTGGCTATTTCATTTATGGAGCGCCAGGCGAGATCGGTCTTAATCCTGGCATATATACAGTTTCAGTAGAAGTTCCATTTGCCGATGAACCTGGTCCTTATTCAGGCCCACCAGAATTAGCAAATGTAAAGATTCCTGAGGCATATCAGACAGGAAAGTCATCGCTCACTTACACCGCACCGTCAGATGGAGGTACGTTCAATATTGAAATGGTGAGCAAATAGAGACCGCCCCCACTTTGGTTTTAGGGCTATTTTTCTGAGACGGCTTATTTTTCAACAGGAACGACAAGCACGCTGGCGGCTGCATGCGAGAGGACTGCCTCAGAAGTACTTCCCAGTAACCAGCGGCTGAGTTTATCAGTTGGAGTTCGACCGATGGTGATGAGGTCTGTGTGGTCTTTTTTTGCCTGCTCTAGAATCCTGTCACCAGGGTTGCCTTCGACAATGATCGGAGGCTTGCCGTGGAAACACTGAGGCAAGATTGTCTGGAAAGCCTCGAGCTTGCTACTGAGTGTATGAACTTCATCATCATGTTCCGCCTGCCACGCCTGTGCGATGGCAGCGGTGTCCGGATCACGAACACGTTTTTCGAGCCAGCTTGGTAGTGGACCAGCGAGCATTGACTCGGCCACACCGATAACAGTCCCGTCAGTTTCCTTTGACCAATGAAGCTGCTTCAGCGTTGCGCCGACAGCTGCAGCACTCGCTGGGTGATGGCAGGCCATTGTCCGAAAGGGACCATCTTCTGGTGGGTGGCTACGCACAATGAGCACGGGTAGGTGGACACCATGAAGAACAGCCCTCGAAACACTGCCGAGACGGAAACGTTCTATTGATCCGTGGCTACGGGCACCAAGGGCAACGAGGTCGGCATGCCACCCGCTTGCTGACCCAAGGATGCCGACAGCTGCAGATGCAGAACTACTAATCATCTCAACCGGTTTTGCAAACTCTGTTGGTAGAAGTGCACGTGCCTCTGCGAAGAGGTCAGCCGCACTTCGGCTCACGAGTGAAGACGATGATTCTGGAAGTCGCTGCTGAAGCTCTGTCGGTGAAAAATAGATTGCTACCTGATCTTCACTCGGGTCGATAATGTGTCCGACGACACGTACCGCATCGAGTGAAAGAGGTGATCCATCAACACCAATCAAAACCTTCATGACATTTCCTGCTTATCTGAGAGGGCAATTCGTATCTTTTACATATCAAAGTGAACATCTGCAGACGAGACTCACTCTTGTAGTATGGCATGTTTTTAGCCAACATTTAGGCCAACCATGTCTTGCTGGGTGTTCCGGGGTTCTCACGAGCAAGTCGTGGCACTGCGTAGCCCGGTAATCGATTACGTAATTCCTCAATAAGCTGCACTCCGACGTGTTCAGGAACGTCGAAAGCGCTCGCTCCACGAACCGGATCAAGTAGATGGAGGTAATACGGAGTGATGCCGAGATCGAGTAATCTTTCAGAAAGCTGAATGAGACTTTCGGCAGTATCGTTTACGCCACGCAGTAAAACCGCTTGATTCAGCAGAAGTGGAACAACTTGGCCCATACGCTGTATTGACTCTGCAACAACACAATCAAGTTCAGCAGCATGATTCGAATGAATAACAACACACACGGTCAATCGTGTTGTGTGCAGAATGTGAAGCAATTGCTTCGTGATACGAGACGGTAACACCACAGGAATTCGTGTATGGATACGAAGCCTTCGGACATGTGGAACTGAGGCGATGTCGTGCACAAGTGTTTCAAGCAGCTGGTCGTCCACCAGAAGAGGATCACCACCTGAAAGAATGACTTCAGAGATTGATTGGTCTGACCGTATTTCTGCAACGGCATCTGCAAAACTGGCAGGCGATGCCCCGCTTTCAGCGTAAGGAAATTCCCGACGAAAGCAGTACCGACAGTGCACGGCGCAACCACCTGTGACAAGAAGTAAACAGCGTCCGTGATATTTTTGAATGAGCCCCGTCCCTCGACGAGCCGGCTGTTCACCAACCGGGTCTGACACAAAGCCCGGTGTGTCATCCAATTCTTCTAGTCGCGGTAATACCTGGAGCAACAGAGGGTCATTCGGATCACCTTGTTGCATCCGTGAAACAAATCCTCGTGGCACGAGCAGCGGAAAGTTCTGGCTCGTATTGTCTGCGCGGTGAGCCACTACCGGATCAAGATTTAAGAGTGTGCAAAGTTCTGTTGGGTCACGAACAGCCTCGGCTAATTCCTGTTTCCAAGCTTCCCGAACCGCTGATGGCTGAGAAGTTGTTCTGTCGATGACTCGGACTGTCGATGTTTCCATAAGAAAAGTTATCGGGGCGGTTGTCATAATTGTGGGGAAGCGACTTTCTCCAGTGTATAGCGGAGTTTCTTTAGGGTGGGGGTGCTTCAAAAATAGTTCACTGGAACAGGTGGCTGTGGAATCAGCGTTGACAGGCGGTATGATGGTGGCGAGGCTTGTGTTTGAGTGTCGCGGCATACTTACTAAACGCCTTTATTGCTTTGAATTGAAAGTGCGATTTCGATGGCTTCGTATAACACAAGTGAGTTCCGAAAGGGGCTGAAAGTCCAGATTGATGGTGATCCGTACATCATGATCGAATGCAATTTTGTAAAGCCTGGTAAGGGTCAGTCTCTTTACAAATGTAAGCTTCGCAATCTGCTGAGAGGTACTTTGCTTGATAGAACGTACAAGAGTGGGGATTCACTCGAGACTGCCGACATTACGACAATAGATGCTCAATTCCTGTATAAGCAGGGAGATCAGTTTGTCTTCATGGATAACGATAATTACGAGCAGTACGAGTTATCATCTGAACAAGTTGACGATGCATGGAGGTGGCTGAAGGAAGGAACGGTTTGCTCCATGATGCTCTACAATGAAAATCCAATTACGATGGAGCCACCCCAGCATATGGTGTTGCAAGTTGAGTATGCCGAACCTGCCGTTCGTGGGAATACTGCAACAAACTTGACAAAGCCAGTGAAACTTGAGACCGGAGCAGAAGTTATGGTGCCTGCATTTATTGAGCAGGGGCAACTGGTGAAAATCGACACTCGGAACGCTGGATACTTAGAGCGGGTGAAAGAGTAGAGATAATTTTGTCAGCCCTTCGAAATCGTTGATGCAGTGTTCCATCTTCAAGTCGCTTCAATTTTTTTCAGTGCCACAGGTAAGGTGTTGGCAATATTCAAAGAGCGCATACCACTCAATCGCAGCTACCTCGCAGAAAATTTTGTGAAGGGACTCATTGGAACCGCAGCGTACGGTCTCACACGAGTCAATAAACTGAGAAGGGTTCCAGTGCTGGCACTGTGAAAGCCACTGTGCCTCAGTTGGCAGGTCAGCCTTCGACGCATAAAGGCGTACCCGCTCACCAAGAGTGGAGAAGAGTGGGTGGTCACCGACTTTTCGAAACCAGTATTTCGCATTGCTTGCATCGGGTTCTCGACGATGCATGATGCCGTGCCACCAGGCGGCTTCGGGTGTGTCGAAACTCTGGCTCAGTTCATGTGAACGATCGAGGAATCCATTCCAGAGCCAGATGCCAGCAAGACAGCAGGCTGCGGAGTCCGGGTCAATGACTGGATCTTTAAAAAGAGCCTCCGGAGTGACCTTGCTGAGTCGCTGTTCAAGGTGGCTGCGAGGGGTCCCTGGACCGAGAGGCGGCAACTCATCATCGAGTAAATGGGCGATTTTTGATTGGAGAGCACGGGATGGGATGAGCGTGTGTAATGCCATAAGTAGAAATTCCCTGAGGAGGGCAGGTAACTTGACGAAATGAGCCAAGCGGATAGGCTGTATTGGTTTATCAAATACTCCAAGCTGTCACTATTTGATTTTTAAATAGTAGTGACGTCAAGCCGCTATGTATCTGAGAAGCGGTTAAACGGTGTTTGGAAAGCCAATAAAGGCGGCCGTCTGGCGGCTTTGTCGGTACATGCAATAGGTGTCGAACAGTAGCACAGGTAAGCAACTATGAACCTCAAATCACTCAAAATCTTCTGTGACATTGTGACTCGGCGGAGTTTTTCTCGGGCTGCGGAAGATAACGGTTTGTCTCAATCAGTGGCCAGTCAGGTTGTCAGCCAGCTGGAAAGTCGCCTTGGAGTTCAGTTAATTGAGCGATCCAAGCGACCACTTGTGCCCACCCATGAGGGCCGTGTGTTCTTTGAAGGCTGCCGAGATATTGTGGCTCGGTATGACTCACTCGAGGATGAAGTGCGATCGCTCCACGAAGATGTGGCGGGGCGGGTCCGTGTGGCGGCTATTTATTCGGTCGGTCTGCATCATATGAGCGAATACGTACAGGAGTTTATGGCGAGGTATCCCAAGGCAAATGTGCGGCTAGAGTATCTGCATCCACAGCGAGTCTGCGAAGCAATCGAGAATGATCAGGCGGATGTTGGAATTGTGAGCTATCCGCGTGGGTCTCGAAAAATTGAAGCCGAAGCATGGCGTGAAGAACCAATTGTCTTAGTGTGCGGACCAAACCATCCGTTTGCTGCCAGAGAAAGTGCATCACTTGCCGATTTGCATGGGCAACGACTCGTAGGCTTTGATCACGATCTCGTCATTCGTCAAGAAATTGATAAAGCTATTGAATCTGTAGGAGCAGAGCCGACGGTTGTCATGGAATTTGACAACATTGAAACAATAAAAAGAGCGGTTGAGATTGACGCTGGGATGGCGTTGTTGCCGGAACCAACGGTTGTCCGAGAGACGGATGTCGGTTCCCTCATAAGTATTCCGCTAACTGAAAATCCATTAGTTCGACCGCTTGGCATCATTCGTGGTCGAGGAAAGCCTTTATCGCCAACAGCGAGAAGGTTTCTCGATTTATTACGAGGCCACGCACACGATGCCGATGAAGGACTTCGAGAACTAAAACACCCGCCAGAGGTTCTCAGTGACCTGGCGATTGTCGGAACAGCCTGATTCCGTCGATTGTCCGAATACTGCGATGTGTCTAAAGAACGGCACTGGCAGGTTGCAAGCTCGACAAATAGATAAGAAAAAAAATTTAAAACCCGTAAGACGAGAACATACGTAATGAAGCCTCCAATCAGACTTCCGGAAAGCCGAGGACTATACGATCCAGCGAATGAGCATGATTCATGCGGCGTTGGTTTTATAGCCCACATCAAGGGAGAGCGTTCTCGGCAAATTGTTGACGATGCTGATCGTATGCTTCAACACATGGAGCACCGTGGCGGTTGTGGCTGCGAAGACAACACCGGTGATGGTGCAGGCATGTTGACTGGATTGCCGTATGAGCTGATGGAAAAAATCGCTCAGAAAGATATGGGCCAGGAACTACCAGCTCGCGGTTTATACGGTAGTGGGGTCTTTTTTATGCCGACGGATCCGGCAGAGCGAGCACAGTGCCGTGGAATTGTTGATCGAATTGTGAACGAACAGGGTCAGAAGCTCGTCGGTTGGCGTGAGTTGCCAGTTGATCCGGATGCAGCTGACGTTGGCCCGACTGCTCGTCGTGCAATGCCGCACTTCGATCAGGTAATTATTGCGGCTGGAGCAGGACTTGATCAGAAAGCGTTCGAGCGACAGTTATTTGTCATTCGAAAATGGTCAAGCCAGCAAATTCGAGTCGAAAGCAGTCTTTCACAAAAGCTGATGTTTTATATTTGTTCGCTGTCGACAAACATAATTATCTGGAAGGGGATGTTGCGTTCCATGCAGGTCATTCCCCTGTATAAAGATTTACAAGATCCAGACTATAAGACGCACCTTGCGATGGTGCATTCACGATTTTCAACCAACACTTTTCCTAGTTGGGATCGAGCACAGCCATGCCGTTTTATGGCTCACAATGGTGAGATTAATACGCTCAGAGGAAATGCAAACTGGATGTCTGCACGGCAGGGTGTGATGAAGAGTGATCTCTGGGGAGATGACATTCGAAAGCTTTGCCCAGTAGTTGAGCCCGACTGTTCGGACTCAGGGAATTTCGATAACGCACTCGAAATGCTGTATCACTCCGGCCGGACACTTCAAGAAGCTGTCATGATGATGATTCCCGAAGCCTGGCAGAATCATCATAGTATGCCTGAAGATAAGCGGGCTTTTTACGAGTACCATTCGGCACTTCAAGAACCCTGGGATGGTCCTGCGTCGGTCTCTTTTACTGATGGGCATTATATTGGTGCCGTGCTTGATCGAAATGGCTTGCGACCAAGTCGTTATTACGTCACGCACGACGACCGTGTGATTATGGCGAGTGAAGTAGGTGTTGTGCAGGTAGATCCAGAGCAGGTGAAGTCGAAGGGGCGACTCCAGCCTGGAAAGATGTTCTTGGTTGATTTTGAACAAGGCCGCATCATTGCAGACGATGAAATAAAAACATCGGTCGCCACAAAACGTCCATATAAGACATGGCTCAAAAACCAGGCAATTCACCTCAACGATCTGCCGGCAAAAGCCAGCCCTCCCCACTACGAGAGTAAAGAGCTCTTGAAGAGAATGCAGGCGTTTGGATATACGACAGAAACGCTTCAGTTCATGTTGATGCCGATGCTGCGAGAGAAGCGAGACCCGATTGGTTCGATGGGTAACGACGCGGCTCTTGCCTGTCTTTCTGATAAGCCACGACTTCCATACGACTATTTCAAGCAACTTTTTGCACAAGTGACAAATCCACCCGTCGATTCGATTCGGGAAGAGATCATTATGTCGCTTGAATGTTTCATCGGGCCGGAAGGCAACCTCTTAGAGGCAACAGAAGAGCAGTGTCACCGTCTTTGTATTCCGCATCCAATTCTGACGAATGAAGAAATTGCTGCGATTAAGGCAATCGACCATCGCGGTTGGAAGACAAAAACTATTGATATCACGTATCCACGCGTCGAGGGTGATGCGGGTCTGCGGCCTGCGATTGATCGCATTTGTGCGGAAGCTACGCAGGCTATTCATGACGGGTATTCGTTGGTTGTGCTGTCAGATAGAGCCGTGAATCACGACCGTGTTCCGGTAAGTTCTCTTCTTGTCACAGGAGCAGTTCATCACGCACTTGTAAAACAAGAATTGCGAACGCGGATTGGCATTGTTCTTGAGTCCGGAGAAGCTCGTGAGGTGCATAACTTCTGTCTGCTGACAGGCTATGGGGCAGATGCCGTCAATCCGTATCTCGCATTTGAGGCACTGCGTCAGGCTCGTCTTGATGGGCTCCTTGAAGAGGAGTTCAGTGATGAAAAAATTGTGCCTGCATTCCGAAAAGCAGTTGCCAAAGGTATCAAAAAGGTGATGGGCAAGATGGGAATTTCCACGCTTGCTTCATACAAGGGGGCACAAATATTTGAGGCAGTTGGTCTCGCACCAGAAATAATTGAGAAGTGTTTTGTTGGTACATCAAGCCGGATTTCAGGTGTCGGGTTTGATGTTGTCGCCGAAGAAGGAATTCGCCGGCACGAAATCGGCTATCCAGTACGAAGTGATAAAGCCTTATCGGTACTTCCGAACGACGGCCAGTTTCACTGGAGAAAAGAGGGTGAGGCCCACGCGTGGAACCCACATACGATTGCACAGATCCAGGTAGCAGCTCGGACAGGATCCAGGGATGCGTATCGTCAATTCGCTGACACTGTAAACAATGATGCCCATCGTCGGTGCTTCTTGAGAGGGCTTCTTCAATTCAAAACTAGCCGATCTCCGGTGCCGCTTGAAGAAGTAGAACCAGCTCGTGAAATTGTAAAACGATTTTGTACTGGTGCGATGAGTTACGGATCAATCTCGGCAGAAGCCCATGAGACACTGGCTGTAGCGATGAATGTGCTCGAGGGGAAAAGTAATACTGGAGAGGGCGGTGAAGATCCAGAACGCTTTAAGTGGTATGGCCGTCCTGAAGGTGAGCATGAAGCAATGCTCAATACGCTTGAAAATCTTGACCCAGATAAAGCCAGGTCTCTGACAAATCAATATTCGAAGCGGTCATATATCAAGCAGGTCGCCTCGGGTCGATTTGGTGTCACAAGCTGGTATTTAACCAATGCAGATGAATTGCAAATCAAAATCGCGCAGGGTGCGAAGCCGGGAGAAGGTGGCGAGCTGCCTGGATATAAAGTAAATAAGATTATCGCTGCGACGCGACATTCAACCCCTGGTGTGGGCTTGATTAGTCCACCCCCACATCATGACATTTACTCTATTGAAGACCTTGCCCAGTTAATCTTCGATCTAAAAAATTCAAATCCATCAGCTGCAATAAGCGTAAAGCTCGTGTCGGAAGTCGGCGTGGGTACGATTGCAGCAGGAGTAGCCAAGGGGCATGCCGATAAGATTTTAATTTCTGGTACCGATGGTGGTACTGGTGCTTCACCGCTGACGAGCATTAAGTTTGCTGGCCTTCCGTGGGAGCTTGGTATTGCTGAGACACATCAGACATTGGTCATGAATGATCTTCGCAGTCGAGTCAGACTTGAGACCGATGGTCAACTCAAGACTGGTCGAGATGTGGTTATCGCAGCATTGCTTGGCGCTGAAGAGTATGGATTTGCGACAGCACCACTCATTACGATGGGTTGTATCATGATGAGGAAGTGCCATCTCAACACCTGTCCGGTTGGGATTGCCACGCAGGATCCGGCCCTTCGTAAAAAGTTTTCAGGGAAGCCGGAACATGTTGTGAATTACCTTTTCCTTGTTGCTGAAGAGGCCCGAGAGATCATGGCGAGTCTTGGGTTTCGTTCCATAAACGAAATGGTAGGTCACGTTGAAGTTCTTGAAATTGATGAAGCTGTGCAGCATTGGAAAGCAAAGGGTCTTGATCTCACGCCAATTCTTACACCTGCAGCTGGTCCCCATCCGGATACGGTGACGCATTGCACGATTTCACAAAATCATGGTCTTGAAGAAGTTCTTGATAATGAACTCATCAAGAAATCACTAGCTGCAATCCATGAGCAGATGCCTGTGCGGTTCGCGATGGAAATTGAAAATATTGATCGGGCATTTGGCACAATGCTCAGCCATGAAGTTTCGAAGGCAAATGGTGAGAACGGGCTACCTGATGGCACCATTCATATTGATGTTGTCGGGTCGGCAGGTCAGAGCCTTGGGGCGTGGCTCGCACCAGGAGTTACGATTGAGTTGTCTGGTGATGCGAACGATTACGTTGGTAAAGGTTTGTCAGGTGGTCGAATCATTATTGCTCCGCCGAAGGAATCTACCTTTGCTGCAGAAGAAAATATTATTATTGGAAATGTTGCCCTTTACGGAGCAACCGCTGGAGAGGCATATTTCCGAGGTATGGCCGCCGAACGATTTTGTGTACGAAATAGTGGTGCTTGCACAGTTGTTGAAGGAGTCGGTGACCACGGATTGGAGTACATGACAGGCGGACGAGTTGTCATCCTTGGGCCAACTGGCCGGAATCTTGCAGCGGGAATGTCCGGTGGAGCGGCATTCGTCTTCGCCCCCGACCGTGATACGCTTCGACTGAACTGCAACCTGGAACTCGTTGAACTTGAATCAGTTGAGACGACTGAGGATATTGAAGAACTCAAAGAACTCATCCAGAAGCATGCAGATTATACCGGTTCGACTGTAGCTAAAGGCATTCTGGCATCATGGGAACAATCACTTTTTCAGTTTGTGAAAGTCATGCCTCGCGACTACAAACGAGCACTTGCTGAAATGGCAGAAGAATCAGAAGTGTCAGTGGTTACAAAGTAAGAAAAATACAACGCAAGAGACTCATATATAGTAGAGCCGGGGTGAATTTCAAACCGGCTGAAGATGAAAGGACACTGGCCGATGGGAAATCCACGGGGATTTATGACAGTTGATAGAAGGACGTATAACGAACGCGATCCAGTTGACCGGATTGGGGATTGGAATGAATTTCATCTCGATCTCCCTATCGTCGATCTTCAAGATCAGGGCTCACGATGTATGGATTGTGGTGTTCCCTTCTGTCATACCGCAGACCTTATGGCAAACATGGCGGCAGGCTGCCCCGTACGAAATCTCATTCCTGAGTGGAATGACTTAGTGTATCGAGGTCATTGGAAAGACGCTCTCGATAGACTTCATGAGACAAACAATTTCCCAGAATTTACGGGACGGGTTTGCCCAGCTCCGTGTGAAGGTTCTTGTGTACTTGGCATCCACGAACCTCCTGTGACGATTAAGCAGATCGAGTGCTCAATTGTTGATCGTGGGTGGGAAGAAGGATGGATTACGGCCTCGCCACCAGTAGAGCGAACCGGGAAGAACGTAGCTGTGGTTGGTTCGGGTCCAGCTGGACTTGCGTGCGCGGCACAACTAAACCAAGCAGGTCATTTTGTCACGGTCTTCGAAAGAGCAGATCGTCTTGGAGGTCTGCTCATGTACGGCATTCCGAATATGAAGCTCGACAAAGAGGCTGTAGTGCAACGAAGAGTCAACTTGCTCGCTGAAGAAGGAATCGTTTTCAAGACTGGTGTTGAGATCGGAAAAGATATTCCGGCGGCGAGCCTGATGTCTGAATTTGATGCGGTAGTACTTTGTGTTGGATCCACTCGGCCGAATGATTTCTTTGCCAAAACACCGGGTCGTGACCTAAAAGGTATTCATTTTGCTATGGATTTCCTGACTGCGAATACACGGAGTCTTCTTGATTCCAAACATCAGGATGAGAAGTATATTAGTGCCAAAGACAAAGACGTGATCGTGATCGGTGGTGGTGATACGGGTACTGACTGTATTGGTACTTCATTACGTCATGGCTGTCGGTCCCTCGTCACGTTTGAAATCGTACCGCAGCCACCTGAGGAGCGTGCGGCCAATAATCCGTTGCCTCAGTGGCCAAAAATTCTGCGAACAGATTACGGTCACACAGAAGCTGCAGCCCGATTCGATTACTCGGACGTCCCTGGAAAACAACTGGCGGGTGATCCTCGAGAATTTTCTGTACAGACCGTTGAATTTCTGGGTGATGAATCCGGAAAGCTTCGAGGAGTCAAAACGGTCAGACTCGATTGGAGCAAGCCACAGGAGGGTGGGCCACCATTTACTGTCGTTGAGGGAAGTGAGCAGGAATGGCCGTGCCAAATAATACTTCTGGCACTTGGTTTTGGTGGTCCAGAGCAGATTATTGCGGATCAGTTGGGTATGGATTGTGATAAACGGACAAATTTTGCAGCAGACTACGGTAACTACGCGACGAATCTTGACGGAGTTTTTGCGGCTGGTGACTGCCGCCGAGGGCAGAGCCTCGTAGTCTGGGCAATCAATGAAGGTCGTGAAGCTGCTCGAGAGTGTGACCGCTATCTTATGGGCTCGACAAGTCTTCCGAGTGTGGTGGATGAAAAAGCCATAGCCACAGCCACATAGGCACACGTTTCATAAAAAAACCGGTCATCCCTGCAACTGTGGAAAAGGCAGAGATGACCGGCATAATGGCAGCGGTAAGTGGTTTGACGAATTAGATGGCGTCGCCGGCAGTTTCACCTGTTCGAATTCGAACCACTTCAGCGAGGTCAGAGACAAATATCTTACCGTCGCCAACCTGCCCAGTTCGGGCCACGTTCATGATTTTATCGATAACCGTTTGTGCCTCACCGTCATTGACGACTACTTCAAGTTTTACCTTTGGTAGGAAATCTACGGAGTATTCAGCACCACGATATGTTTCGGTATGTCCGCGTTGCCGTCCAAAGCCCCGAACTTCGGTAACAGTCATTCCTTTAATACCGATCTCATTCAGTGCATCTTTGACTTCTTCGAGTTTAAAATGTCGCAGGATCGCTTCAATTTTTTTCATGATTATTTCCTTCTCAAAACAGTTTTAACGTGCTCTTTACAAGTGCATCCCGCTCGGTTCCGCCGCCGTTGGTTTGCGTCCGCCATGCATTGGCGTTCCTGAGAGACATAGAGTAGCAAGCAGCGTGCCATTTAGAAATAAAAAAGAAATAGATTATTGAGGGGATTTTTGGGCCTGTTGTGAATGTGCTGTCGCGCAGATGTGACAGTTTCGACCCATTCATGCCTCACAATATAACTGTGTTGCTGCTTATGCAGCATAAAAAGGCAGGCGCTGTGATTTGTGCAGGCAGGCATTGTGATTCGCGCAGATAGGGCGCATTGTCACGTCATGAATGCGCCTGACCGGGCAGATACTAGTCCGATTCAGTGTTGCTCGAGTCGTGTCGGAAACGAGAGGGCTCTATGTTATGCGACTTTAATAGGCGATAGAGGGTTCCTCGAGGAACGTGTGCTTCTTTTGCCGCCGCAGAGACATCCCCATGAAGTCGCTTCATGATTTCATAGAGGTAGTGTTGCTCAAATTCAGCCACATGCGTGGCTTTCAGAGCGAAGAAGCCACCACTTGATGGTGAGCTTTGTTTCAGCTCATTGGAGGTATCAGGCATGTGCTTTCCTGCTACTGTGACGACATTGTCCGGGAGGTCATCCACTCCAATCACGTCATCTGCAGTGAGTGCCATGGCCCGGCGGATAACATTTTGAAGCTCACGAACATTTCCTGGCCAAGAATAGTGCCGCAATACCTGATATGTATCAGCTGAAAATCTACCTGCCTTGAGTCCCATTTCACGTCCGGCTCGGCTGGCAAAAAATTCAGCGAGTAAGCCAATGTCATCACCACGTTGGCGTAGCGGTGGAAGGCTAATTCTGACGACATTGATGCGATAGAAAAGGTCTCTTCGGAAAGTTCCATTCTCCAACATGCCGTCGATATCTCGAGATGTTGCTGCAACAATCCGAACATCCACGGGTGTTTCTTTTCGGGCACCTACTCGTCTGAGACGCCGCTCTTGTAAGACCCGAAGAAGTTTCACCTGAAGGGCAAGAGGTAGTTCAGCGATTTCATCAAGAAAGAGGGTGCCACCGTCTGCGACCTCGATCAGACCAATCCGTCGGGTGTCGGCACCTGTGAAAGCCCCTCGTTCATGTCCAAACAATTCACTTTCCAGCAATGTGTCTGGAATTGCACCACAGTCGATTGGAACAAAAGGGGCTGCCGCTCGACGACTTCTCCGATGCAATGCGCGAGCGACAAGTTCTTTTCCGGTACCGGTTTCCCCAGTAATCAGGATATCAACAGAGCGTGTTGCGACACGTTCGATGAGAGAATACACCGCCTTCATCGGAGGGCTCTCGCCTAGAAAATCCTCGAACGAATAGGGACGCTCGATAGCACGTCGTAGAGTTTGTTCTGTGGCACGTTGCCGTGATTGCGCGAGTGTTTCAATAAGAATTTCTTCGAGGTCGTGATCTACGCTCTCAAGTGGCAGATAGGTTGCGGCACCATGTCGCAGGTAGTCGCTGACCGTTTTTTCACCGTCGTCACTACCAATAACTACAATTGGTAGGTCAGGATCTGCTTCAACGAGCTGATCCAATGTAGTGAGATCCGAATCACCAATTCGGAGAACAAGAATCGCAAGATCAAATCCATCCTCGTAAGATATATCGATGCCTTCGGCAACGCGTGAGGTATGCCGAACTTCAAGGGGTTGCAGTCGGGCGACAAGCCTACCGTAGGCAAGGCCTTGCGGACCGGCTGAATCGACGATCACGATGCGTGGCTGACGCACGGCGTGCCGTTTGTTGGAGGAGAGGATGGGTAACTGGACGACATGCCACAACCGCCTGTTGGTCTATCGCCTGCTTTAAGTATCACATCGAAGCATAAAGTGTTCAACAGAGGCTCCTTTTTATCGCTTCAGCAGCAATGTGCGGAGCTTGTGATGGGCCAATTCCTGCATGCTGGATCGTCTGCTAAAGTGTGAAGAGGCCATCATGGTTTTGCAGAGCTTTATGCCCTTACCGATTTGCTAGGAGATTTTTATGGCGTTCGATCCGTATTCCCTGTGCCCTTGTGGAACTGGCAAGAAAATCAAGTTTTGCTGCCCGGAGTTACTTGGGGAACTCGAACAGTTAGACCGTCTCGTTGAAGGCGACCAGACAGAAGCAGCGCTTGAGCAGGTGATACGATTACTTGAAAAACACCCAAAAAAAGCTTGTCTTCTTGCGACGAGGACAAAACTTGAACTGGCTACCAAGAGGTTTAATGACGCAGCTGTAACGAGTCGAGCATTTCTTGAAGCGTATCCGGACAATCCTCTTGCACTCGGTCACGCTGCAGTTGCAGCAGCTCTTCTTGATAATATGCAAGAGGCAGCAAATCTTTTCGATCGTTCTCGAGAGTTGACAGGTGCCGAGGTGCCGGATGACCTTGTCCGGATCGCAATGACATTGGTTCAGGTTGCGGCACAGGTCGGACAATTTGGCTTGGCAGAGTCAACCATCGAATGGCTCGTCGAAAAGTCTCTTGGATCTGAGGAAGAACGAAATCTTCTGATGGAGGCCCTGCTGTCATCGGGTCTGCCCCCAGCATTACGGATTAAGGTGCCGTTTGCGGCGACAGATGCAGATTCACAATGGCGTTTCGAGTTTGATGCTGCACTCAAGCATGCGAAGGAGTGGCACCTTTCAAAAGCAATCAAAACATTTAATAGCCTGAAAGGAGTTGCTGCAGACAGCCCTGAATTATTTACAAATATTGCATTATTGTGTGAGCGAGTGGCTCGCCCCCTCGAAGCAGCGGATGCGTGGCTCAAAGTTGCCGCATTAAGAGAGGCCAACGGAGGTCCAACAGGACACGACGAAGCACTTGAAGCGACTGGTCGTGCTATCGTGTTGGAGACGCAGGCCAATCCAGAGCGGTCACCAGTTATGCGGTACGAATTGCTTCGTGGCCCCCTTGAGGGAGACATCGATCTGCTTGAAGATGCACTTCGAAAAGAAAGCCATTTTGAGTCGATGCCCGTTGATCGCTCTCGTTGGGTTCAACGTGGCGCTGTCCCACCACGTTCAAGCTGGCGAGTGTACGAGTCCATCTCTGGAAAAGAAGGTTCAGCGGCACGTTTACTTGGCAGTATTCTCATTCATGGAAAGCAAACCGATCGCGAGTCAGAGGTGACATTGCAAGGGTTTGGGCCTGATGTCAAAGAAGCAAAGCCATTGGTAGAGTCTTCCATCAAGACAACACTTGTTGAAGCAGAACAGCCTGCTGGGATGCCAACAGCCACACCGATGAATTATCTGGCGAGTAGTCAATTTCGGATGAGTCCACCGACAGAGCCGACAGCACCTCCTGCAGCTGGTGAAGACGCTCCACTCGACACGCTCTTGGCAGAACAGCAAGCACGAGTGGCGGATCGCTTTACAGAACTTTGGGCAGAAACTCCGTTGCCAGAGTTGTTGGGTAAAACTCCAAAGCAAGCTGTTGCCGATGGAGATGAGCTCCGCCGTCGCGTCGAGGCCTTGGTGAATGATGCTGAAGCTACGGATATCATCGCATCAGGAAAAGATATTTGGCCAGAGCTAAGAAAAGCAAGTGGCCTCCCAGCTCCTGCCATTATTGAGTCTGCAGAACCGCTAGGAAATGTGCCGCCCCAACGTTGGCTCCATCTCGATTTTCAAAAGATTACAAATGATCATTTACGAGGACTCCTTTTGACGGCAGCTGAAATCGGTTACAGCAAGGTAGCGGAGCTGGCAGCAGAAGCGTTATTGAGTCGTGAAGATATTACTGATGCTGACCGATGGCAGGCATATGGTGTACTCGAAGCACGCGCTCGGTCAACAACTCGCCGGCTTGAAATCCTTGCAAAAATTCGCCCACTTGCAACGGCGCTTAAGGCTGACGAAGGCATGCTTGACGTGGGTGAACTTCGGATTCACCTGCAGCGAGGAGATCAACCGGCACTTCTCAAAGTGCTCGATCGAATTCGTCGTGATCACAGTCAAAACCCGCGAGTATCAAATGCTGTCATGCAGGTGTTTGCTGAGGCAGGCATCGACCTTGGTGCACTTGCCGCAGGTGGTGGGGGAGGGGCTCCTCCTCCTGGTGCCACGATGTCATCACCGGGTGGGCAACCGACCGCTCCGGCTGCAGAATCCGCGAAACTCTGGACGCCGGGGGGTGAGGCTTCCGGTGGTGGTGGAGATGAAAAGCCTGCGATCTGGACTCCTTGATAAGACGGGCCTCGGCCATGTTCTCCTCTACTGACACATTACTAATGCATCGAGCGTGTACCCTTGCTCGTCGCGGCGAGGGGCTTGTGGAACCGAACCCGATGGTAGGTGCGGTTGTTGCAAGCCCTGATGGCAAGGTGCTTGGTGAGGGTTGGCACAAGTATTTTGGAAGTGCTCATGCTGAGGTTCATGCGTTGGCAATTGCAGGTCAGGCAGCCAGGAATGGCACGCTATATGTAACGCTCGAGCCGTGTTGTCATACGGGGAAAACGCCACCGTGCACGGATGCGATTCTGAGTGCAGGTATTCGTCGTGTGGTCGTCGCTGCAACAGACCCTTTTCCAGCAGTTGCGGGTCAGGGTATTTCAATTCTTCAGAAAGCTGGCTTGCAGGTTGACGTTGGTTTGCTCCAGGATGAGGCGGTGCGGCTGACCGCGCCATTCCGAATGGTCGTGACAGCAAAAAGGCCATGGATGATCGCCAAATGGGCCATGACGCTCGATGGGCACCTTGTTCTTCCAAAAACCGAAAACGGTGGTTCGGGAACATCGCAACAACACCAGTCGATATCGTCAGATACATCTCGTGCTGTTGTTCATGATCTACGTCGCCGCGCTGACGCGATTGTCATCGGCATACAGACGGCCATTGCTGATGATCCATTGCTTACAGCAAGGCCTGCAGGACCTCGGCCACTGATACGAGTTGTGCTGGACAGGCATGCACGTTTGTCACTGAGTTCCCGTCTTGTTCAAACAGCACGAGAGTTTCCTTTGCTTGTTGCAGTTGGCCCCGATGCGTCCGAGGATCGGTTGAAACAATTACAAGACAATGGCTGTGAGGTATGGAAAAGCTCAACAGCTCATTCGAGTCACATGCTTCTCGAATTAGTGCAGGAGTTTGGCCGCCGTCAGATGACAAATGTTTTGGTGGAGGGGGGCACGCACATTCTCGAGTCGTTTTATGACGCTGGTCTTATCGATGAAGTCTGGGCATTCCTTGCTCCGAAGTTGCTCCAAGAACCCGAAACATCAGCTGGTATTCGAAAAATTCTTTCGAATACCAGCATCGAGGCTATTGATCAAACCGGCGGTGATCTATTTTTTCGTGGTCTTGTTCGACACGACTCACTTAGCCGGTAAGTCTTCAATACGATTCTGCCATCGCGTGACCGTAGCATCACCTTCAAGAACAGTTTTTGCAGTAGCCGATTTGAGGCATCGAACGACATCGAAAATCGTAGCAAGTTGCTCGATTGCGTCTTTCACCTCATCGGTGTCGTTATCTGGCCCAACGGTTTCATCTGCACGCAGCCCCGAACGCCCTTCCATGACACCACCGCATCGAGCAACATACGTGACCCACGGTTCAAGCACGTTGGCAAATGCCACCCAGTCAAGGACCGCCGCACCTGCCAGATTCACGCTTAGGTCACCTTTAAGAGTGAGCGGGGTGCTCTCGAGTAATCGTTTTGCCTGCTCCGGTACCAACGAGAAAATAGCAGCCTCCTTGCCAACACTAATGCTCAATTGAATCTGTTCGTCCAGTCCACTTTCCGGAAGTGCGAAGCTCCAGATGCTCCCACCCGGAGCATCCTGTTCTTCAGGGTCTGGGATACGGTATTCACTTGGGATGGCATCTTCGTCAATTTCACGAATGACGGAGAGCAATTTGTCACTGAGCGCAAAAACATCACTGAGTCCTTCACGGAAAAGCGTGTCGTCATCGAGAGAAAGCACAATTGCCGGTGCAACAAGCGGGAGGGGTTCTGATGAAGTGGGTAACGTTTTCTGAATTCTTGTTGTCGATGTCTTGCTATCAAGTACGAAACCAATTTGTCCGCTTTTCAGTGCAGGAATAAATTTTTCTCGAATTGTTTGAGTCAATTCTTCGCCCAATGGTGCCACTTTTTCTTCAAATATTTTAAAGTTCTTTTGTGCATCTTCATCAGCACTTGAAGCAATATTGTTCGTGATAAATTCGCGGAGCGAACTTATCCAGGTAACAAATGATTCGAACTGTTCAGGGTCAGTTTTTACACGAAAAGCAAGAGCTGCAAACGGGTCGCCACCAAAATAATTGAATGCAAGTGGCTTGCTTCCATCCCAAGGGAGGTTCTTGGCCCAGTTCCATTCTTCACCGGCGTATCCGATATCTGTCATATACGAGTACGCCACCCATGGGCCAGCTGTTGGCATGCGGCTCGCATATCCGCTCATGAGATCTTCGACGAGCTTCTCGGCGTCTGCCGTTGCCTCTGCGGACAGCTCATTTGCCTCGGCAACCGCGGTTACTAATTTCTTTGCTTCGGCGATATCCTCAGGAGATGTCTCCCAGGTTTTCGCAAGCTTTTTGCTTCGGTACCAGATGCTGGTAAGAGGCTTGTCCGCTGCGTCTCGAACGACCTTCATTGGTTCTGTGTCCAGCAGGCTACCGCCTGTTGTGCCCATTGCCTGAAGGTGGTCGGTCCCTCCACCGATTGAGAGGACGACGTGGTCTTTGACAACACCAAGAGCAACAACAAGTTCTAGCTCATTGATTCGTTTTAAAATCGTATCCAGTTCTTCTTCCATGTCGGGGAATTTCATGACATTGGAGATTGCAAGTTTGATCAGATTGGGGTCTGGCTTTATCGTGACTGTGATGAAGTCGCCGTTACCAATTTTCTGACGAGCCACTGCGTCGGCAAGCAACGGTTGTGCTTGGGCCATACTTTTGGCGAACACTTCAATCCGCTCAAGTTGATTTTTCGCAGCATCTATTTTGGTGGTTTTAAATCCCCAGACCAGATCAGGGATGACAATTTGATCAGTGTTTGCAGCAAGGGCTTTTGCAATGATCATGTTTGGACCAGAGTCATCACTCTCGACTTCAAGATCAGTACCCTTTGTAAGTGTGGTAAAGGAGCCGGCTCGTTGAGCAGACTGAATTGTTTTGAATAGTTTGGAGACTGTTACCCAAGATGATGAACCAAATACGAAAGTGTCGGTTGCCACCATGTCTTTCAATAAGTCAATTGCTTCCTGGTTGCTTGGCATCTGCAGCATCATCATTGCAATAGCCATCGGATTGCCTGGTTGCGTTTGTTGTTTGGTGAATTCGTCAAGAGCTTTCGCAACAGACTTCAGATCTTTGAGGCTGGCAAAAGCATTGCTCCCAACGATACGGTCATATTGTTCACGGCCACGAAGCGTACTTGACACAAATGCAGCATTATCTGGAATGAGGCCAATGCCAAGGTCTTCGGATCGTGCTGTTTGAGATCCTACGAACAGGGCGGCAAAGAGGGAGCAGGCGAGCGTGAGCTTTGTGATCATCATCTTCCTCGGCGAGAGTGGAAAGGAACCGAAACGTTCTTTTGTAAACGTCATATGAACCAATTGCTTAAGCATGTGCAAGAAACCTCAAGTAATACAGCGTCATGACGACTGGAAACAGAACACTTCGTTTCAGCAAACAATTTTTTTGGGTGGCTATTGCCTAAGCACAATAGACTACTTGAAATAGGGTGTCCCTGAGAATACAGCATTCGCAGGATACGTATGTAGAACGCGATCCTCATCTGAGAAAAGGATGTTTCCCGTGTCAAAGGCAGCGATTCACCTTGGGTCAACTCAAATTATCGATACCTTTGCCGAGGCTTTTCGGCTGAGATTTGCACGACTGTTCGTCACGGCACACGACGCATCGTGGGTTGAAGCTGGGGTGCAATCATTTTGTGGGTATGGGACAAGCGTTATTGGTTGTGATGCAGAAGTTGGGCTTGAGCGATTTATTGCTTCGGATGAAAGCCCCGACGGTCGCCCTGGTGCCTCTCTTCTTGCGTTTGGTTTTAGCGTCGAATCTCTTGCTGAAGCAGTGTCACAAAGAACTGGCCAGTGTCTCCTGACATGCCCTACAACGGCCGTTTTTGATGGATTGTCAGAGGCAGAAGAGCGAATTCCACTCGGGCAACGCATTCGGTTCTTTGGTGATGGTTTTGAGAAAACAAAGGTGTTCGATGAACGACGGTACTGGCGTGTACCGGTGATGGATGGAGAGTTTCTTGTTGAAGAAACATGCGGTGTTGGCAAAGGTGTTGGTGGAGGTAATGTCATTCTTCAGGGCAACTCTCTTGATACTCTGTTGGCGTCGGCCAAACGGGCAGTAGATGCGATTGCGGCTGTACCGGGGGTGATCACTCCGTTTCCAGGTGGTGTTGTGCGGTCCGGCAGTAAAGTCGGCTCCCGATATGCGGCCCTGAAGGCTTCTACCAACGATGCATTTTGTCCCAGCTTAGTAGGTAGGGTTTCTACCCAGCTTGCCCCTGAGGTTGCTGCCTGCCTGGAAATAGTCATTGACGGTGAAAACGAAGGCGTTGTTTCGAAAGCTATGGCTGCTGCAATACAGGCGGCAGTGGGCGAGGGCACCTTGGCAGTATCTGCCGGTAACTATGGTGGCAAACTGGGTAAGTTTCATTTCCACCTCCATCAGATCCTTCGTGATGCCGGTTTGGCTGAGTGAGTCGGCCCCGGGTCGTTTTCTGTGAAACGGCCTTCTGCTGATCACCTATCTTTGGTACTTCCCCAGATGTTCTGGTCGATTTTGCGACCGTCTCATAAGGAGTGGAGTCATGGAAAAGCGTCAGTCGCGTCAGGATTTTGTTGTGCCACCGAAAGGCGTCTCGCTGACGTCAATGGTTATTGGTGCCGCGTTATGCGGACTCGCTGGTTTTGCTGTGGTGTGGCTTGCTGGACTTGGCCGTACGGTACCTGCCATTCAGTCACCAATTCCTTCAGCGGCAGCAAACTCTTCGGTGCAGTCTCCCAAACAAGAAGTAGTACCTGCAGATGTATTACCTGCAGTTGTTTTGCAGCCAGCTACAGAAGCACAGCAGAGTCGCTTTTCATCAGTTGGCTCAAAAACGTATCAAGAATCAGGTCCCATCGACGATTATCCGGCGCGTCCAGCATCTTTTGAAAAACCGTTTGAAAAGAAAGCCTCCTTAGACAAAGCCACTGACGAAGAGCGGACGGAAAAGAATACATCTGATGCGGAATCCTCTGAGTTGTCTCGTTTTTCAGCAAAGCAGATATCGCCACCTATGCTGGAGGCAGTCGATGAACAGCCTGTCGTCAAAGAATCATTGGACGAAAAGGTGGAAGGTGGCAAAGCCGATTCTCCTGCTGGTGAGATTGCAAAGCCGATAAGCACCCCACTATTACCCAAGAACACGAGTGTATTACACAAGAATACGAGTGCAGATAACAAGATACTCGTTCCACCTGCTTTGCAACAGGATTCATTGCCAGAAAAAGACTTGCTGGCTAGCAATGTGCCGGCTGACCAGATCAGTCAAGATATATTCACAACGCCGGATGGAGTAGCTTCACATGCAACCGAGTCAGCAGCCGTTGATGTGCAGAACGAGGCACTCCACGAATCGTCCGAAACGCCTGAACTCATGTCAAAGAAAGTTTCGCAATCAGATGCATTGCAAGAATTGGCCTCGAAGAGTCCGGCAGAGGAGTTCACTGGAAACATAGAAACAAAAGATAAAGAGAAGACAACGCTGTCTTTTGCAAATCCGGCACCAGAAATCATTCGTGAGAAACAGTCCGAAAGCAAAAATGAGAGTCTTGTAGGCCAAGATAACGTCGGGCCGGATCATCTTCAGACTGAACCGCTTGCAAAAGCCACGGAACCACCCATGACTCAAGCACCTGGTGTAACTCAAGCACCTGGTGTGGATGCGAATGAAGCCTTGAGCCCGCCCCAGCCACTTGCGGTAACAAAGAACGTGTCACCACTTGCCGCGACGTCAAACCCTTTTGAAGCCACGAATCGCTCGAAAGAAACATCTCTGAGTACTCCGAAGAAGCCGTTGCTTCAGAATACAGGAGTTGCGATGCCGTTTGCTGCGGCTCCACCACTGAGGACACAGCAAGACGTCGCGACTAATCTCAAGGTTGCTCAAGACGCAAAGCCAATAGATAAAAAAACAGCCGCTGCTCTTGCTGTTTCAGGTCAGGGGCGACCGGGTGTGCCACAGCTAGAAGGTCTTCAGACACCTCAACTTACTCTCGAAAAGAGTGGTCCCCGTGATTTACAAGTTGGGAAGCCAGCAAGATTTGAAGTCATTGTTCGGAATGTTGGTTCGGCCACTGCACACGACACTGTTCTTCGAGATGCGATTCCTTTTGGAACATCACTGATTACAACGATGCCTCCAGCAAGTCCGGGCGTTACTGACGCAACCTCGGGCGAACTGCTCTGGAGTATTGGTGAATTGAGGGCAGGGCAAGAGGCACGCGTTGCCATGGAGGTTATGCCAGAACTCGAAGGTGATGTTGGAAGTGTCGCAAGCGTTACCTTCCGTGCTGATGCAACCGTGCGATCACGAGTTACAAAGCCTGCCCTTGAGATCACAGCTGAACCACCTCAACCGACATTAATCGGTGAGATGATGGCTGTGGACATCGTGCTTACCAATCCGGGTACAGGCACAGCAACCGGCGTGATCGTCGAGGGGATTCTTCCAGACTCCGTATCACATCCTGCTGGCCGAGAGGTTGAGTTCGATGTAGGGCAATTAGAGCCTGGATCGTCTCAATCAATTTCACTGAAGCTGGCAACTGTCACGCCTGGTGTTCATGAAATTCGAATAGGTGCCCGAGCAGATGGTGGTATTGAAATCTCCCGCCCATTGCGGGCAGAAATTACTGCGCCAATGATGGAGCTTCACGCAGACATTCCCAATCGCCGATATCTTCAGCGGCCAGCCACCTGCACTCTTAAAATGCATAATACTGGCACAGCGCCTGCGTTAGCTGTGGAGTTAGCGGTGCAGTTGCCTGCCGGAATGAAATTTGTTCGTGCAAACAATGCAGGATACTATGATGATCGAACACATCGAGTGCTTTGGAGTCTTGAAGAACTTCCGGCGGGTGAAGTCGGGACTGTAGAATTTGTCGCAATGCCCACGGTGCTTGGTCAGCAAGCCATTGTTGCCGCTGTTCGAAATCCAGCGGGCCTTGCAGACCAACTGTCGCACACCATTGAGGTTGAAGGCCTTGCCTCTCTGGCGCTTGAGGTTGCCGATAGTGAAGACCCAATCGAGATCAATGGTCTGACAGAATATATCGTTCGGGTTGCCAATCAAGGAACTAAAGCAGCGACTAATGTTTCACTTTCGGCAAAACTTCTTGGTGATTTAGAGCCCGTGAAAGCCCGCGGTCCTGTTCCCTACGAAGTGCAGAATCTCATGATAACATTCGATCCCCTTGCCTCGCTTGCGCCAGCAGATGAGGCTGTATTTCATGTGCAGGTTCGTGGTCGCCGGCCTGGTAATCAGCGGGTTCAATTCTTGCTTCAGAGTGATGATCTTCAGTCGCCGCTGACGTCAGAAGAGATGACGCATGTGTATGCTGATCGCTAAAATCCCAGTAAGAAATACATCAAATCCGTTGGGCGACAACAGCCTTTGATCGCCCAGCAATTCGACAGAAAATAATCGTCGATGGTTCGTGCTCTCCGATAGGAAGTCGTCGTCGGATCGACTCGATATCTATTTGGAGGCGACGGCATTTAATTTCATAGTGGTGACGCGGTCGTGCTAAAAAATATTTCCGGATGTGCTTAAGGCTTGCTGGCAAGACTGCTTCAACGGCAAAAGAAGTCACCAGGCTACTTTGAGGTTTTTGAGAAGTCGTCAGGTACTCCTCCTCATAGTCGATCCGAGTGAAGTCGTGATGGCTACTCATTGCATCAATAAGCCCAGATCGAACAACCGCTGGATCTGGCTCACACAGAAATGCTTGCATGTCTGTGATTTTTTGTTGCGAGAATTCATTTGGATCACCACTCAACGTTTCACCGGTGGTTAGGTTTGTCGCACGCCGAGTTGTTTTTCCTGCCAGATCACCAAACCAGATCGTTGCCTCACGGCATTCTCCCGTGAGACTTGTCAGCTCAATCTCGCACGGACTATTCCCAAAGTGCTGTGGCCAATTGCTTGCAGGACCAACTTTTATGGCGCCGCCCTGAGCTTTCTCAAGAAGGTTTTGCATCCATTGAATATCTGGAAGATAGTTTTCAAGCTGACGAGTTGGCCTATCTCGATCTCCACGACGGTCTGGGTCGGCGTGAATGAGCCAGTCATTCCACTGCCGACTTGTGACATCATCAACTTCACCGGTTACGTGTGAAGCGGTTCCCAATATCTCGCTATTCCATACGGCGCGACGAACCATTGAAGCATTTGAGTCAATTGCCAGAACATGTGTTTCTTTTGAAAGAGCAGCTGTATCCATGCCGATGCCACAACAGAGATCGGCAACTTTTTTATGTCCTTGGAATCGTTTGGCTTTGTGTTTTGCCACCAGCCACGTTGTGGCCTGTTCGAGGCCAGTGCGTGTGAGCCAGAGTTGATCAGCTTTTGGCAATCGCTCTTTCGCACGTTGCCGGGCTTCGTAGAGGGCAACAGCTTCACGTACGAGTTCAGGTGGAAATTTCTGACGCAGTTTTTTTTGGTTTACCCGGTCTGTAGGTGATGAAACCTCAACCGCCTGCAGTAAGTCCGAGTGGTGGCGTAGCCGCTCAAGGAGTTCGAGGGTTGTTCTTTCCGAATCTTCAGGCTCACTGAGTTCTGATTCCATTTTTCTGTCTGTGTGAACTCCGTAAGATTTGGTGCAGGAGTTCGGAGTCCCAGATTGATCGTCACAAAGATTCAGCGTGATCCACTTCAGCGAGAGACTCAAGCCATACAACAGCTTTTGCAGCGAGCTTTTCTCGATCGAGAAGCATCTCAGCAAGTTTTCGGGATGACTGCCTGAAACGAGCGACCTGTCTGGGGTCTGCTGTGACCGGGCCAATTGCAGATGCAATCGCATCTGCTGTGTTGTCAGTGATCAAACCAGCGTGTGCATTACGAACGAGATCAGCAAGCTCAGTTGCTTGAGTAAGGAAAAGTACAAGGCCAGCGGCAGCGTAGTCACTTGCTTCAACCGGTAATGGGAAGCGGCTTAGAAGTCCAGGAAGGACAAGGCCAGCCTGACAATCAGAAAGAAGCCCAACATAACGACTGCGATCGACTCTTCCGTGACATTGAATCTGGCATGATCCCGTGAGTAGAGGTGCGGCTGTTTCAAGGCGTGACATCCACCGCCCGCCCCCCACAACGTGGAAAATGACATCTACATTTTTTTCACTGAGCGATCGAGCAAGATCCGTGAGCAGATAGATATCAGATTTTTGATCGATATCCCCAGCAACAGCAATTGCAAACGGATGTTGTTCCGATTCTGTTGATTGAAACTTCTCGTGACGAGAGTTTTCGACATGGTCAATGAAATGAGGTGGTCGAGAGTAATCCTGAAGGTATGCACCGGTCGGTATGACTTCAAGAGGTGGTGGCGACGCCACAGTCTTCAGGACGGCATCCTTGATAGTCTGTGATCCAGCGAGTATTGCATCTACGGATTGCAATGAATCCTTTTGCCTTCGAGCAATAATCGGGAATGTTATCGATGCCAGCAGCCGTGCAAACCATTTCGGTCCAGGGACCATTGGCCGCAGAGGTTCCGGCCACCATTCATCAACATCGACCAAGAGTTCGGCATCTACCTTTTGAGCGAGGCGTACTGCTGTATCAACGGTGCTTGGTGGAGGAAGCGTTGCAATGAGGAGATCGGGCCGTTTCAGGTAGCCGCTTGCAAGTCCTTCGAGTGCCTGTGCCTCAAATTCCTGTGCAAATTTACGATGGCTTGCGAAGCGTCCAAGTGAAAAATATGAGTTGTAGCCGCGTGTTGCAATAAGTTGCACACTGAAACCTTCTTCGTCACCAATTTGAAGGGGTGGTGTTCGTGCAATGCGGCGTGCGTGACTGTAGCTGCTTGTCCACCAGATCACATCGTGTCCTGCAGCAACGAATGCTCGAGCAAGTGCCCATGTTCGAGATGGAAGCAGTCCTTCACCTGGAATTGCAGAGAGTGGATCGACCAACCAGACTATTTTTCGTTTGCTAAGCCGTAGTTCTGGGAGCCACCGTTCGATTTCTGCGGTCGGGTCGTTGTTGCGGGATTCGTGCCTTCTCTGGGTGCCGCCCCTGTAATTTCCGCGTCTATGGTTCTTCCCCCTGTAGTTGTTCTGTCGATAGTTGCGTCGATAGTGGTTACGAGGGGGCATCGAAAGATCGTAACAGACTCGTGAAAAAGTCACGAATTTAAGCGCATCACAATCAAGAACAATGAAATGACTTGTTTACTGACCCATTTTTTCTGAAAAATGCTCTCAAACCCCGCCATTTACGCAACGGCATCGACTTTTTCACGAGTCTGTTACGATCTCTCGATGCCCCCTCGTAACCACTATCGACGCAACTATCGACAGAACACCTATAAGGGG
>JABAAH010000035.1 GCA_014238855.1 Planctomycetota bacterium
CTCGCGGTAGTTCTAAGTTGGGTCTGGCTTGTAAAATGCTTCACTGCTGAAAAAGAACAGCAAGACCGCAATGACCTTAAAGAGCAGTTGGTTTCAACAATCCGGCAGGTACTAAAAAATGGAATTCCAGCTGCTTTCCGCACGCTACAACAGACACGTTTTCTTATCGTTACCGCGGCAGCAATACTTATTGCAGCGCCGTGGTACCTTAGCGTCGGCATTCAGACCGATTGGGAATGGACAAAGGGATTCTTTTTTGTTCACAACGTTGGTCGATTTGTTGCCCCTATGGAGAAGCATTCCGGAGGATTTTTGTTTCATCCACTCACAATGCTCATTGGCTTTTATCCTTGGAGCAACTTCCTGCCGCTTGCAGTCTTCGCAACAATCCTCCGACTCTGGAAGGCTTACCGCAGTGAACAAAAAGCATCAATAGAAAATTCACATACTCTTGCATTGAGCCTGATTCTTCTCTGGATGGGTGTGTGGATTGGTGGATTCTCCATCGCCGCTACCAAACTTCCAAATTATATAATGCCGGCCTACCCTGCGGCGTCTCTCCTTGTTGCTGCGCTTGCTCTTGAAGCTGTCAAACGAAAAACATGGCTTTACCCGCGATGGATGAGTGTTGGCGTTGCAGGAATTGCTTTTGGAGGAATCGCAACGAGTGCAACAATTTTGATTGCGTCTTTTTACGGATTAACAGGAAGCGAACCTGCAGCGGTCATCGGGCTTGTTCCATTAGCTGGTGCTGTGTGGCTTGTGTGGGGTTCACGAGAACGGCCAGTATATGCTGTCGGTACAATGGTTATCCTCGGGCTTCTGTATTCTGCCTTAGCCATTGGTCCTACTGCAGCATGGATCAGTCGTGCCAACACACTTCCAGCCTTAATTCGTCAGGCTCATGCACACGCTGGTGGACGTGCACGAATAGGTGCCTACTCTCAGATCACACCCAATCTCGTGTATTACTCCAAGGGCATTGTTCAACGCTGGCCCACTGATACTGCGACACAAGCTGCTGCCTTTTTATCGACGGGGGCTGATGCAGTTGTCGTGATTCCAGAAAACCAATTTGATGAATTATCTTCTTTGCTACCAGAGGAAGCTGGGGTCATCGGCCGTGCCCGACCATTGTTTAAAAATCAAGACTTTCTCTTAGTGGGTAACTCACAAGAAGCCGTATCGCCGGGTGCAAAACGAACTGCTTCAGTTCGGAGTATGAGAAAATGAACGAACCGGAATGCCGAGACTCAGCAATCTTTACCCAACCGGATGAGCGTCCGTCACCTGGCCTCCTATCAATTGTAATCCCTTGCTACAACGAAGAGGCTGTGATCGAAGCGACTCATGCCAGAATCTGTAGTATTGCGCCGAGCCTCGGCATGCAACTAGAAATTATTTACATCGACGACGGCAGTAAAGACAGCACTCTTGAGAAACTAAAGCACCTTGCAACCGATGACACACGTATTGTCGTACTCGAATTATCTCGAAACTTTGGACAGCAAGCTGCCATGTCCGCGGGTCTCGAAACGGCACAAGGAGATGCCGTCGTTATTATTGATGCTGACCTCCAAGATCCACCAGAGGTCATTCTTGAAATGGTCGCCAAGTGGCGAACCGGCATTGATGTTGCCTACGGAAGACGAAAGTCACGTGACGGCGAGAGTGTCTTTAAACTTATTTCTGCTAGCATTTTCTACAGATTCTTTGCTGCAATGATGCCATACTCTGTTCCAGTTGATACAGGTGATTTCAAGTTGTGCGATCGTGCCGTAGTCGACACCGTCTGCGGGCTTCCTGAGAAACGTCGCTATCTCCGGAGCCTCGTTCCGTGGGCAGGATTTCGCCATGCCCCGGTGGACTATGACCGAGATGCACGAACTGCCGGGGAAACGAAATACTCCGTCGTAAGCCTACTTTCTCTCGCAGCAGATGCCTTGCTTCTGTCTTCTGACAAGCCAGTACGAATCATTTGGTTGTTGGTGATCATTTTCACTTTCGTAGGTGCGTCTGGGCTAGCCTTTAGCCTGACTGCTTCGGCACAAGCACAGACTGGAGCGTCTACAGTTATTGCCGTTATTGGGTTTATCTCAGCAGCACAAACAGCCGGGATTGCAATCGTTGGCGAGTATGTAGTTCGATGCTACAGAGAAGCTCAAGGCCGACCCACGTTTGTTATTCGAAGAAAAATAAACTCAAAAAGTTAGTATTTCAACATTTTCGGCAACACACGCAAAGAATTCACACATTGACGAACAGTCTGCATGCAAACAGTTTCTGCCTAACGACACCACGTGTTTCCTCTGTTTGTTCAGAGTGCTGCCTTAATCGCATCTGTTAACACTGCATCTTGTGGTGATACACCAGATTTAAACCGACCAACCACCTTGCCGTTGCGGTCAATCAGAAACTTCTCGAAGTTCCAGCCGACGTCACCCGATGGGCTAGATGCCTCCGTGAGAGTTTTGTAAAGCGGTGATTTCCCAGAACCCTTGACTGTTATTTTTGAAAACATATCAAAGGTGACACCGTAGTTTTTCGAACAGAACGATGCAATTTCACTATCGCTTCCAGGCTCCTGGGCTCCAAAGTCGTTTGCAGGAAACCCCAGAATGACAAAGCCCTTGTCTTTGAATGAATCGTAAAGCTTCTGCAAGCCTGCATACTGCGACGTATAGCCGCACTGACTTGCCACGTTAACCACAAGCACAACCTTGCCGTCGTACTCACTCAAGTCTTTATTTGTGCCGTCAATTTTTTTCATTGAACCAACTAACGGAGATGCGGCATTACCTTTCGAAGACATGGCAACCATTCCAACCACCATTAGTAAACCTAAAGTGAATCTTATTAAGGCCAAGGAAATCATACTTCACTCCTTACAGGACTATTGTTTAACTATTACGCACGCCATGCACAGCAGTGGCGGCTAACGACTGACCCGACGTTCGGCGACTGCTACTTCTTATAGTAGCGAAATTTTTAAATTCGGCACCTTCTAAAACAAGTCTATGAGGCCGGCCCAGCGTTCACAACCGCCTCACCAGCTTCACTGGCGTAAGGCACAAAATTCTGGCGAAACTTTTCTGCTAGAGAGCACGCGGCATCTTCCCATGCGCTAGCGTCAGACCATGCATTCCAAGGTATGAGTATACGATCTGAAACACCTGGCACCCGACAAACTGCTTCAAGCCCGAAAACTGGGTCGCGTTCGGTTGGTGCGTCCCGTAGAGAATTTGCGTGAATCGCATCAATAATGCAACGCGTACTTGCCAAATCAATCCGTCTCCCCAAACCGATCCCACCTCCAGTCCAACCGGTATTTACTAGCCAAGTCTGTGCTCTGTGGTGTCGAATTTTTTCCGATAACAAACGTGCATAGACTACTGGGTGGCGAACAAGAAAAGCCGCGCTGTAGCATGGCGAGAAGGCCAATTGCGGCTGAAGCACACCCATTTCTGTTCCGGCTACCCGGGCCGTGTATCCTGACAAAAATTGATACATCGCTTGTTCAGGCGTAAGGCGACTTATTGGTGGCAACACTCCAGAAGCATCACAGGTCAAAAATATCACATGGCTCGGATGGCCTGCAAGAGATGGCAGTTGAGTATTTTCAATATACTCAAGCGGGTACGCTGCTCGGGTATTCTCTGTTATCGCATTTGAATCATAATCCACCTCCCGAGTTACTTCATCGTAAACAACATTTTCTAAAACCGTACCAAAGCGAATTGCGTGATAAATCTCGGGCTCTTTATTCATTGCAAGCCCAATACACTTCGCGTAACATCCTCCCTCAACATTAAAGACTCCGTCGTCACTCCATCCGTGCTCATCATCACCGAGAAGCCTACGATTTGGATCAGCCGATAACGTGGTTTTACCAGTTCCAGATAATCCAAAAAAAAGTGACACATCTTTGGATGACCCCTCATTCGCAGCACAATGCATCGAGAGCACCCCTTTGGGTGGCAGCAACCAGTGCATGAGTGTGAACACTCCTTTTTTCATTTCACCGGCATATTCAGTGCCGAGAATAACTTGCTCTTTCCGCTCAAGTGAAATGTCCACACTTGTACGACTTGTCATTTGTACTGTAAGTGAATTTGCAGGAAATTGACCTGCGTTATAAATGACACAGTCTGGAGTGCCAAAGTTCTCCAACTCCTCATGTGTTGGACGAATCAGCATGTTGTGCATGAAGAGAGCATGGTACGCACGGGCACAAATCACCCGAACTTTAATTCGGTGAGTAGGATCCCATCCAGCAAACCCATCAAATACATAAATTTGATCTCGTGTATTGAGATAATCTATTGCTCGCTGCCGATTCAGAAGAAAAGTATGTTCATCAATTGGATGATTTGTACTTCCCCACCAAACGTCCTTTTCTGATTCTCTATGGCGAACAACGTGCTTGTCCTTGGGGCTCCTACCGGTTTTAGCTCCCGATCGTATCGCTATCGCACCGCTTGACACGACGCCTGCCCGCTCCCGCGTGAGTGCATCCTCATACAGCCTTGCTGGCGATGCATTTCGCACAACCACTGGTACAGTTATTTCTTGAGGACTTAGATCGACATAACTTGGCACGCTTTGCTCCAGCAACTATTTATTTAGGGGAATTAACAAGCTGGCATGTTTCCAAGATCAAACTAGCAAACATGCCTATCTACATAATGCCGGATGCCAAAACAAAAGCAGTTAAAAGAAGGCCGCACCCAACAATCAGCATTACCATCCCAACTGGGCTTGGCTGCACACGTAAACGACGACACATTCTTCTTAAACGCCGGCTCAAATCAATCCACGCTTCACCAGCTTCACATGACTGAAGAACCACTATGCTCACGGTACGCAAAGAGCCATTTCCCTCAACATGTGCTTGAAGGCCAAGGGTGGGCAAGGCAACACTCTCCCCCGCCCATCGCACTACTGGATCAACTGCAGCCGCATTCTGTGCTACCAAAGGTCGAATTTGTTCAACTGTGGCGTTGTAAACAAGTAGCCGGGGCCTCGCAAAGAGAATACACACTGCGACAACTAAAGCGTACATAAGAAGCAGAATAACTTCTCCCCATGGTGACCCGCCTAATAGCGGCTGAATTGCAGCGAGTGGACCTACCGCCACGAGTCCCGAGAGTGCCAAGCCAAGGAATGCGCTATCCCATGCCGCAGATATCACAAGCGGCCGATGACGAAGTTGCAGCCCACCCATGATGCAGAAGTAAAGACCCAAAGGTACTATCGCTATCCAAAACGGAAGGCTGTCAAGCCAGAAACTCATGACTCGTCCTCACTCGAAGCAGGCAATTGTATTTTATATTACTGCAGAAAAACTAGTGCGGACATTACAAGTAGCCAGCCAGCCTCAACAACTATCATAACTACCAAGCAGACATAATCACGCTTCCACACCAGCACCAATTTTCGTTCCTCATTCACAGTGATTCCGGCAAGGCAAAGACAATATCTTTCATAAATGCTTCTTCGAAACTATACACATCATGAAAATCATCACGACTATCGTCACTAGTCTTTCTCATTTGGCCGATATCTATCATGTTGAAAACAATCTCACCGAAGTCCGCGGTAGCACAAATACCCCATGATCCCAATACTTTAGTAGCGAGGTATCCATACTGTTGCTGAGCATATTGGCGAGCTGCCTCACACAACTCCTGGCCACTCACGTGCTTTTCGCTTTTCTTTTTTCCTCGACTTGGCTGCGGATCATTATATTTTTCTTGGTCGCCCATACCGAGAGATTCTTGAGCAAAAGAAAGGGCTTCAAGGATAAACAAGTATGCGTCCAACGAATATCTTTGGTCTCGTTGGAGCAGGTCTGCCAAGGGGTGGTTAGGATCAACAAGGGGCATGAGTTTCTCACGAAATAGTGGGCGGAAAATAACATACCACATACATCAGAAAATATCGCAGGAGCTGATCTTCATAAATCAGCTCCCGGGAGCCTGCTCTTCAATAAATGTGTATCCCAACGGAGTCAGTGGCCTCGAAAAATCACGAATCAGGTCGAGACCACGATCGATCAGGCTTGTTCGAGGATCAAACTGATACACATCTCGATCCTGGCCACCTGGTTTAAATACCTGAATAGCGAACGGCATCAGATCTGTGGCCCGAAGAATGAGTTCCACTTTTGAGAAGTTTGCCGCGTCTACCTGAAATTTCGGCAATGCTTCAAGCCAAACTTGATCCGTCGCTGTTGCTGGGGTAATAATCCGCATCGAGTACCGTTTTTTAAGAGTATCCGCCTTGGCTCCAAAGACAAACGGAAGAGGGCCTTCACTAATGGCTCGGCCTCGCATCTCGGGTGGTAATTTTGTTTCACGAAGTTGACGCTCACTATGCCGAAACTCATAAATGCTTGTGCCATTACAGACCCAGTGTTCACCAGAATTTGAAGGCCTTTCGTCGTATATTTTTTTTTCAGGATTCCACTGTTTGGAAGACTTGACATGAAAGAGCCCTTTATCAGGAGCAGCGTATTTAATTTCTCCTGTACTTTCAGAAAAAGCTAATCGCTCACCCGAAGTATCCGCAGGGCTCCAGGCGTTGTACTGCCACTTATAAAAAGTACAGGACCAAGTTGTCACCTTTGCGTTTCGAGCTTCCCACGCAATCAACAATCGCTCAAGTGCCGCTTGTTGTTCAGGGCTCAGTGAGGAAGCCTGATTTGGAACCGTAGGCTGTGGAGCACCCTGCTGAGAAAAGCTTTCAGGACAACCAAGACCAAAAAAAACAACTACGAGCATCCCGCGATACAGCGTGCCAGACAACACCCTGCATGGAAAATCAACACGTCTCACGGAATGACCGCTGCAATCTAAATGCACATTAATCTCCTCACTTATTTTTCAGACTTTAGCAGCCTGACAAAGTAATCGCGAGCCCTTTTTAAGCCACAAACAGCACCGTTCTTAGGAATTTACCAATGAACACCACGGGCGGATGCGTTCACTCGTAAGTCTTCTAACTCCCGAGAAAAACCGCCCGAAAGAATTGGGAAACGGCACCATGTTTTTGGATCAAGACTTTCGTCATCCAGATGAAACGAGGGGGCGAGCCGCTCACGCTTCCACTGGTTTCTCGACCACAATAGAAAAAAACGTTCTGTCCAGTGACCTAATATTGCAGCATCGTGCTGAGGAAATTCACACACTAGCTGCTCCCAAATAACAACTGGCATTTGTTTATCACGAATCGCGAATCTCTCAATCCGGTCTAACACTTCATAGGGCATAAGATCAGCCTCATCGGTCTGGCCCTCAGAAGCAGGCCTCAGTTCTGCAGTTGGCTGCTGAATATTGACTGCTTTCATCGCGGAAAGTGGCCCAATTCCATGCGGACCTTCTTGCTCAATCCAGACAAGCCAGTCTCGGAGAAACGCTTTATCAATTCCGGCAATTGGTGCTATGCCACCAGCAGTGTCTCCGTCCATAGTCGCATAGCCAACTGCAACTTCTGATCGATTACTTGTTGCAACTAACATTGCATTATAAATATTTGCCAAAAGCCAAACTCCAGGAGCTCGAACCCGTGCCTGAATATTTTGTCTGGCAAGGTCATCATGTTCCCAACTAAGTTTCCTTCCAATAACTGATTCAGCGAGCTCTTCATACTTTTGCACCATAGGCTCAACATCAAACTCATGAAATCTTGCTCCAACAGAAGAGGCAAGAGTTTTTGCCGATTCTTTCGTTAGTTGACTAGAGTTCACAGTCGACTGATAAACACACGTGAGCACCTCAGCAACTAACCTCTGCACAAACTGGTCTTGGTAAGAACCACCTAGCAACCCGTACGGACTACTAGGCAAAAGCGTAAGGCCAAGCCTCGCTACAGCATCAAACTTGTGCTCCTGAGTAACCAAGGCAATCCCAATGGCAATGAGACAAATCACCGCCGATGAATCCGCACCGCCGCTCGCACTTACCACAAAACCACAACTTTTGCTTTTCCTTAAGCTATCCATCAGACCAAGTGCTACCGCCCGAGTAAATTCTTCTTTCTTGCGAAGACCTACCTCTTCGCAACGCTCCCAGCCATCACGACTGTCTCCACCGTGCAATGTGTCACGAGGTGAAAGAGGATAAAAAGAAAAATCATGAGATATGACGTCGCAATCATCAGAAAGACTACTGCGGGAAATTCTTCTCGACTGCATCAAACGTATGGCATCAATATCAACATCACCATCAACAACAGAAACATCAGCGAACGAGAACCGCTGACCGCTTGATACAATTCCAGAAGGATCAGCAATCAAGGTGCTGCCATCGTAGACAATTCGTCCGGACTCATTCCCAAGCAAGTTGGCCAACACGTACGCGGAGGCAAAGGCACGGGCACCCTCTAAAACAATCCGCCTCCGGATATCATCTTTGGAAAAAGCAAAATGGCTTGCTGAGGGATTCAGAACAACATCAACGCCACGCGTTGCGAGACGCGCCCCAGGGCGGTCAGCAACCCATGCGTCTTCACATATCTCAAAACCAATTCGTACTCCACCACAATCAAAACGTATATCTCCAAAAGGCAATTGGCGACCAGCCACCGATACTACTTCCCGTTGTCCCGATGGCCAATGACGAAACCAACGAGGCTCATAGTGAAGACCATCACCAGCCAAGTGCTGCTTTGCGGCGATCCCAAGGATTTCACCATCAGCAATCAAAGCAGCACCGTTATAAATACCGCCGGCCCACCGCACAGGCAAACCAACGGCTACAACAAGCCCACGACTGTGCTGCTCAAGTTCAAGTAGCATTTCCATTGCCGTTACGAGAACCCCTGATGCATGAAATGCATCCTCACAACCATAGCCACTGATGCACAACTCTGGGCAACAAAGAATAGAAATCTGGCGGCGACGAGCTTCCTCGCATGCTGATGCGATACGGCTTACGTTACCGTTCCAGTCCAGTGGTATTTGATTAAGGGCAGCTGCCCCAAGACGAATCCGTTGCACGTTTTACTCAACTGCTCTCTGGCACAGTCGACTCCTCAAGATAGGTATAGCCATCGAGGCCATCTTCATAAAAACGAATAAAACGACCTGCTTGCCCGTCACTTATCAGGCCATCGCGGACAGCTCCTTCAATTGCATGCCGGAGATTTTTCATGAGCTCTGCGGGATCAAACTCAACGTACTGAAGCACCTGACTCACAGTATCTCCCTTAACAACTGTATCCACAGCCACCCGACCATGCTCATCAGAACTTATATGAATGGCGTGAGTGTCTCCGAAAAGATTATGCAAATCACCAAGAATCTCTTGGTATGCACCGACAAGAAAAGCACCAAGATAATATCGCTCGTTCTTTAGCGAGTGCAATGGAAGAGATCGCTTCACATCACGGCGATCAATGAACTGTTCAATTTTTCCATCTGAATCACAAGTCACATCTCCAAGCACAGCTGAGCAATCGGGACGTTCATTTAAGCGGTGTATGGGCATCAGTGGGAAAAGCTGTTTAATCGCCCAGGAGTCCGGGATCGACTGAAATAAAGAAAAATTACAGAAATACGTATCACAAAGACTCGAAGAAATCGCCTCAAGCTCTTCTGGAATATATTCGAGCTGCTTTGCAAGAGTATTGATCTTCTGGCAAATTGACAAATACACTTGCTCGACAATCGCTCGTTGATCAAGTGGCAGATAACCGCTCGCAAACAAATTCAACGCGGTATCAAGAGACTGCTGTGCATCGTGATATGACTCAAGTAAATTTTTAACATTAAGTTCTTGAAAAGTTTCAAACAAATCTTGGACTGGCTTTTCTGCATTTGGCGGTGGATTACCAACACTTCCCTCATTCGTTTGTTCCGAAACTCCTAGAACACTGAATACAAGCATACTGTGATAGGCAACCACAGCCCGCCCGCTTTCTGTCATTATCGTAGGGTGTTTAACACCCGCTTCATCACAAACATTTTGCACATGGCAAACAACATCATTTGCATATTCTTGAAGGGTATAATTCACACTTGATTCAGAATTTGTCTGTGAACCATCGTAATCAACGCCTAACCCACCACCCACATCAAGAAACCTCAAGCCTGCACCACGTTTCACAAGTTCAACGTACACACGAGCTGACTCATTTAATGCTGCCTTAATGTGTCGGATATTTGTGATCTGACTACCTTGATGAAAATGCAACAACTGAAAACAGTCGCTCATATTTCTCTCGGCTAAAAAATCAACTCCTTTCATTAACTCAGATACACTAAGTCCAAATTTACTGCGAAATCCCGCTGACGCGTGCCAACGACCACTCCCTTTGGCTGCTAATTTCATTCGCATTCCAATATTTGGTCGCACGCCAATCTTGCCAGCACAGTCAATAAGTTGCGCAAGCTCAGAATACCTCTCTACAACTGGAATAATATTTCGTCCAATTTTCTGGGCAAGCATAACCATTTCTATAAACTCAGCATCTTTAAAACCATTGCAGATAATGGGGGTGTCGTTATCAGCTAGTGCGACAACTGCAAGCAACTCTGGCTTACTGCCTGCCTCAAGCCCAAATTGATATGGACGACCGAATCGTAAAACTTCTTCAACAACCTGACGTTGTTGATTGACTTTAATTGGATAAACACAGCAGTAGTCACCAAGATACCCACTTTCTTTCATTGAAGAGGAAAAAGCTTTGTTAATTTCCTGAAGCCTATGCTGAAGAATTTCTCCAAAACGAAGAAGGACAGGCAGTCCTATACCACGCACTTCGAGTCGATCAATCAACTTTTTTAAATCAATATGTCGCTCGGGGCTTTTATCTGGATGAACAAGTAAATTCCCATCGTCCGCAATAGAGAAATACCCATTCCCCCAGCGTGCAACTTCGTAGAGATCAGCAGAATCGGCTACAGACCAACTCTCACGATCAAGAGCAGCAGTCATAGAGTTCTCACAGTGTTCCAAAAAAAAAGTTCGGCATGACAAGTTTAGCCTGCCGAGAACCTGTAGCCACGGAGTGAGTCTATCTCAGGAAGTTTCACACTTTTTAGCTGCAAAGACCGGGAATAACCTGCCCACCGTTTGCAATCTTCATCGGCCGACCGTTTTTCGCACGAAACGTTGTGTCTAAAGGAATATCAAGTGAACGTAGAACACTCGCCATCAAGTCCTGTGAAGAATATGGCTCACTAATAACCTCTCGACCATCCAAACTTGTCTCACCAATCACAGCACCGCGACTGAAACCTGCCCCACCGACAACGGCACTCCAACTTCGAGCCCAATGGTCACGGCCGCCATTCCCATTGATTGTTGGTGTTCTTCCAAATTCGCCCATCCAGATTACAGCGGTATTATCTAGGACACCTCGATCAGCAAGGTCTGCAATCAATGCACTCATCGCTCTATCAAGATCTGGTAGCTTTTGATCGGCAAGCGTCGAAAAAATATTATTGTGGTTATCCCAACCACCAAGATTGACTTCGACAAAAGGCACCCCAACTTCCACCAACCGGCGAGCCATCAAACAGCCCCGTCCAAAATTAGTCTCTCCGTATCTCTCACGTACAGATGCTGGCTCCTCTGAAACGTTGAACGCGGCTAGCTGGCTGCTTGTCATTAACTGGACTGACTTACCAATAATTTCTCGATGATCCTTTGGTAGCTGGCCTCTCTTTTCCCCGATAAATCGGTTCTCAATAGCACCAAGCATCTGAAGCCGACTTGCAAGTCGCTCCTGAGGCACTAATGACTCAAGGTTTTTAACATTCCCTTGAGAACTCACAACAAACGGCGCCCAGGCAGCACCAAGAAACCCTGGTGCAACACTGCCACCGCCAACTGATATGAATGGTGGGATTTCAAGTGATTTGATTGTATCTGCCAACTCGTGGGCAATCACCGACCCATAGCTAGGATGCTCCACATTTGGATTTGGTACGAACCCAGTATGCATGTAATAACGGCCTCTTTGATGATCAGCTTCTCGTGTACTCATTGAACGAATAATTGAGAGATGATGCATCTGCCGGGCCGTCATTGGCATATGTTCACTGATTGCAATGCCGTCAACCGATGTTGAGATTTGCTTAAAAGGTCCGCCTGTTGCCTGGCCTGGCTTGAGGTCCCAGATATCCATTGTACTTGGACCTCCACCCATCCAGAGAAGTATGGCAGACTTCTGACGTTTCTTAAGGTCCTCGGCGTTAGCAAGTAAAGAATTTGCAAATGATGCAAAAGGAGTTGAAAGAGCCGCTAGCCCACCAAGATGTGACAGGAAATGCCTACGATTCGTCTCGCTACACGCCAGCCCTCGACACCTTCTCCCATTCATACAGCACCTACACCTGTTAGTGATTCAAAATAAATTCATTGGAATTGAGCAATGCCCACCATATATCCTGTAACGCCTCTTTTACTCGCCCCTGTCGGGCAAGTAGCAGTTGATTCGCATAACGTAATTCAATTGACGATGGCCACCTTGAAAGCGCTGCTACGTAAAGGGCATTTATCTTGTCTTGATTTTTACGGTTTGACACTATCACTTGGTCTAGAAATCCATCTTGATCAAGCGACGTAGCCTCCTGCACTAAATCACCATTGAACAACATAAGTATCTGAGGAATTGTTCCGTTAAAGGTCGTACTGGAGTCACCCTCATCTGTACCGAATGCCATTACGAACTGCGACAGCCAGCGGTCTTGGCGATCGATATTTTCGGCACGGTTTGTTTTGGTAGCCACCATCAGAGAATCGTACAGTTGCTCTGGCTCCATTTGCCTGACATAGAATCGGCTAAAATATGGCGGTTCACCAGAGTCAGGCATATCTTTCTCATTTCCAGACGTCATACGACTGGAAATGCCGTATGGCTTTGATAAGACAATCCAACGCATCAATGACTTCAAGTCATAACTATATTCAGAAAAACGTTGGGCAATTCCATCAAGCAATGCAGGGCGCGATGGTGGATTGTGGCCACCAAAATCATCGATCGGTCTCGTGAATCCATAGCCAAGAAAATATGCCCAGATACGGTTCACAATGGCCTTTGGGAAAAGTGGGTCCGAACGAATTAAAGCAGCCAATTCTCTACGGCGATTAATACCGTAAGGAGTTCCGTCACCAAGTGCACCCGGCAAAAGTCCACTTCTTGAGATCTCGGTACCATCGACGAAAACAGGGTAAGCGACCTTGACTAAACCGTTCCTCAACTCGTAAAAGATTTCTGCTTCATTTGGATCACCACCTTGCCCAGCGAAGTCTTCGTCAACAAGCTCAGACCACGCAACGCGACGCCCACCGTCAAATCTTCGCAAAGCTCGGGTTTGTCTAAAAAATGCATTCAACTCCCAAAACTGATTCTGCTTCACGCCACTATTAAATGGATGATTATGGCACTGCGTGCATTGCACTTGGAGCCCTAGGAAAATCTGTGCTGTTTTAGCCGTAGCTTGCAGTGCTCCATCGCCAAGCTTTCCAGTAAGAAAATTGGTGGCTCCGTTAAAATCTACCGCTTCGTCCCTGTCAGCATTGTCCCCGGTAGCAGTAAGCAATTCCTCAACGAATTGATCGTATGGAAGGTTTGATTCCCATGCATTTTGTAAATACTTCCGCATACCGGATCGATCAATCATCCGATTGTCAGCATCGCGGCCAATGAGCACTGTCGTCCATACGTTTGACCAATGCTTTGCATATTCTCGAACATATTCCTCACCAAGGAGACGATCAACAAGCACTGACTGCTTGTCACTACTGTGATCATTTTTGTAACGCAACACCTCATCAACCGTCGGAATTCTCCCAATGAGGTCAAGATAGACTCGGCGGCACCATTCAAGGTCAGTAGCTTGCGCACCTGGCTCCACACCCGCATCAGCCCATACTGACTCAATCTGGCTATTAATGAAAGCAATTTGAGGAACTGTTGATACTTCTTTGGCATAAAGGGTCGTGCACCGAGAAAGCACTAGTACCACAAAGAAAGCTGTACACAGTTCTCCTTTTTGGACCCGCAAGATGTACTTGCCATAGTGCATCAGGTATTTCCACACCACCATCTGCATAAGAAGCCTCGCAGTCATCCCGGAAATCGGTAACAGGACGAGTGTATATTTTCGAACCAGCACCCAAGAGTCAAATACGTAAGCAAATTATAGAATTGCAGACTTTAGAAAAACCCTGTCCTGTTCGGAGAAGAAACAGATATCAACTCACCGATTCGAGTTTAGGAGCCACTGACGCGGTTGAGACAGGCTCATTCACAAACTCAAGTATAGCCCGAGGGCCCGCATCGCCGAGGCGAGGCATCGCCAGTTTCAGGATACGGGTGTATCCTCCAGGACGATCAGTAAACCGAGGTGCAATAGTGCTGAAAAGAATTCGTATCGCCTGCTTGTCACCAAGAAGTTGTAGTACCCGACGTCGGGAAGTCACCGCAGGAGCCATGGCTTGTGCCCATTTCTGCCACTGCTCACCTTGACGCCACTTCTTCCATTCCGCTGTATCTCGATCTGCGGGCGCCGAGAATACTTCTGCAGCTTTCTCTGCAAGCAAGCCTCGCTTTGCAATCGTAATACATTTTTCGACTAACGGACGAACTTCTTTTGCCTTCGCCACGGTCGTCACAACACGTCCAGCAACCTTGGGCGCACCAGGTTCACCTGGCTCGAATTCCCGTTCCGTAAGAACAAGAGACGATGCAAGATTACGAAGCATAGCTCGCTGATGAGAAGGACTTCTACCGAGCACTCTGCCCTTGCGACGATGACGCATTGATTCACCCTTTCCTACTTCTACTGTGACTTAAATTGCTTTTCGAATACTCAGGAATGCGTATCCATGGATTCCATACCAAATGAAACACCAAGCTCTTTAAGCTTATCCTCGATTTCCTGCAGCGTTTGCTCGCCAGCACTCTGCAAGTTCGCAACCTCGTCGCGAGTTTTCTTTACCAACTGGCCAAGGGTCTCGATACCATTTCGAATCAAACTATTCTCGGCTCGATGCGAAAGATTCAATTGCGAAACCAACATTCCAAGGCGGCTGTCGAGAGGAGCCTCGAGTTTCTCAAGATCGAGAACCCCTGCTACCCCGGCAGAACCAGTATCACCCGCAGCCGCATGAATCGACGCGCCAGGAGAGGTGTACCCAACAAACGGATTGAGATGCTTTCTTAAAATCTTAGCCGCCTCAACCAATGCCATTTCTGGAGTGATTGTGCCATCTGTCCAAACCTCGAGCGTCAACTTATCGTAATTAGTTTTTTGACCAACGCGTGTTTCTTCAACTTCATATCGCACTCGCGTAACAGGACTAAAAACAGCATCGACGGGAATAATACCAATTTCATGCCCGTCAGGGCTGTGCTCACTGCTCGGCACGTAACCACGGCCATTCTCAATCACCATTTCGAGTTCGAATGGAACATCGTCCGTCAGCGTAGCAAGTACCAAATCTTTGCTTACAACTTCAACAGACTCATCCACCTGAACGTCAGCACCCGTAATCGGACCCTTCAGGCTCTTCTCAACCCGGACGACACGAGTTGAATCACTATGGTTTTTTACAACGAGACTTTTTACAGCCAGAACAATATCCGTTACATCCTCTAGGACGCCCTTAATAGTTGTAAATTCATGCTGAGCACCCCCAAGCTTGATCTGGGTCACAGCACTCCCCTCAAGACTCGACAACAGAATACGTCGAAGACTATTTCCAACAGTCGTCCCAAAACCTCTTTCGAAAGGTTCGGCCGTAAATTTGCCATAAGTGTTTGTCAGCGTCGTACTATCAGCGACGACGGAGCCCGGTAGCTCGAGGCCTCTCCAGCGGATATGCATATGATTCTCCTTAGTACCTCTTGTTCTCGATTCACAATCTTAGGAACTCAACTATCAACCGTAGCTGGCCCATCAAAGTTAGCTTTTCTTTTAAACACGTCGCTTCTTCGGTGGGCGACAACCGTTATGAGGCAGCGGTGTGATGTCTTCAATACTCTTCACATTCATGCCAGCAGCTTGAAAAGCCGTAATAGCACTTTCGCGACCGCTGCCCGGCCCCTTCACACGGACTTCAAGATCTTTCACACCAAACTTTGCCGCTTTTTCTGCTGCCTGTTGAGCAGCCATCTGCCCTGCAAACGGAGTGCCTTTACGACTACCTTTGAAACCGCACGTGCCTCCACTAGCCCAGCAAAGCGTGTCACCTCGCTGGTCAGTGATCGTGACCGTCGTGTTATTAAACGTCGCGTCAATAAAAGCAATTCCTGACGACACGCTTTTCTTTTTTGTTTTTGCTGTCTTGGCCATTATTTAGTCACCTGAGTTACCCGATCAGGCTTACCATTTCCTTCCTGTCAAATTCAGTTTTTTTGATTTTACTCGTTCACACGATTCGCTTTTGGCAGACGTTCTCACAAAAGGCACAAACTACTTCAGGTCCTTAACACCCTTTTTACCAGCAACCGTTTTCTTAGGACCTTTACGAGTCCTCGCATTCGTTCGTGTCCGCTGACCACGAACTGGCAAGCCACGCCTATGACGAAGCCCACGATAACAACCAATATCTTTTAACCGAGAAACTCCCTGAGCAACCTGTCGTCGCAACTGCCCCTCGACGACGTAATCCTTATCGAGCAACGAAGCCATACGGGCCAACTCGTCTTCATGAAGTTCTCTGGCCTGCGATTCAGGGCTTACACCTGCCTTACGACAGAGTTCTCTCGCTACACGAGGACCCACGCCATAAAGATACTGAAGCGAGTAAACAGTCTTCTTGTCCGAAGGTATGTCAACACCGAGCAAACGTGGCATAAATGGATACTTTCAGGAACGAATCGAATCTGTATGTGGAACACCTTGTATTAAGCCTGTAGTAAGAGAACCTGTCGGAGATAGTCAATCGCCGAAATAGTTACACTCATTACCCTGACTTAACTTCTCAATTCACCAGACGTGGGCACTCTCCACAGTCGCCTTACTAGCCTTGCCGTTGTTTATGCCGGGGATTGTCGCATAAAACAAAGACCACTCCGCGACGGCGGACGATCTTGCATTTATCGCAAATCCTTTTGACGCTGGCACGAACTTTCATTGAAATCATGACGCAACAGCGTCATACCTCACAGCAGTAGTAATACAATTAATCTGGACCTAATTGAGCCTCGGAGTATAGCCACCGGTGATGGGGATTCACAAGTAGGCACACAAATTTCCGGCTCTCGAGCGAATTCCAAGCAGTCAAGCAGTACGATAAGACTTTGCGAGTCACCCCTCAGTTGTCGTTACGACACCAGTCATCTCTTTTTCCTCACCAGACTGAGGGGCCGCCGTAAGCACCAGTGGTCCACCATCGGTAATTGCTATCGTGTGCTCAAAATGGGCACTGTATTTACCGTCATTCGTTGACTGGGTCCAGAAATCTGGTAGCACACGGACTTTTTTTGTCCCCATATTCACCATCGGTTCCACCGCAATAACGAGGCCTGGCTCTAATTCAAAGTCGTGCTTGCGACGAAATGAGGGTGAGCAGAAGTTTGGTACCTGTGGATCCTCGTGCATGTTCTTGCCAATACCATGCCCGACAAAGTTCTCGACAACGGAGAAGCCGTAGTCCCGAACAAAGGTGGCCATCTCTGATGCAACATCACCCCAACGGTTCCTCGACCCCATGAGCTTAATCGCTAGTTGCAGCACACCTGATGTGCAGTCCAGCAGGTTCTGAACATCATCCGGCACGTGACCGACGGCATGCGTGTAGGCGCAGTCACCACACCACCCCTTAAGTTTGCAGCCAGTATCAATACTGATGATATCGCCTTCCTGTAACTTCCGTGAACCGGGAATGCCGTGAACGACTTCCTCATTCACCGAGATACAGCAAACTGCAGGGAAAGGTACAGGACCAGGAACACCCTTAAAGAGCGGGATTACATTTTTTTCAAGGAAAAATTCTTCCACCGCCCGGTCAATTTCACCAGTAGTAATTCCCGGACGAACGAGACCTTTTGCTATTTGATGGGCCTCCCAAACAACAAGACCGGCATTTCGCATGGCCTCAATTTCTCGACTCGATTTTAGCTTCAGCATGTCAACTCTCCCTCTTCACAATCAACTATAGACAAGCAGACAACAACTCTGCCAACACTCTATCTCACAATACGCACACAACACTTTCAATCATTACGTTAGTCGCGAACCTGTTCTAGCGTTTTGCGCGTCTAAATGCACGGATCGCCTGCCGAACTCGGTCAAAGATATCATCAGCCGAACCCAACCCGTTCACATGCTCCAGTTTCCCCTTCAATTCATAATATTTCAGCAGTGGCGCAGTTTGCCTTTTAAAGCTTTCGATTCGCTGAGCGAACACTTCAGGACTGTCATCCTCACGCTTTCGGGCAAGCATACGACGAACAAGTTCTTCTTGTGGCACGGCTAGTTCAATGACGCCATCCACACTCATTGCCTGCCGCTCAAGGAGATCATCGAGCATTTCTGCTTGATTTATGGTTCGCGGAAATCCATCGAGCAGACAGCCTTTCCGGCAGTCCTGATCTTTTAAACGCCGCGTCACTAAGCCAAGGACGAGTTGATCCGGAACAAGTTGACCGTTCTCCATAAACGAGGAGGCCTCTTTTCCTTCCGCCGTATTTTGCGCAATTGCCTCCCGTAACATCTCTCCGGTCGACAGGTGCGGCACTTGAAGGAAATTAACGAGTCGCTGGCATTGCGTCCCTTTTCCTGCTCCCGGTGGTCCAATCAGAATTATCCGCATAGGACTAAAAGACCAAGAAATGAAACTGTAAGAGGCATGAAGCCCACGTCAAAAGGCTCAGAGAAAAAAGTCCGCATTACGGAATCACGGACAATGAAAGCGATGAGGCTACGACTTCTCTAGCAGGCCACTGTAATTCCGCATCACAAGATGACTATCGATCTTCTGTACCAAATCAAACGCCACGCTCACCGCAATCAACAAACCCGTACCTCCGTAAAAACTTGCGATATTAGCAGGGATACCAAGTGCTCCACTCACGATCGTTGGAATTACCGCAACAAGAGCCAAAAACCCTGCTCCGACATATGTAATTCGCTCCATCACCCGCTCTAAATGATCAGCTGTTCTCTTCCCCGGTCGATAACCAGGAATAAATGATCCAAAGTTTTTCAGATTGTCAGCCATCTCTTTGGGATTAAATGTGATTGCCGTCCAGAAATAACAGAAGAAATAAATAAGTGCTATGTAGCAAATATTGTAGAGATACGATTGACCGCGGGTGAATGAGTCATGAAGCGCCGCCAACACTGTATTTCCAGGATACGCGCTACTTAGATACTGAAAAAACATCTGCGGAAACAATAGCAGAGAGCTCGCAAAGATAATGGGCATAACCCCGGCTTGATTCACACGAAGCGGAAGATATTGGCGAGTGCCGCCATACACCCTTCTTCCTCGGACGTGCTTTGCACTCTGAGTCGGAATCCTCCTCTGCCCTTGAGTCATAAAGACTACTCCGGCAACAACACCGACAAAGAGGGCGGCTAAGACGAGTATCGTCTCGATACCTAATTTTCCACCACCTCCGCCAAGCTCCCAACTTGTGTCTCCCGCAAGGGACACCAATGCACTTGGCATAGCAGCAAGAATTCCCGCCATGATCAACAGACTTATTCCATTACCGATACCGAATTCGTCTATTTGTTCACCGAGCCACATCAGAAAAACGGTACCAGCAGTCATGGTTAACACTGCAACCAACTGCCAAGAGAACGGCAAACTCCCTTCTACAAGAAAACTCGGCTGTATGAGAGACGCCTCACCAATACGAGTGTTCGACAGGAAAGCAACGTACGCCCAACTTTGCAAGATGCAGATACCGACGGTCGCATACCTTGTGTACTCATTAATTTTCTTTCGCCCTGCCTCGCCTTCTTTCTGAAGTTTCTCAAGAGGGGGCCAGACTGTACCTAATAGCTGAAAAATAATTGAAGCCGAAATGTACGGCATGATCCCAAGACCAAAGATTGTTGCCTGAGAAAGCTGGCTTGCCGAAAAAACTGCTACTGTCTTCAAAAGATCACTAATACCTCCAGATTCTTCAGCGAAAGCACGCATCGCAGCAGGATCAACAATCGGCAGGGGAACCTGCCATCCCACGCGATAGATCGCAAGGAGCCCAAGAGTCAGTAAGATCTTTTGACGTAGCTCTGGAATCGTAAAAATGATTCTTATCTTTTCGAACACTTCAGCGACTCCCTGTCTTAATTCCTAAAAACTTCGGCTGTTCCGTCAGCATTTCGAATGTATTAAAAAAGTAGCTTGGTTTTCTTGAGCCAACACGAATTTGAAAACTACATCTTGAACAACTCAGCCATATACTGTCTCAGGTCTTTAATCTACCCTGAAACACTCATCTATGGCGATGTTGATTGTTTCGTATCACGAGCTTTTTTTTGACCCTTCACAAGAGCCGCGGGGCCAGGAACCTCATTCACACTGCCTCCGGCCGCTACGATCTTCTCGCGTGCTTGCTTGCTGAAGCGATGTGCAGAAACTGACAATTTCTTTGACAGATTTCCATCACCTAAAACTTTCAGTTCATGCCATATCCCTTTTGCAACCCCGGAAGAACGAAGGAGTTCAGGAGTAATCGTTGCACCCGATTCAAATGCCGACTCGAGGTCAGCCACATTAATGCTTTTAACAATTTTGCCATGACGATTATTGAATCCACGCTTCGGAACTCGACGAATAATAGGGCTTCGACCACCTTCAAAAATTGACGGCGCACTCCAGCCAGCGAGTTGACCCTGTCCTTTGTGACCTCGGCCCGATGTCTTCCCGTGGCCAGACCCTGGACCGCGGCCTACTCGCGATCGCTTGCGGTTCTTGTGAACGCCTTTATTAATATCATTGAGTCTCATGAGAATACCTAATTAAACAATTCTTTCCGTACGATTCTACCGCATCTAAGTTATGAATTTTCTGTGAGAACAACCCCACGAAGCCGCTCGACTTGTTCAAGGGTTCGCAATTGCTTCAGGCCATCGATGGTAGCCTTTACAAGATTGAGCGGGTTTACTGAGCCGTGAGTCTTTGTGAGCACATCCTTGATACCAACTGATTCGCAGACTGCTCGCACGGCAGCACCAGCGATAATACCTGTACCGGGACTAGCAGGCAGCAGAATGACTTTCGATGTTCCGCTACATCCCTCAACCCGGTGCGGGATAGTTCCAGATGTTACCGGAACTTCCACTAGATTCTTCATGCCGTCCTTAATACCTTTTTCGACCGCAGGAGGTACTTCATTCGCTTTCCCATAGCCGCAACCAACTTTCCCTTTTCCATTACCAACAACAACTAAGCCAGCAAAGCTAAACCGCCGGCCACCTTTGACAACGGTTGCACAACGACGGACCTTAACCACTCTTTCAGTGAATTCGCCACCTGCTCGGGACTCTCTTCCACCTGCTCGGGAATCTCTTCCACCTGACGACTTTGCTGCCACGCTAATCTCCTGAAAATATTTCGCTTAGAATTCTAGACCTGCTTCACGTGCAGCCTCGGCTAATGCTGCAACACGACCATGATACCTACAAGAACCACGATCAAAACAGACTCGTGATACTCCAACTGCTTTTGCACGTTCCGCAACAGCTTTTCCAATAGCAACAGCAGCACTTCGATTCCCGCCAAAAGCCACTTCTGACTTAAGTTGCGGCTCGACTGTAGCTGCTGCAACGACTGTTTTGCCAGATGCATCATCAATAACTTGAGCATAAATGTGCTTGTGACTTCGACGCACAGATAACCTCGGCCGCTCCGATGTGCCCCGAAGCGGTTTGCGAACACGATGACGACGACGATTTCGTTGCCGCAATATTGATTTCGCATGATCCATTTTAATTTCTCCTCATTAGCACGCCACCAACAACTGTTGGCATTTGAATTACTTTGTGACTGCTTTACCTGCCTTACGACGAACTTGTTCGTTTTCGTAACGAATACCTTTTCCCTTGTACGGCTCTGGCTTACGAAGCGAACGAATTTCAGCAGCGAACTGCCCAACCAACTGTTTGTCGATACCTTTAATGTTTATATGCGTCTGGTCCGGACACGTTACATCCAGGCCTTTCGGCACCGGGACATGAAGTTCGTTAGCAAACCCAACTCGGAGTTGCAGCATGCCTTTTTGCAAGACTGCTAAGTAGCCCACCCCAACGATCTCAAGCCGCTTCTCATACCCTTTTGTCACGCCCTCTACCATGTTATTAACCAACGACCGAGTCAGGCCATGCAGTGACCTTGAAAGCTTCGCGTCATCACCTCTAGAAACACGAACGAGTGCAGCAGTAGAGTCGACGTCCACACTCACTGCGGGGTGATGCTCATGCTCCAACTTGCCAAGCGGACCCTCAACCGACACGAGGCGGCTGTCAACCTTCACATTGACACCCTGGGGGATGGCAACGGGCGCTTTACCTATTCTTGACATGCTGAAAAACCTTTCTCTCTACTCAGACACAATCAAACAGTCCGAGTACATCAATAACTACTAACAATTGCTCTTCTAAAAATCACCACAGCTCACACAAAACTTCACCACCAAGCTTCCGATGCCTGGCCTCTCTATCACTCACAACACCACTCGAGGTTGAGAGGATCGATATACCAAGCCCTCCAAGGATAGGTCGCAGACGAGCTGACCTGCTATAGACACGTCGGCCAGGCGTACTAATCCTCTTAATATGGCGGATTAATCGCTCACCATTCGGACCATATTTCAATTCGAGTTGGAGCACCGGAGCCGGCGTAGACTCGACTTCACGCCAGTCCCAAATGAATCCTTCTTTTTTCAGTACATCAGCCAGGCCACGCTTCACCTTCGAAAAGGGCACGTCTACCGTTGGCCGTTCAACACGAACGGCGTTGCGGATACGAGTGAGCATGTCGGCTATCGGGTCGGTCATCATATGATTTCGTTCCTACCAACTGGCCTTACGAACACCCGGAATATTGCCTTGATCAGCCAACTTCCGGAAACAAATGCGACAGGTTCCAAACTTGCGGTACACCGCTCGAGGCCTGCCACACAGCATGCATCGACGAATAGTTCGGGTCGAAAATTTTGGTGGCCGCTTTGCAGCGGCAATTTTGGATTTACTTGCCATAATCTTTACCAACCGTCAGCAGCTATTGCCGACGGCATGAGGTTATTTACAGAACTGCTACGCCGCAGTTCCTCCTTCCTTCTCGATTTTCTTCATCGGGAGACCCATAGCTCGCAACAAAACTCGGGCATCATCATCGCTATGGGCCGTAGTTACGAGTGTAATATTCATACCCTGCGGACGAGTAAACTTGTCCGGATTGATCTCCGGAAAAACCATCTGCTCCGACAGGCCAAGACTGTAATTTCCACAGCCATCAAACGCAGTCGCCGACAGACCCCGAAAGTCTCTTACTCTGGGCAGGGCCATCGAAATAAGACGATCAAGAAACTCATACATCCTGCGTCCTCTCAGCGTCACTTTGCATCCGATGGGCAAATCTTCTCGCAACTTAAATCCAGCGACGGCCTTTCGAGACAACGTTGCAACAGGCTTTTGGCCTGCGATTTGACCAAGCGCAGCCATTGCTTCTTCGAGATGTTTTTTTTCTGTAACGGCGGTTCCAACACCCATGTTGACCACAATTTTCTCAAGCCTTGGAATCGAATGAGGATTTTTCCTGGAAAGCTCTTCTGCAAGCGCTGGACGGACCGTGTTGCTATAGAGCTCCTGGAGTCTCGGTGTTCCCGATTCAGACTCACTACTTGAAACTTTTACAGCTTTTGACTTCTTTGCCATTTCCAACTTCCTTAATTCAACCGTATCCGTAAACCCGCAGACCTTACCAAAACGTATAACTCACTAAACTGAAACACTATTCAATAAACTACAATATTTAGCCAACTACATTCACCCGCTCTTTGACCGGCCTACCTCGCCTTGCTCACTGCCACACTTCCGGCAGACCCGTTTCTTTGATCCATCGGCCAAAGAAACACTAAGCCGCGACGCCTTCCCGCAAGCCGAACAGAAAAACAAAACATTTGATGCATTGATTGGCATCTCTTTGCTAAGCCGTCCCCCTTGCGGATTTTTCTGACTTCTTTTTATATGGCGATAGACCCGATTCACTCCTTCAACGACAAGTTTGCCGCTAGCAGAATCGACCGAAAGGACCCGGGCACGGGTACCTCGAGAGTTACCCGACCGAACCTCAACTGTGTCACCTGTACGAATCAACATCAAATTACCTCACTTGCCAGACTCACAATTTTCATGAAATTTCGGTCTCGCAATTCACGGGCTACAGCACCAAAGATTCGAGTACCTCTAGGATTTTTATCACTATCAACAATTACACAGGCATTTGAGTCAAACCGTACGTAACTGCCATCGGACCGCCGAGTGGGGCTTTTACAACGAACGATAACCGCTCTAACCACAGCCTTCTTCTTTACGTCACTTCCTGAGATAACGCTTTTAACACTGCAAACAATCACGTCTCCCAGGCCAGCGGTTCGCTTCTTGGTTCCACCAAGAACCTTGAAGCACATAACTTCCTTTGCGCCTGTGTTATCCGCGACCGTAAGCCGCGACTGCATCTGAATCATGCGTCAACCCCCTCTTTGTCATCTGCACTACCGTCAGTCGCTTCGCTAGCCTGACCTGTTGCTTTGGCTTCTTCATCACGAACCGATGCCTCATTCACTTCAGTAGCCCTTGCTCCTGACCGCAATGCTGCCAAATCCACGGCCGTACTTTTCGTAACCACACGAACTAATTCCCAGCGTTTTGTCCGACTCCGCGGGGGGCACTCGATAATCTCGACAAGATCACCGGGCGCCGACTCTTCTGCCTCATCATGAACATGACAAACAGTTCGACTGTGCAGAATTCGGCCATATTTTTGGTGGCGAATAATCCGAGGAATCTCTACGCGTCGTGTCTTACTTGCTGCAGCACTTGTGACCGTGCCTGTTTCAATTTTTTTTGGCATAACTATTTGTCCTAGCGGGCTTGATACCGCTGATTCCATTCTTGTTTCTTAATGACCAAAAGCTACCAAGGTCTCTTAAACGCTCTACAAACTTTGCTTCTCACTACCTACTTTTTACTTCCAACCTCAGATTTGGCTTCGGACTCGACGTCCGCTACCTCACTGGAATCAGCCGCTACGCGACTTCTTTCTCCCAAAACTGTCTGGCAGCGAGCAATCAACTTTCGCTGTTTTCGCATTTCCGAAGGCGCTGCAATTTTCTCAGTCTGCGACTGGATTCGCAAACGAAAAAGTGATTCGGCTGCGTCTTTCCAGACCAGCTTTATTTGCTCATCACTCATTTCTCTTAATTCTGTTGCCTTCGTCATCAATTCATTTCTTTTCTGAACAGGAAACCACTATTCGTTTAAAACACCACGAAAGTGCTCTCAAACTACATCGTTCTTTTTTTAACCATTCGCACTCGCACCGGCATCTTGTGGGCAAGCCGAGCAAAACACACTTTTGCAACATCCTCAGTCACACCACCAATTTCAAAGAGAACCGTTCCTGGACGTATAACCGCAGCCCAGAAATCAGGCTCACCTTTCCCCTTGCCCATTCGGGTTTCAAGGGGAATTGATGTGATTGACTTATGTGGAAACACACGAATATACAGTCGTCCACCGCCCCGCAGATACTGCTGGGCAGCAATTCGGCCGGCTTCAATCGTGGCAGCAGGAAGCCAACCCGGCTGTTCGGCCTGAAGGCCGAACTCACCAAAGATGACCCTATTTCCACGAGTCGCCTCACCTTTTATACGACCTCTTTGGCTTTTTCGGTGTTTGACCCTCTTGGGCATCAGCGGCATCGCCGTTCTCCTCGTACATCCCTTGGTTCACCCACACTTGAACACCTATGTGCCCCTGTGCTGTTGGTGCTTCACAAAATCCATAATCAATTTTTGCTCGTATCGTTGACAGTGGCACCGACCCAGCAATGCTTTTCTCGCATCGCGACATTTCAGCACCGCCGAGCCTTCCCGCCAATTGAATTTTGACACCTTTAGCGCCAGCATCCATTGTCGATTCAAGTGTTCGTTTTAATATTCGCCGGAAAGCGGCTCGTTTTGTCAGCTGATCTGCAATGTCTTCAGCAACCAGTTGTGCCTGAATTTCTGGGCGAGTGATCTCCTCAACCTTAAGGTTCACCCTTCGGCCAAGCAACTCCTGCAACTCATCCTGCAGGCGATCCACCTCTTGGCCCTTACGGCCAATGATGACTCCTGGGCGTGCAGAGTGCAGAATGACTTTCACCTCGTCGCGGGTACGCTCTATCTCGATTTTAGCAATAGCCGCTGAACGATACTTCTTCTTCATAAAGGTACGCACTTTGAAGTCCTCGAGCAACAAGCCTCGGAATTCTTTTTTGGGTGCATACCAACGACTCTTCCACGGCTCGTATATGCCGGTGCGGAATCCAGTTGGATTTACTTTTTGACCCATTTGCTTTTCCCTTTTACTTATTTTTTGGTGTTATCAGCCAACGACTGCGGCTATTCCTCAGCTCCGGCCTGACCAGAATTTTGACCGACATCGGCACCTGCCACCGCAACAGTATCTAGCGACACCTTGATGTGTGACATCCTTTTCTTGATTTCATACGCCATGCCACGAGCTCGGGGCTGAAACCGCTTAAACATCGGCCCACCATCGACTCGAGCATCTGTCACGACGAGATCATCAACCCCAGGAGCCTGCTGATGCTCTGCATTCCCAAGTGCACTTTTGATAACTTTTTCCAACATCCGAGCTCCCCGATGGGGCTGGAACCGTAAAATGTCCAGTGCTTCATCTGCAAACTTCCCACGAACAAGGCTCGCAAGATGACGCACCTTGCGGGCACTGATTCGAGCATATTTGTGCGTTGCTGTATAAGCCATTGATTACCTCGATTTACTTTCCCTTGCCACCATGACCTCGGAAGGTACGGCTTGGTGAAAACTCGCCTAGTTTGTGTCCGACCATGTCCTCAGTCACAAACACTTTGAGGTGCTGCTTGCCATTATGAACCATGAACGTCAGCCCAATAAATTCGGGAACAATAGTGCAGGCGCGTGCCCATGTCTTAATTGGATCACGATCACCGCCAGATAATTGCTTCTCGACTTTTCCATAAAGCCGAGGGTCAACATATGGCCCTTTTTTTGAACTGCGTCCCATGAACTACCTTCCAGTTACCTGATGCACCCGTAAGTGCTTCTACTGTTCCTGCGTGTACCAAAAATTTGCTTAATTTTACTTCACCCGAATTTGACCGTATCGCCGACTTTTCCGACGACGAATAATTGATGCGCCAGATGGCTTTCGAGGCTTTCTCGTACCACCACCTTTGGCACTTTTCCCTGTCGGGCTAACAGGATGACGACCACCCTTTGTTCTTCCTTCACCACCGCCGTGAGGATGATCAGTTGGATTCATCGCAGTACCACGAACATGTGGCCGCCTGCCCAACCAACGACTTCTCCCGGCCTTACCGAGCCGCACCTTCATGTGCTCTGAATTTCCAATTGCTCCAACAGTTGCACGACATGCAGCAGGAACACGACGTATCTCGCCAGACGGCAACGAGATCTGTGCCCAACTAGCCTCGCGTGCCATTAATGTGGCTGATGTGCCTGCCGATCTGCAGAGACACCCACCTCGGCCTGGCTGAAGTTCAATGTTATGAATGGCAGTAC
>JABAAH010000036.1 GCA_014238855.1 Planctomycetota bacterium
TCTGTACCTTTACAGTGCGAGTTCGCTCTTCTGGGACACACTTTGTGACGCAGTACGTACGAGTTCGCTCCTCTGGAACATGCTTGGTGACGCAGTACGTGCGAGTTCGCTCTTCTTCACGACACTTTGGCACGCACACAGTGCGAGTTCGCTCTTCCGTTCGGCACTTGCGAACACAAACGGTATAAGGAATTTCTTCAGTCACGCAATCATAAGTCGTGCATTGAACTTCCTTTGACTCACACGTTGGCACCCAAACACGTTTGCAGCACATTTTTGGTGGGCAAGGATTGCCACACGCATCTGTACCACAAGAAGGCAATTCGGTCATCTGGTTTTCCCATTGACCACCGCGAACCTGAACAGTCTTCGTTGAGCACACTGGCACTCGCTTCTTCACAGTACGGGTCTTTTCAACCTTCTCTGTGTAAGGAACTCGAACCGTATAATTCTGCTCAACTTCTTCTGTATAAGGAACCTTCACTGTATACGTGCAGGTTTTTTCTTCCTTAACAGGCACCATAACCGTGTAGTTGCAAGTCTTTTCTTCTTGCACTGGCACCATCACAGTGTACTTCTGCTCAACTTCTTCGCAGTAAGGAACCTGAACCTGATAATCACAGCTTCTGGTTTCCATGACCTTCTTGTTGACTGTGTAGTTTACAGTCTTCGTGCGATTCTCTGGAACACATTCGGTTACCGTACGAGTTCGCTCTTCAGTTCGAGGGACTCGCTTCATGACCTTATAAGTCTTTTCACGAGTTTCTTTTTTATACTCAGTGCATGTCACAGTTTTCATTTCTGTCACATACTGCCGTTGGCACACAGTTTTAGTGCCACAGCTATCACTTTTGTTACAGTCTTCACAATCAGCAGACGCGATAGAACACGTCGCGAGGATTGCAATGGCTGGCAACATACATGTCACAACTTTACGGAACACGAAAGCCTCCATAATTCAGGAAATTAAAACGCTTGGGAAAGACATTAACCGCCTGCCAAACGAAAAAATTTCCAGTGACAGACTTTGACAAAGAGACCGAAAAATTTACGATCTCCCGTTAAAATAGCTAGGTTACGCTGACTTTTCTGGCATGCAAGTCAGTGCCATAGGTTTTTTGGTGCGTTTTCCAATTTTTTACTGTTTAAAAACCAGAAAGTATGATGATCCGCTCTATAACGATCGCCGGAATATCGCCAGGAAATCTGAATTCGCCTCCTGTTTTCCTACCATTTGACTGCTTAAGGCAGCTAAACATCGCTATTTCATGCTTTCAATATGCAAAAAGCGCACTCGTAATACGATCAGCTCATAAAATCTGCCAGTCCCTTCACGACAAAAAATTTTGTATATTTAAAGAGGGGCTAGAACATCAACGATTGAAGAATCTTTTAATTAGATTGCGAAAGTCGTTTCATATGCGGGGAAAAGCAAATGGCTACTGTTTCACATTTATTAGCTGTTAAAAATAGCTCCCATGTCTTCAGCGTCGCACCGGACTCAACTGTCTTCGAAGCAACCTGTTTAATGAATGCTGAGCATGTTGGGGCATTATTGATCATCCAGAATTACACCATATCTCAGAAACTTGTTGGTATTTTTACCGAACGAGATGTTCTCCGCCGAGTTGTAGCAGCACGAAGACAACCCGAGCATACAAAAGTTGGTGATGTTATGACCCAAGAGATTATTACGTGCACAGTTGACACCCAACTCGATGATCTCGCTGAATTAATGCGGGACAAACGGATACGCCACCTCCCTGTGCTTCACAAGAACGAGGGTATTGCAGGTTTTATTTCTATTGGTGATCTCAACGCGTATCAGGCCGGACATTGTGAACTAGCGTTGCAGGAAGCTGAAAACTACATCCATGGCCGTGTTTAGTCGTTCACAACTGAATCACTGCTAATGAGTCCGGTTGTGATTACCAACTCATGTCTTTCACAGCTTTCTGTATCGCAAACTGTTTCATTCATATGGCAGTCTTTTCTGTTCCTCTGCACTCGGCTCATAATACATCTGGGAGTACCGACATCTACTCACAAGCCTTCCATGGTGATCCTCTACCAGACATACACTAGAAGCCACTGCTATGAACATGCGTTTTTTGACCATCTTTTCATTACTGATTTTACTGACACCACAAACTACCCGTGCTGATGTCACTCTTAATAATCTATTTGGAGACCACATGGTTTTGCAACAAGGCATTGCAAACAAGATTTGGGGCAAAGCAGATCCTGGTGAGAACATTTTGGTTTCTATAGCAAAACAAAAACATTCAACAATCGCAAAAGAAGATGGGAACTGGTCAATACAACTCGACGCCATCGTGGAATACGGTGGCCCTCACACGCTAACGGTAACAGCAAACAACATAATAATGTTGCAGGACATTCTCGTCGGAGAGGTTTGGATCTGCTCCGGTCAATCGAATATGCAATTCAGTGTTCAGCAGGCCGATGACGCTGACCTTGAGATGGTCACTGCACAATTAGGTCAGATTCGACTTATATCTGTTCCTCAGGTTGGCACACAAGAACCACAATGGAACTTCAAAGGAGAATGGGCCGTCTGCTCTCCTGAAACTGTAGGTAGTTTCTCCGCAGTCGGATTCTTCTTTGGCCGCCAAATCCACCAAACACTCAATGTACCAGTTGGTCTCATTGATAACGCCTGGGGTGGAAGTGCATGTGAAGCCTGGATTGATCGGAAACTGCTGTCATCAGATGAACAGTTCACGCCCTTACTTGATCGATGGAGTACTACCGAGTCCGATATGCCTAAAGCCCTCATGGCGTATGAAAAGAAAATAGACCTTTGGAAACAAGCCTCTGAGAAAGCCCGAACAGAAAATAAATCTGCTCCGAGACGTCCCCGGAATCCGGAATCATTGCTCACCGGAAACTCACGACCTGGCAACATCTACTGCGGTGTACTCTCCCCAACTGTTGGCTACGGCATCAAAGGTGCCATTTGGTATCAGGGTGAATCCAATGCAAGCCGTGCTGCTCAATACCGTGAATTATTTCCGTACATGATCACATCGTGGCGAAATGAATGGGGCATAGGCGACTTTCCTTTTTATTGGGTTCAACTTGCAGATTTCAAAGCAGAGAATGTAGACCCCACTGAAAGTGAATGGGCTGAGCTTCGTGAAGCCCAAACAATGACTCTCAAAAAGATAAAAAACACAGGTGAAGCTGTCATTATTGATCTCGGTGAAGGAAAGGACATTCATCCACGAAATAAGATTGATGTTGCAAAACGATTGGCACGATTGGCTCTTGCTGAAACCTATGACATTCCAGGAATTGTATGCCGAAGCCCTCAATATCAGTCAATGAAAAAACACGGCAACAAAATTGTTCTATTCTTTTCACATGTGAAAGCACAAGCAAATGGATGGAGGCCTTTTGATGTTCGTGATCCGATTGGTTTTACGATAGCTAATTCCAATAAGAAATTTGTGGCCGCAAACGCTCGAATACTAGCTGACGGTCACATAGAAGTTTGGAGTGATACGATCTCCGATCCGATAGCTGTTCGTTATGCATGGGCTGATAACCCAATCTGCAACATGTATTCTTCTGAGGGCTTGCCCCTTACACCTTTTCGAACAGATAACTTTCCAAGCATTACAGAGGGCCGCAATTGATTTATCATGCGCTGTAACTTGACACTACTAGCAAAAAAGTGACACGAGAAGATACACTAAGAGCAGATCTATTGATGTCAAAAAATGCTTCGCATTCACAAAACGGAATGGCCACAGTACAAGGAGGTTTCAATGAGTCATGTCCTTAACACAACAAAAGGCTTTGGCCGACAACTCAGATTTCTATGTGGATTTATCGTGGTAGGCACACTTATTGGTTGCAGCCAGTCTCTCAATCAACCCGTCAGCCAATCGTTACCTCGCGCTAGCGCCACGACCGCCGATGTGGCACGCAATGTATTTCGATCCGCACGACCAATTCCCGTTGTTGTCAAGCCAGCAGTTCCGTTTCGTGTCTCTCTATTTAGGCAACATAAGGCATCCGGAGCTTTCACAGAAAAAAACGTTCTGGCTGTCTCTGCTGAAATACCAGCAGTACTTTCACAACAGGCCTCATTAAGCAGCATCAAGCAAATCAAAAACGCAACAACCGCATCCACATCGTCTGATATACAAAATACATTTGCCACATACCTTGATGCCTTCAATCGTCATGATGCTATTGCGATGGCGTCTCACTGGGTAACAGACGGCGAGAACCTTAATCTTGATACTGGGAATCGAATTGTTGGGCGAACTGCTGTTGAGAAGGTATTTGATCAGTTATTTGTAAACGACAAGAGCGCACAGATAGGCTTTCAGATCGATTCGATTCGACCCATTCATGATAATGTTGCTGTCGTAGATGGACTTTCTCAAATGTCTCTTACCGACCAGAAACCCAGGCAAAGTCGTTTCTCTGCGGTACTCGTTCGGCACGAAAACAAGTGGCTCATGGAATCTGTTCGAGAAAGTGCTGCAACTGCAACTCCAACGATCCATGACCGACTCCAACAACTCAATTGGTTACGAGGTTTCTGGGAAGATATTAGCGACGGCGTCACCGCAAGCATGCAGTGTGACTGGAACGAGCAGGGAACGTATTTAATACGCCACCACCTTATCACAGAAGAACTGGAGCCCCCTGGTTCTGCAGAGCGCCTTGCTGCAGGAATCCCAGCCCTCCTCCCAAAAAAAGATGCGTATAAGAAAATAGCGCAGCGATTTACTACGACTGAATATATCGGCTGGGACAATCAACAAGGACAGATCTGCTCCTGGCTCTTTCGCTCTGATGGGCATGCTGCTCAATTCACGTGGCAACGCAGTGGAGATAATTGGTTACTTGAATCGGTATGCAAAGATAACAGTGACAGTCCAACTCAGTATGTCATCCAGCCTGCTGGAGAAGATGGGTTCACAATTGAACGTGCATCTGGCAATCACTGTACATTAGTTCTTGAAGCTGATTTTCTGCGCACCGCGAGGCCGATCGAAGATACACTGTCGGCTTATTAGTAGAGGACCGGTGACCTGTGTTCGCAAAGTGAAGAACATAGCGGAGTCCCTCCATCGACCTTTGTCACGGGTAATGACATCTCCTCAATAGGCCCCAATTCAATGCCATGACTCCTGATTCAATTGCACTTGCTGAGTACTGCGAAGACCAAAAAGTTCGTGGCCCTTTGCTTATTATCGCATCGAGTTTGACTGTCTGTGAAGATGCTCTTTCTTGGGAGAAAGCACTGGGGACTCTGAATATTCCATATCGAGTTCTCATATTTTCTGAAACCTCTGAGAATGAGATTCATGAAATTCAAAAAGAAGCCATTGATTTTCAGCCCACAGCTTTGGCTGCGATTGGTACACAAAATATTCTCACCGTCGTACAGTCCGCTGCTTTTCTATTGAACTTGCAACTGGTAACGGTGCTCCGCGAACATCACTAAGATCTGGCCGAACTGACTGTTTGCCAACTGGATCAGCATAGGTCTCAAGAACTCGTAGCATTGAGTCTACCCGTAATCGAATGCTCGCTGGTATTGTTTGCAAAGACTCCCGTGACGTAAGCAACTGATCAACAACGCACTTCTTTTCACGGCTATAGACTTGAACCCGGATGGCTTCATCTTGTGTCATTTGAATTGTGTAGTCTACGTCTTCTCTTAAAAGCACAACTGGCTCAGAGCTCAACTCTGTTCCTTCAATGCGAGCAAAAAGAACCATCTTGTCATCGACCTGATCCAGGGGTACGTCGGTCACTGAATCTGTACTACGTTGGTTATGTCCCTCATGATTGAGACGTGCCCCATACACTCGATTATCTGGTGATCGATCTTGGTGACTTCGTGAAAGTGATATCACTCTATGTCTTCCAGAACGAATAAACATAATTTCTGAAAACTGATCCTCAGGACCACTCTCCTCCGAAAAAGATGAATCCATGAGTAAAGAGAACTGCTCTGGGAGGAGGAGATACTGATCATCGAATTGCACAAGGATGTCATGCGGCTTAAATCCAAGACGCTCTGCTATTGATTCTTTATAGACATTATCGATAACAAGCCCTTCGTTGTGGCTTAATAAAAGTTGATGACGAACCACTTCTGGCACACGAGATAGTTGGGCACCAAATTTTTCGGGGACTATCGGCAAGCCATCAGAATCTGCCAATTCACCAGGTCTGTGGAACTGTGAACTGTGGACTTCAGCAAGCGATGAATGGTCTTCAGGCCCTACTGGACCTCCTAAGGATTCAGAGAACGGCAGTACTGATTGGATTGCTGAAAAAAGAACAAAAAAAATAGCAACTATGATTTTTTTCAGGAAATTTCTGCGCACCCTCAAGATCACCTCCGTTTCTAAGAACTTCGTATTCGTTCTACCTATGAAAATTTCTTATCGTTTCAGTATTTGTGACATTTTTTTCCACACGACACTAGACCGCTCAACCTTATTCAGTATCAAAACCTTTGATGGCCTTAGTCTGGGCAAACTGAAGAAAACACGTTTCCAGCGTAAAATTAAGAAGCAACATCGCGCAGGTAACCGTGGATAGCCATGCGGCCTGATGAAGGTTTATCGCATATGGCAAGCAAATCGGGACGATTCTTCTAATCGAACATGTTTCGCCTCTACATATCATTATGTCGCCGTCCAAAGGACTACCTGCATGGCACAATTACTCAATCGTGTTTTCCTTATCCTTGTCATCACTGGATACTCTGCAGTTATCTTTTCCGAAAAAGGTTTCTCTGAAGATACTGTGAATTCTTCATCGGTAAAACAGCCTGAAAAAACATCTGACTCACAGCAAAAAATTCCTGTAGTTAAGAAATCTGTATTGGTTCCAGGAACTGGCAATGTCATAAAAAATGGTGCCGACACATTTGAGGATGAAAACTGGAAATGGTATCACCGGCACCCTAAAAGCTCACGCGAACAAGACGAAAGAATGAGAAGCCCCCTTGGTAAAAGTAATAATGGACTGTGGTTTGAGGGGCCGAAGCGAGGCACACCAGATGTCGTAAAGCGAGTAGAACTACCTGCCGCCGGATTAGAGGGTAGTACTCATGGATTACTCGTTGCAACTTTACGCGCTGGAATCCCTGGACGGGTAACCTACCGCATGATGCAAGATGATCTTATTTTCAATATGTCAAAGGCTGCCGGCCGTGGCCTTTCCGTAGCTGATAATCCGAGTGTTGTTACCCGAGTGTATCTCCCTCCCTTCGGACAATGGGAACAACGCAATGGAGCCTCATTCGGTTTTCGTTGTGGCTGCACGACACACGCTATCATCACCAACAAAAAGCATCCCGATAAGGGAGATTTCGGTGTTGAAGAATACTGGCCTGGCATGTTTATTTGTTTTGAACCTGGGGATGGTAAAGAAAAAAGTGACTCCGCACACCTTCGCGTACGTGGGGATCGTCGGGGACGCGGTATGCGTGGGCCAACGATTACGGAAAAAGACCTTGGGTGGTGGACGCTTGGAATGAGCTTCTCACGCGACGGTAAAGTTCATTACTTTGCCAGTCCTGGTGTTGAAGATCTTTCGATGGATGACCACCTTACATCTCAAAACCCATATGGGTATCGGACTGAATGGGTAAAAACATTCTTCTATAACGTATGCAGCCAAGATGATGGAAAGACGTGGAGTACTCCCTGGGTCATTGATGACCCAAAAACGTTCTTTGTTAAACGTCAGAATGTGGCGAGGTCGAGTCGGAGATCGCAGCGGTAATTGTTACCAGCATAGCTTCAGAAACTGCTGCAGCATCATCCCCGTAACGTTCCATTCCTCGCATAGAAACATGGCAGTGAACGCGGCAAACAACATAATTGACCACTTCAACTGTCGTAGTCAGTTTCCAATTTTATATTGCAAACTGTAATGTTGTATTCGACGTGAACGTAAGTCGGCTATGAACATAAAGACGATCGTTCCTGAGTCTTCTGCCTCATCTCGATATCCTTGATATTGACATTTGGAATCGATCGAATAAGTGCTTTTGTATACTCTTTTTTTGGATTTTCGTAGATACGTTCACTAGGGCCAAATTCAACAAATTTTCCACTCTTCATGACAGCCATCATATCACTCATAAACTTAACCACTGAGAGATCATGGCTTATGAAAATATACGTTAAACCTAATTCAGCTTGCAGGTCTTTTAGTAAATTCAGCACTTGAGCTTGGACAGACACATCAAGCGCAGATACCGCTTCGTCACATATTATAAGTTCAGGATTAACGGCAAGCGCTCTTGCTATGCAGACCCTTTGCCGTTGACCACCTGAGAATTCATGGGGGTATCTTTTCAAGAACTGCATGCCAGGCAGCCCAACTTTTTCCAATAATCCCAATGCTCTCTCTTGCCAATCTTTACGACTCACACCGATACCATGAAACCTCATAGGCTCAGTGATAATTTCCTCTATAGTCTTTCTTGGGTTAAGTGAACCATAAGGGTCTTGGAAGATTATCTGAAATCGCTTCCGATAGGGACGCAATTTCGCTTGTGACATCGTAGAGATATCTACTCCACCAAACATTACTGTGCCACTTGTGGGATTGATCAATCTCATTAAACATCGGCCTATAGTAGTTTTTCCGCAGCCCGATTCACCAACAAGTCCCAGTGTTTGCCCGCGATACACATCAAATGTCACGCCATCAACAGCTTCTACATATTGAGAAATACGACTAAATATTCCCCTCCGAATCGGAAAGTGAACTTTCAATTCTTTCACCCTTACCAAAGGACTCTCTGCTTCATCCGCATATGTAATTCCCTCGTCGCGTTTCTCACTTGATTGTGAATACCCGAGTTCAGCAAGACGCTTGATAGGATAAAGGTGCCTCCCTCTCCCATTTTCTTCTACATTACGAAGACCTGCCTCAGAAATATCCTTTTCAAAAATTTTCTCGCTACCATCATTTTGCAACTCTGTCTCCATGAAGTCACTAACGGTTGGGAGCCTTCTCATATTTCCATTAAGTGTTGGGCGACATAGCAACAGGCTCCTTGTGTATGGATGCTTGCACTTTGAAAAAATACTTAATACATCAGAATGTTCGACGACTTTACCGCGATACATCACCGCTACATCATCTGCAATCTCAGCGATTACACCTAAGTCATGCGTAATGAATATCATTCCCATGTTGCGGTTAACGCAGAGTGCCCGAAGAAGATTCAGTATCTGCGCTTGTATCGTTACATCCAGCGCCGTCGTGGGTTCATCAGCAATTAATAAATCCGGGCTGCACGAAAGTGCCATTGCAATCATTACCCGCTGCCGTTGTCCGCCCGACATCTCATGAGGATACATGTGTATTCGTTCAGACGGATTAGGGATTCCGACCTCATGAAATAGCTCTATTGTTTTTCGCCTTGCTTCTTCTTTTCCAATTTTCTGGTGGAGTAGTATCGCCTCCATAACTTGATATCCCACCGTATAAACGGGATTTAAACTTGTCATGGGCTCCTGAAATATCATGGCAATACGTCCACCACGAATCTTCCTCAGTTTCGGCTCACTTATCTTCAAAAGATCCATAGATGTATCGTCGATAGATAAGGTGATCGATCCAGATTCAATCTTTCCTGACGCAGAAACAAGCCGCAAGATCGACATAGCCGTAACACTCTTGCCACTTCCACTTTCGCCAACAACACCGAGTGTCTTACCTCTACCTACTGAAATTGATACATGATTAACTGCGGTAACTTTTTGATTTGAGTTTTCAAAAACAGTTGTGAGATCGGCTACATCCAAAAGTGTTTTGCTCATTTCTTAGCCTCACGCAAACGGGGATCTGTTGCGTCTTGAATCGCTTCACCTACAAGATTGTAAGAAAGTACTGTTAAAAATATTCCAAGGCCTGGGAAAACAACAAGCCACCACAACTGCAAATTACTTCTTGCGGAATTAAGGACCGATCCCCAACTGGCAGTTGGAGGCGGTGGTCCAAAACCAAGAAAAGAAAGCGCGCCTTCAACAAGGATTGCTGATGCAATTCCAAAGGTAATTGGCACCAATACTGGCGCGAGCGCATTAGGAAGAATGTGTGCGAACATTATACGAATTGGACCTGCTCCAGATGCTCGGGCAGCCATAACAAATTCTGTTTGCTTTAAACGCAAAAACTCTGCTCTTGTAAGACGTGCGATGCCTGTCCAGCCAGTAGCACCAATAATCGCCATCGTCTTCCAAATCGTAGGCTTTTCAACGACCGCAATTATTGCAAGGATTAAAACAAGTGTGGGAATACACAATACAACCTCCGTTAAACGACTGGTGAGACTATCCACCCACCCACCAAAATATCCACCAATAGCACCGATAAAAATGCCGACTGAACCAGCGATACCCATGGAAACGAATCCAACTAGAAGTGCGATTGTTGTGCCATGAACCATTTTGGCAAAGATATCAACACCATACTGATCCGTGCCGAATAGATTAATTAAATTTGGATGGCCCTGATCGCGAGATGGATTAGCTGGCTGACCAGGCCACTCGTTTTCTCTAACACGACGATATGGATCCTGAAATACGATTGGCCACACAGCCCAACTATTTGGATCTTTTTCTTGCAAGTTTTTTGGATACGTACCACGAAACTTGTCTTTCGTGAATATTGGTGATTCCAAGCTCCGATTAAAATAGCCTAGGCAAGGCATATACAATTGGTTTTTGTAGTAACAAACAACGGGCTTTGTACCAGCTATGGCTGGAGCAAAAATTGCAACTGTTGTTAAAAAAACAACAAATGACAGTGCGATGATTCCAACCGTATTTCGGCGATAATGTTTCCATGACTCGGCCCAAAAACCTTGAGATGGGCTAGTCTGTTGCTGATTGTCTCCTTCCATGAGCTTTTTCTTCATTCCATCCTTACACGAGGATCAACAAAACCATACAGAATATCTGCGAGTAATTGACCTAATAGTGTGAGTAAACTGAACATAAAAGTAAGGCCCATTATTGTTGGATAGTCACGTTCTCGAATACTTTCAAAAAACAGTCGACCCATACCCGGCCAGGTAAAAATCTGCTCAATAATTACAGATCCACCCACGAGAGCTGGCAAGGAGAGCCCTAGAAGTGTTACCAGTGGAATCAGCGTATTACGGAATGCATGGATTATAAGAACCCGATACGGACCTGCCCCTTTAGCGCGAGCAGTACGGATATAGTCCTGCCGAATTACTTCTTCGAGATTTGATTTTATAAATCTACTATTGTAGGCAAGGACAACATACGTTTGACACACAACGGGAAGGATTGCATGCCAAGCAACATCCTTAATACGCAAGAGTAAAGGAGCATCACTCGATAAATCACTCATGCCGAAGAGAGGCAACTCCCAGCGTGTATCCCGCAACCAGACTGCAAAAATGATCTGAAGAAAAAGAGCTGCAACAAAAGTTGGGAAAGAATAAAGAGCATAGAGAACCAGTCCAGTAACCCGTTCATCAACACAACCACCTCTCGCAGATGCATAAAGACCTAGTGGAATCGCAAGCAGCCATGTCAACAAAAGTGCAGTACCAGAAATAATTATCGTTGGCCCAATTCGCTCACCAATGAGTTTTGTCACCGGTTGCTTTCGGGTTATTGATCTTCCTAAATCACCACGTACGACCTTACCAATCCATTGCATATATCCAATGGGCCAAGGTTTATCGAGCCCGTAGATCTCAAGCATTCTTTGTTGATCTTCAGCATTAAGTTTACGACTTGGATCACTTTCACCCAATTGTACGGTTAATGGATTACCTGGCATTGATCGAGCTAAACCGTAGACAATAAACGTAATGACAGTAAGCGTCACAACACCTAGTAAAATGCGTCGCAGTAAGTAATTCGCCATCACTTACTCCTGTTGTGGCTTCCACAGGCTGCCAAACCCCGGTGAATAGTGATATGGACCACGTGGAGAAAAAACATATCCACGCACGTCTTTTGAGAAACCATAAAAGCTATTTCGCCAATACAACCATGTATAAGGTTGATCGTCATAAAGAATCTCTTGGATTCGTCCGTATTTTTCAGCTCGTTTCCCTCTATCAAACTCCTGTCTTCCCTCAGCGTAGAGACGGTCGACTTCTGGATTCGAGTAATTGCAGAAATTTCTCATTGCACCCGTCTTCCACAAGTTCTCTGAAGTGTCTGGGTCTGTTCCCGACCCCCAGCCACCCAGATATGCTTGGAATTTTCGATTGAGTGTAAGGTCTTGCAGGACTGTCGACTCTACAGGTCGGACATTAAGACGTATGCCAATTTGATCAAGATTCTCTTTTAACAGCGTGCAGATTGCGATTCGTAATGGCTGTTGATTCACAACGATTGAAAATTCGAATGGTACTGTTCGTCCATCGATTTCTTTATCACGAATGCCGTCGTTATTGCTATCAATCCAACCGGATTCGTCCAGTAAAGCTTCTGCTTTATCAAGATCTTGTTTGTATGGCTTGAACTTTTTAGTCGATGCCATCCATGCGCCCGGATGAAAAATCCCTGTGCATGGATCATAAAGGCTGTAACAAAGCTCTTCGAGCATCTCGTCGTGATTAAACGCATAGCTCATTGCTCTCCGTACGCGTCGGTCCCGAAAAAATATTGTGTCAATATTCCAACCAAAATGAAAACTAACCCACTCTGGTGCTGTTACTTTGGTGTTGCGTTCGTAGAAATCACTGCCAACAGTTTGTGTCGTCCACTGTTCAGGCTGCAAAATCATCTCGTGAATCTCACCTTTTCTTAGTGCTAACAGTGTTGTATTCGGGTCTTCAATAATCCGAAAACGCACTTCCTCAAAATATGGACGATCGCGAACCTGTTTGCCTCGGACAGAAGACCAGCTTTCTCGCCTCCTTAATACTATTTGCTGACCACGCTTTCTTTCCACGATCTCATACGGGCCACCACAAACTGGTGCCTGCTCCAACTGAACATGTTCTTCAGAGTCTTTCAGTGTAGGGTCGGCCTCCCATGTCTTTTCATAAATGTGCTTTGGGAGTACTGGGAAATTTATATTCCAAACATTTGTTGCAAGTGGTTCTTTATGGAAGAAAACAACTGTTCGATCATCATAAGCTTCAACCCAGCGCAATTGATCGGTCCCACTACGCACAGCAGGCACGGGAACCCGTGGATCCATAATGACTTTATATGTAAAGGCAATATCGTGTGCCGTAATTGGTTCGCCGTCGCTCCAAACAAGATCATCACGCAACACGACCTTGTCGAGCATTCTGTCTGTGCTTGTTTGCCATTTTTCAACTGTTTCACTGGTAGCGAATGGTTCTAAATCACGACCGAATGAAAATAAACCAAATCCTGTAAGTCCGAGAATATCGAACTCGGCAGACGTACTGATCATAATCGGGTTTGTGCTACCAAGATCACCACCAACATGGCGATCTATACGTGCTGCATAATCTGCTTCTTCGCCTACTGGTAGCTTGCCAAGCGCTGAGAGTATTAGTGCATTCGAGTCGGGTGAATCATTACGGGCTGCAAGGGCGGCAGCTACTGACCCAAGTACTTTTTCTTTCGACTGAGATTCACGTAACAGCACCAGACCATTACGAACAGGCCGGTCAATCCAATTCGCTTCCTTATCAAGTTCATCTATTTTTGGCACATCGAAAGGGTCTGGGGGCTGCAGTGCCGTTACAGGCAGTGGCTCTTTTCGTTCTTCTGCTGATGCCGTTAATTCGGAAGGTGGTACCTCTTGAACAGACTTCGAACCGCCGCAACCCGTGCTGGCACTAGACAATAGAAGGCAACAGCACATCAGCAGGAATGTATTGCCTCGTGATACGGGTACTTCACAGCCACCTACTTTTTGCATACAGACTCTCCCTACGAAACCCTCGCCTAATATTCTTCGTATCTAGAATGAAGATGCTACGGGGGAAAGCGAGGGCGGGTCAACGTCCCGTCGGTTCTATCAGCCCTTGGGCAATTTATGACCTAATTTTTCACGCTTTGTGGCGAGATACCGTTCATTAAATTTATTTGAAGGCGGTTGTATGGGCACCTGATCAACAACCTCAAGGTCAAATCCACCGTAAATAAATGCATCAGTCTTTTTTGGATTGTTTGTCAAAAGCCGCACTTTTGCCAATCCAAGATCTTTCAGTATTTGAATCCCAATGCCGTAGTCCCGTGAATCTGCCGGAAAACCCAGTGCCAGATTAGCCTCAACTGTATCGAGCCCTTCATCCTGAAGACTATAGGCACGAATTTTTGCTACCAAGCCAATCCCGCGACCTTCCTGCGGAAGATAAACAACTGCACCGACGCCATCATCGCGAATCTTTTCCAACGCCATATGCAGTTGATCACCACAGTCACAACGGAGACTATCAATCACATCGCCTGTGAAGCAGGATGAGTGAATTCGCACAAGCGGTGCTTTAGCCGTTTCAAGATCACCCATAGCAAACACGATTGGTTGCTGAGACTCATAGCGAACGTTGTACGCCATGACTCGAAAATTCCCCCACTTTGTTGGAAGTTCTGCTTCGGCAACCCGCTCGACCAGCTTCTCTTTCGTCCGCCGGTAGCGAATGAGTTCTTCAATTGAAATGATTTCCAATCCGAATTGCTTTGCCAATGCTTGCAATCCATTCCGGTCTGCTCTGTTGCCGTCCTTATCAAGTATCTCACAGAGAACACCGGATGGCTGTTTTCCAGAAAGCCGTGCGAGATCAATCGTCGCCTCAGTGTGTCCAGCTCGCCGGAGAACTCCACCCTCTTTTGCAACTAAAGGAAAAAGATGTCCTGGCCGAACAAAGTCGTGCGGACTACTTTCAGGATTCAGAATTGCAGAAACAGCTGTGGCTCTCTCTACTGCTGTAATGCCTGTGCGTGCCGAAACGTGATCAACAGGAATCGTAAATGCGGTACCGAGTGGAGTCTGGTTAGATTCAACCATCATTGGCAATTCAAGCCGACTTGCCACGTCCGGTAAAACTGACATGCACACCTGACCACGACCATGAGTAATCATGAAATTAATAGCTTCGGCAGTCGCATCTTCAGCGGCACAAATAAAATCGCCTTCATTTTCACGATCTTCAGCATCTACAACGATCACAACCTTTCCTTCTCGAAAAGCTCGGATGGCCGCATCTACTGAACTAAACTGATCAGACATGGGTTTTTTGGGTGAATGTCACCCGCCCTCTTTTTGTTTCATTGCAATACATAAAGTATAGGTCGTTCGCATTCCTAGTCTGCCCTAAATAAGTCACGAAAAAAACTGGATTCCATACCATGCTTGCACGAGAAGAATATATCGAGCAGTCCTACCTATTTCGAACTCTCGGCGAGCGGATGCTTGATGGTGTAGCAACACAAGACGCACTGAAAAGCTTAGGTCATGAGATTCTTGCTACAACAAAGTTACCGCTTGCCATTGATTACCTCGTGAGCGATTTAAAACTGACTGGCACAATCGCTCCAGCGATGCACCAACTCAGTCACTATTTTACAACGTTCCAGACTTTTGTCATGACTGAAGCTGAAGATGATGAGGGGCGGTTTGACCTCCGCACTGCGTTGACAATTCTCGAGCGCGAGGCACGTTATCTCGCAGAAGATGGAACACCTGAAGGACTTTTTTTCTATCGTTTTGAATGTCTTTCACGGAACCGGCTTGACTACATGCGTGGATTAGCTGCAACCGCTGCTGATGACATCTTTCATGCTGAATGGAAAGACTGGATTAAAATGGTGTCGCGACAATTTGGTTTGGTTGACTTAGCAGACCTCATTTATATCCGCAGCAAAGAGATTGCACGACGACAGGAAAAGAAAAAATATGTTCACGGCAGTATTACCACCAAGGATGACGAACATGTAGTTGCCGAACACCCCGCTGTTTTATTTGGTGAAAAAGAGGGTCGTATTGCGTGGGCCAATCGTGGCAAAGACCCCCTCTATCTCTTTTCAGCTTTACAAAGACAACTCGGATATCCAACTGTTCCAAAGCCAAAGCGTCCTCAACCACAAACTGAGTCACCCGCGATTTTGGCACGTCGCATTGACCGACTTGAACTACGAGTCAAACTTCTTGAGGAAGAAACGAAGGGCGGCATCGACTTGTCTCAGTTCGATCCAAAAAACTCCTCGGAAGAGAGCCGTCCACAATAATGATTCACAGCAATGACTTGATCACTCTAAATTCATCGACTATTTTGACTTTCACATGTTCCTCAAAACATCACGTGGTTTTAAAACATGAAAGTGCTGTAAAGACTGAAGATTAACAAGACAAGTCAGTTTAAACGGAAAATGCAACGACAAAATGCAACGACAACGTGTGAACCTGTTGATTCACCGCCTTCAGGGATTACTCAGCGAGTGAGCGGATAGCTGGTAAAAATCGAGTGGCAGCTGATATTTTAAATTTAAACACCCAGCTAATTAAACACCCAGCTAAATGGAAGAATTCCAGCGATACCCATAAATTTCACAGATCGAGAATTCGCTGTCCATTGAAAAAGAAGTCAACGCAACCCAAGCATTACGAACAATGAGAGAGCAACTCGGACCAAAGACACTTCGATCAATGGAACGCAAACCATTGATTTCTTTATGATTCTTTTCCTGAATAAATAAGCACGACCATTCAATTAGATTGAAGGGTTTCGAACAGGCTCTCCAGCATTTCGTCGTAACATGTTTTTGATTTCGGCCGTAAATATAAAAGTCAGTGACACGAACCTCCATGCCCATTTAAACAAAAAAAGGGTTGATCGCTTTGAACATCATTCAGCGGCAAAGAGAACATCTACAATCAATTGTGTCTACCATCACATCCTCTGTCGATCCTTACCGACTTCTCATAAAACGGCTTGCTCTGGAATCACCTGAAGACGTGCTCACATTCGATGGGAATCCTGTCTTTGCTGGTGACAATCAAGCAGTAAAACTTAAGAGCACGGGGAAAATTCTGGTCGTCGGTGGTGGAAAAGCTGCTGCTGGATTCGCCGCCGGCTTGGAACATCTATTAGGAATCAAGCGTCTCAAGAAACACAAAGTGCACGGCCTTGTCAGTGTGCCAGAAGGATGTGGGATAGCACTCAACCATATTGAGGTTCGTGAAACACGACCTCGCACGCATAACATACCGACCGAAACTGTTGTTCAGGCTACTGACGTAATGTTTGAACAACTACAAAATCTTAAAAAAGAAGACCTTGCATTTGTCATCGTCACAGGTGGATCCTCAGCACTTATTGAATTGCCACGGGCACAGATTCCAGTTCAATCATTAGCACACCTGACACAAAGCCTTTCAAATTCGGGTATCGACATTCAGACTCTGAATGATATTCGATGCATAACGAGTCGGGTAAAAGCGGGTGGACTCGCAATGGCATGCGGTGCGGGCAAACTCATTGTACTTGTTCTTTCTGATGTCCTTAACGACCAATTGTCAGTCATTGGATCTGGTCCATGCATGCCATGCCATCAAAGGCTTGCAACCATTGATAAAAATATTCTTGATTTGAAAATCTCTGCACAGGACCGTGCCATCGTGGCACAAGCAGCACACGAACTGAAACAAGAAGGCTCCATGATCCCATACCCTCTAACAGATTCTGGAAACTGGATCACTCCTCAAGGCTGCCACATAACCCACCTCACCCTTGGGACAAATTCTCTTGCCGTCGATGCTGCAGCAACAGCCGCTACGGCACTAGGATATAGGGTTTTTTCTGCCACAAGCAATGCTCATCCAGATTCAGCAAATACGGTTGGCATTCGTTTAGCGGCTTCCCTGAACACAATGGTAACAACCTGTGAAACAACGAATCGACCTCAGTGTCTGTTGGAAGGTGGAGAAGCAACTGTAGATGTGCCTGTCGACCACGGACAGGGTGGTCGCAATCAACACACGGTTGTTGCGGCAGCACATGACATCCTCGTGAATCAACAGAGGGAGTGGCCGACGAGAGCTCTTCTTGCCAGTTTTGGAACTGACGGCGAAGATGGACCAACTTCTTCTGCTGGCGGATTCATCGACGACGACATCGCAAAGTCACTCTCACGCCATCCCGATAAGATCTCAGAAGCAATCACCCGATGTGATTCACATGAACTTCTTAAGCCTGTGGGTGGCCTGATTGAAACTGGACTCACAGGCACAAATGTGGCCGATGTTCGAATCGTACTCATCAATCCAAAGTCAAACTGAACCCTTTTTATTGACTGTCTTCGTCCTGAACCTCAAGAAGATGCGTATCACCAGTCATTCGGAAATAATGACCATTTGGACCTCTATCAATAAGAAATGGTCCGATACTTCGATCACAGTCAAGAAAAATTACTGTGTTTTCATCTGGCTTCAGTCGTCGCTCCGGTACAAAAGATTTTCTATATTTAACACCCTTCGAAAGTCTGACTTCGTCAATCTCTCCATTGAAAAATGAATTTGCACGACCACGAGAATCTGGATCTGCGCCCACAAGAAATGGAAACCAATTCATTTTTCGCTTCATCGTCTGTTTCGTCTGCACCCGTTCCTGAAGGTTACCATCAAGGTACAGTGCCAGTGCATCTCCCTCGTAGACCATGGCCACGTGATACCACTGATTCGTTTTGAGTTTCAAATCCGGCCGGATATTTGTGTAGGATTTACCGAGAAACACACTTGCATCAAGCTGACCACGAGATGTAAATATTCCGTATTCACTTTGCTCGGTTTTTGCAAGAAGCCCGACGCGATCTGCAAATTGCTTCCCCTTAAACCAGCACTCCAACGTGAAAGGTCCTTGTGGAAGAGGAACCTTGTTCGATTCCAGCGAGACATAATCTCCATTACCGTCAAGTGATAACGACCGGTTGGCAATACCTTGAGACGATATTGCTGGATCAAAAAACAGTGGCACGTCTCTTCGTACTGCTGGAATGCTATATCGAGTAGCTGGTGCGAGATACTCTTGAGAGATCACCAGTTGCACCATTTCTGATACTTTTTCAAAGTGCTTGGATCGATATGTGGCCTGAAACTCGAGTTCACAACTCGTGCCAGAGTTCAGCACGCCGTGAGCATGATCTGGCACAAAGTGCCATCGATTGTCAGTGCTTTCAAGTGACACGGTATATTCGACCGGGCGACTTGTCGGATTTGAAAATACTGCAGAGAATCTGCTCACGCTCGACTTCTTCTGTTCGGCTGCTGCTACCTGTATCCCTCCTTTAAAAGCTACCGGGAGCCGTGCTAATTGAACTGTCTCTTCCTGAAGGCTGGCGGTAATTTCTCGGACGTCCATCGCCTCGCCTACGGGAAATGCAGACATGGCCACTTGTTCTTTTCGAACTGTGACGAGGTGATATTGATGGAGGTACCCTGCCTCTGGAACAAGGCCATTTTGACCTCCTCCCACAGTAGCAAGAGAAATATATTCAATTCCATCATTCGGATCACTTCGCATGTGATGAATATGACCAGCAAATACTGCTGTTACATTTCCGGCATCTACAAGAAGGGGAGAACTCGTTTTTTCCAGTCATCACCATACTTGCCCCCAATCCATCGAGGATGGTGGAGAAATATAAATTGATGATTGCAGTCCTTCCCGCGCACAAGAGATTGTTTCAAAAAAGAAAGTTGCTCTTCACTTATTTTTTGAAGCTGTGGCTTTGAAAAACTTTTTTCACCCGTTTCTTTGTCACCTTCATCTGAATAAATCACGGTAAACGCACATTGTTTGTGCTGAAACGAATACCACAACGGACCAAAATGCATTTCATAGTTCTCTTGATGCTGAAATTTCGGCATCTCTGGATCGTCAAGTGGTCTCCAATACACATCATGATTCCCTGCAACTGGAAACCAGGGACATAGCAGTTTGTTCATAATTGACTTGAACTCGCGCATCTGCGCGAGCCATTCATCTGTGCGGTTATATCCATTCACGAGATCACCCACCGTCATAACCAGATCCGGCTCAATAAGATTGACGTCCCGAACAGCATCCGCCAATACGTCTACACCTTCTGGTTGACCTCCAGTTCGATCTCCAAATACAGCAAACGTGAAGGCCTCTTCTTCAGAAGGAATTGGTAACACGATCTCACTTGAACGTGTTGTAAAAAATCGTTGTGCATTTGGCTGTACCGTTGGATGCGGAACTCCATGACGATGCAAATGCCGTCCATGAGAAAGGTGTGGGGTTTCTCCGGTGTCTTGAACATGCTCTTTTTCAGAAACAGGACCTGCTGCTGTCACTTGATGAGCATTCGTTGAAAAGAGCATGCCTGCGCAGGCAATGGCAGCCAACAATCGGAAAGCTACCCGTAGAACACAGCACTGACAAATTCTTGCAACCACGTAAAACCCCTGTCTTTAAATTTTTAAAAATACCGAACTGCTTATTGTGAGACGTCACACAACATGACTGCCTCCCTCAGACCCACAAATGCATCCCGCGTTGGAATAAATTCCTGCCCAACATACCCCTCGTACCCAATCGCCAAAAGCTTCTTCATAATTGGTGGATAATTAATTTCTTGGGACTCGTCGAGCTCTCCTCGCCCAGGACATCCAGCAGTATGCACATGGCCAATAACGTCTTTGCATTCCTCTATCCGACGGATAATATCGCCATTCATAATTTGAACATGATAAATATCAAAAAGTAATTTCACCCGATCAGACCCCACTCGCCGGAGCATAGTGGCTACAGCATCAACATTATTACCTTGGTAGCCAGGGTGCCCTTTCATTGGATGAGAATCATCCCGAGTATTCAGATGTTCGAGACAAATTGTCACATTCTGCCTCTCTGCGTGACCAGCTATTTTTTTTAAGCCGATAACACAATTGTCAAAAGCTTCTTCATCAGTCATGGCACCACTTTTAGAATCTTCAGCATCTCGCCATTTAAACCCAGTGAATGCAATAACTGCTGGAATATGAGCTGCTGCACAGGCGTCGATCATCTTGGTCGTGCAAGCGATGACTTCCTCCTGGTATTTCAAATTATTGAACCCTTTGACATACGGGGCACCGGGCATACCATTTGGAGCTATTGCACAGGTAAGCCCATGCTGTTTGAGCATTGGCCAGTTTGTTGGCTGCGTCAATTCAATAGAAACGCAGCCAAGTTCATTCGCAACCTGACACTGCTTTCGAACATCCCACTTTTCACCCATCGAGCCAAAGCACCAGGAAACAATTGATTGCTTGATGTGCCCACTCATGGCGGCGGGCGAGGCCCTCCCCTTCGTCGAAGCTGTTGCAATCGCTGCTCCAGCAACAGTTGCGAACAGACTTCGACGGTTAATCGCTGGCAATACATGTTTCATAAAATAAAGCCTCCTGTTCGAATTAGACCAGAATGTGGCGTATTTCGCTTTAAATAAAGATTTTTGAAATGTTGTATTGTGCTTCGTGAATTTTTCAAAAACAATGGGTTTGTAATACCCGTTTTTGTGTGACAGTAAATTTTTTCATCGAGTTTTTATGGCCCAACTTAAACGCATTCTCATTACTGGTGGCGCGGGTTTCCTTGGCAGTTATCTTTGCGAGCGGCTCGTTGATGATGGCCATGACGTCATCTGTGTCGACAACTTCTTTACCAGTCAGAAAACGAATGTCGCTCAGCTACTCGAGCTTCCAAATTTTGAGTTGCTGCGACACGACATCATCCATCCATTCTGGCTTGAGGTTGATGAGATTTATAACCTTGCCTGCCCCGCAGCGCCGGGTCATTATCAATACAATCCAATAAAGACCATGAAGACTTCTGTATCTGGTGCGATGAACGTTCTTGGAATGGCAAAACGATGCCGAGCGAAGGTACTTCAAGCTTCGACAAGTGAAGTATACGGAGACCCAGAGGTACATCCTCAGCCCGAGAACTATCGGGGGTCGGTTAATCCAATAGGTATTAGAGCCTGCTACGACGAAGGGAAACGGGCTGCAGAGACTTTGTTCATGGACTATCACCGTGCCCACAGAGTAAATATTCGTCTTGTACGTATTTTCAACACGTATGGACCAAGAATGCATCCGTACGACGGTCGGGTTGTATCAAACTTTATTCGACAAGCTATTACAAATATGGATATCACAATTTATGGTGATGGTTCACAAACACGTAGTTTCTGCTACCGAGATGATCTTATTGATGGACTGATAGCAATGATGAATGGACCGGATGATTTTGTCGGGCCTGTGAATCTTGGCAACCCTCACGAATTCACAATTCTACAACTCGCAGAAATGATCATAAAACTTACAAAGTCAAAATCAAAAATCATAAAAAAACCGCTTCCAGAAGATGACCCTGTGCGAAGACAGCCAGATATCACACTCGCGAAACAAAAACTCTCCTGGGAACCAAACGTTTCTCTAGAAGAGGGTCTCGTAAAGACAATTGAATGGTTCCAGTCGATCAACTTCGATGAATTTCGTGCACCCACACCGAACTATGAATAAACGTGGTTTCAACATGACATATCTACGTATGCTTCATTATTTTTGTAGGACATGAGACTGCAAAAACATGTGCTTTGCGTATTGAAGTCTAAGGAAGAGTTCACACTCAACTTTCTATAAATTTCTCTTTCTCTCACTATTTCTTTAGCGAAATACGCCTATTTTGCCCTTCGCTCCACCGAAATGATTCGCTATTGTCACTCCCTTGGCGAGCGTTAGTACACTGAGTACGGTCGGTCGCTCAATGAGTCCCTGCACCCTGAGGATCTGCTTGATCATGGAACGCACGCAGTTGTCGGCAATTGTTCTCGAATTACTCGAAAAAGAAACCGGCGAAACTTACGACGCTCTCGAAGATTCAACAACTCTTAATGAGGGCCTTGGCCTGGACTCGCTCGATATGGCAGGCCTTATTCTGCATATCGAAAGCCATTTCGGTGTTCAAATCGAGACCGAACTTCTCGAAAACATTAAGACCGTTGGACAGATACTCGACACACTGGAAGAAAAAATTGCTGTCAAGGAAGGAAGAAAGGCCGCCTAGATAATCAGGCGGTGTAATCCGCAGCGTACATGTCGAGTTGCTCATCACAACTCCTCTTCGTTTGCACGTATTGGTATGAACCACTCACCGTCTCTACCAGCTGATTTTTCTACTCTCTGTCAAATTGATTCATGCGCAATAGGATCTGCTCATTTCTCTGAGGTTCAAGCATTAGCCCGTGAGAAACATGCCCACGGACCGTACTCCCTACCGATCCGATTTCTTCGGCATGCAGATGAGCAAACAGTCATTGGCGTGCAGTCCATCTTCAAAGTAATGGCCGCGGACACACAGGAAATTCCAGATATCAGCAACGATGCTGTCATTGCAGCCACATGCTTAGCCGGTCAGCCAGCTGCCGCACGAACGATGATCGGCCTTAGGGATAAAGGCCCGGTTGCAGTAACTCCTCATATTGTTCCGCAGTGCTCACTGCACTCAGTTGCATCAGCGGTAAGTGTGGGCTTCGGCATGCATGGTCCCAACTTTGGTGTTGGTGGAGGACCACACGCTGTCTCTGAGGGCTTGTTGCTTGCGATCACTTTAGCCCCAATGCTAGCAATTACTTCACCGTTGGCTCGAATCTGGCTCATCTTTACAGGCTGGGATCAACAACCATCTCTTAAGACAAACGGTGAAGCCAACAACGATCCACTCTGCCGAGGCCTAACTCTCCTATTAAAGCCCATTGTGTCACATTCCATCGGCAACGCATGTCCACAAATACGCATTGCCTCGCAGCGAGAATTCCATTCCGACAGCCGCTATCCAGCAGACACCCCGCTCAAAGAACTTTGTGAAAGATTTGAAAATAGAAGCCGTACAACTGTAGCTATCTCCGACAGTTGCGCAATAGAAATATTACCGCCTGTACTCTCGCAGAATGCCTACAGCTCAAACGAAACGGTCTTCCGAAAGGAGGCTCCCTGATGGTTTCAAAATCTTCGCAGATTGTCATTACGGGAATAGGTGCCGCGACTCCACTCGGTAATTCATTCAATGCCATTGGAGATGCTCTGCAAGCTGGCCGTTCCGGCATTGATTGGTACGGTACCGGAACTTTCTCACGTCATCAGGAGCATGTTGTTGCTCGAGTTCAATCGGTCGATTTTGAAATAGAGAACCACGTTATCTCCCCGTCGTGGCGGATTGAAAAATCTTCTCGGCTGGAACAATTTGCAGTTGTACCAGCTGCCCATGCTCTTGCAGATGCTGGTATTCAAACGAGTTCTTGCACGTTCGATCAAAGAAATCGCATTGGATTCATTGCAGGCATTGGAGCAGAACAACTCAAAGATTGGGAGCGCGACTTTCTTGATGGTGGCCATGATGTTTTTCATGCAAAGCGTCGGCCGTCCCTTGTCCATCGAGCCGCTCAAATACTTGGCATACATGGCCCGGCAGCAACAGTTGCGGCCGCCTGCGCCTCCAGCGGTTATGCGATCGCACTCGGCAAAGCATGGCTTGAGACTGGGCTCGTGGACGCCTGCGTCGTTGGCGGGTGTGAAGTCCTTAGCCCAACGGCACTTGCTGCATTTCATAATCTTCGAGCATTGTCGAGACGAGATGACGATCCGAAAAAAGCATCTCGTCCATTTGATCAGAATCGTGATGGTTTTGTGATGGGAGAGGGAGGTGTTTTCTTTGTACTTGAACGATCTGGCTCAGCATTCAGCCGTCAATCCAAAATCTATGGCGCATTAGCTGGAATTGGAATGTCGAGTGATGCTACACACATGGTCACACCATGTAGTGATCCAGTTCAAGCATCTCGTGCAATTACTGAAGCACTCGCTGATGCACGTCTTTCTCCAGCAGATGTGAACTACATCAATGCTCACGCCGCAAGTACTCCTGTTGGTGACGCTGCCGAAGCAGGAGCTATTCGCGATGCCTTTGCTTCTGCAGCCATGGAAATACCGGTAAGTTCCACGAAAAGCATGTCTGGTCATCTTGTCAGCGCTGCAGCGGCTTTCGAAGCACTTGCGTGCCTTGTGGCAATACAAAGAAATATTGTTCCACCAACTATCAACCTCGACAATCCAGATAAAGACTGTCTCCTTCGACACGTCCCTCATCGGTCAATCTCCTTACCGATTCACATCACCGCAAGCAATTCGTTTGGTTTTGGTGGTTCGAACCTTTGTCTTATTCTCAAAGAAGCTGCTTAACACTTCCTTTCTCGATTACCTTTTGGAGTTTCACTGTGCCTCATTCATCGCCATCGCTTCCATCACTTACGCTTCCTGAAATTGGCTCCAATACTGATGAGACACTCGAAACCCTTGTGGCTCACTGGCATGACGTTGAGCCAAACCATTCAGAAACAGAGCTTGCCGGTAAAGTATGTGACCTTCACCAATTTAATTTTCTCTTATGGCATGAAGAAGATATTGCACGGTCGCCTGACGTTACCGATACAAAAATAGCTGCTGTCAAACGAGCAATCGATAAATACAATCAGGCACGCAATGATGCTATTGAGAAAGTTGATGACTGGCTTATTCAGGAACTTGCACAGCAAAACATTGTGGCAGCTAAAGATGCACCAGCCGCCACAGAAACGCCAGGTGCAGCAATTGATCGGCTCTCAATTCTTGAACTCCGCCGCTACCACATGCGTGAACAACTCGAACGAGCCGACGCATCGCAGGAGCACCGGGAGAAAGTTGCTGAGAAAATGGTCATACTTGATCAGCAG
>JABAAH010000037.1:0-2630 GCA_014238855.1 Planctomycetota bacterium
AGAATGCCGAGAGATTCCATGACCGATAACATTGCATACGAAGAAGCCCTTGATTCACTGTATCGAGGCCAATGCAATTGCGCGTATTGGCACGGAGCTTTTGGTGGCATCTATCTACCACATTTACGGAATGCAATTTATCAAGAATTAATCACGGCTGAGAATGCACTTGATCGCGCGGCAGGTCGACCATCGACGTGGGTAGAGGCTATCAGTTCCGATTATGACTTTGATAGTAAAACAGAAGTTCGATTATCTAACGAGCATTTTGATCTCTGGATTGCCCCTTCTGCCGGCGGGATGGTGTATGAGTTTGACCTTCGAGGGCAGCGTCACAATATTCTCGCAACGCTTGATCGTCGACCTGAGGCATATCACGACCAAGTACGTGCCGGACCGAGTAGGGCACGAAGCATTATTGATTCTTCTCAGCGCGCTACCTTTAAACACGAAGGGCTCTCAGAAAAGCTTCGCTATGATACTAATCGTAAGAAAAGTCTTATTGATCATTTCTTTGATGTCGATGCATCCGGTGCAGCAATCGTTTCTGGTGAAGCAATGGAGCGTGGGGATTTCGCAACAGGAACATACGAGGCAAGTATTCGCCGCAATCCAGATCGCATGCAGGTTCTCTTATCGCGGACGGGGAACGTTTGGGGAATCCCATTCACACTTTCCAAAGCAGTAACACTTTCCGCGGGTTCTAATACTGTTGAAATTGGATACAAGCTTGAAGATCTCCCGGATGACTTCTGTCAACATTTGGCTATAGAGTTCAACTTCGCTGGGCTTCCTGCTCAAGCGAAAGGACGCTGCTTCAAAGACAACAATGGTTTGGATCTTGGGCACCTTGGAACTCATCTTGATCTTAAAGAAACATCGCTTTTGAGTCTTGAAGATGACTGGCTTGATATCCGTGTAAGCCTTGAATGTGGTGTTGCAAGTAACGGGGGGCATGCTGGCTTCTGGACATTCCCAATCGAATCTGTGAGTCAATCAGAAGGTGGTTTTGAACTTATCCATCAGTCGGTTGTCGTCATGCCTCACTGGATCGTCACACCGGACGCGAATGGATGCTGGGACGTTCTTATTCGAGTATCAGTTGCAGATCATATAAATACTCCATGATTACTCAATCCGACTCGACAACTACTTCTTGAGGGGTCCGCATACGATTCAAATCGTATGGCTACATTGGTATGTGGAGGTGTGCAGACTTTTTGAACCAATCCACGTATGGTTCAATGGTGGATGATTCGTAACCGAGCCAACAGATAAGGATCTGCGGAATTCTTCTTTGTAATTCTTCACGTGAATGCCGTGCGATGACGAAAGAACTGTCTGGCTTTTGATGATTATCAGGACGACACGGTTCTGTCTGAGAAAGCACAACAGCGGCAACCGTTAAACCTGCTGCTTCGGCTGCTGTCACGGCCATCAATGTACGACCGATCGCCCCAAGATGACTCCTGTCAACGATTACGATAGGTACTTGCAACTCTCGGGCGAGATCAACATTGAGTGTCTGATGACTGAGCGGTGAAAACAGCCCGCCTGCGCCCTCAATAACAATGAACTTTGATGACCTATGTGGATACAGGCCTTTGCGGAGAAGACCGTCATCAATCTGTTTCTCCTCAGCGGCAGCAGCCTGTTCCGGTGCAACGGCAAGTTGAAATGATTGAGGACAAACGTCTTCACGGCTCCCAGATTTTTCGGTCGCCTGCCAGAGTCGTTCGATATCTGAAAGGCCACACTGAACACCACTGGCGACCGGTTTATATGCTCGGCAATCTATACGCTGGCCAACACACTGTTTTAAAATCGCAACGGCAACTGCTGTCTTACCAACATCAGTATCGGTACCGGAAATAAAAAGGCCTTGTGTCATAACGTTGTATCTTCAGCCCTAACGACGGCGAATCAATACGGACTCTTGCCCGCACGGGAAACCCTTCCTAGGATACGTGTTATTGAGACTGCGTCTCAATAACTATTCAAGAGTGTGCTTCATTTATGTCGATCACTGGATGTGCTTCGATTCGACATCTCATACAGGAATTAACTATGCGGTCACTCGCGACTGTAAATATTGGATCGACAACACAGGTCGTAGATATCTCTGGTGATGACAATACCTCTCTGCGGTTGCTTGAAATGGGGCTTACACCAGGTGTTGAAGTCACCATTGTCGGTGCAGCGCCATTAGGTGATCCGGTTGAATTGGAGCTGCGAGGTTATCGCTTATCGATTCGACGCAATGAGGCTGCACGTGTGGTTGTCGCCACTTGAGCATCTGTGTGTTCTCCTGAGTAAACGTTTGGATCGGTAATGTCTTCCGCGAAGGCTTGAAATGAAACAGGGCAACAATCTGTTGAGACTGATATGAAACTGACTGTCGCCTTGCTTGGAAATCCAAATACCGGGAAGAGTACTCTTTTTTCAGCAATTGCTGGGATACCGACACGAATCGGAAACTACCCGGGAGTCACGGTTGAAGAAAAAGTTGGTACGTTTTTACATCGCAGTCATACCATTGATCTTATTGATCTGCCGGGTGCCTATAGCCTGAAGGCAAAAAGCCCAGATGAACAGGTTGCTGTTGATGTCCTTCATGGCAACATAGATGG
>JABAAH010000037.1:2730-25652 GCA_014238855.1 Planctomycetota bacterium
GTTGATGCAACAAATCTTAGCCGTAACCTGTATCTTGTGAGTCAGGCACTCGCTGTAGGACAACCTGTTCTTGTCGCATTGACACTCTGCGACGTTGCAGAATCAAAAGGTATACATATTGATCGTAAGAAGCTTTCAGAGTTCCTTGGTTGTCCAGTATTGCGTCTTGTAGCACCTCGTCGAGACGGTATTGATCAGTTAGCCGATGCACTTATCGAATCAAGTGATTGGTCAGGACAGGTGGTCCCTGAAGCATTGAATGCTTACTTAGTTCAAGGTGCAGAATCAGATCGACCCGTTGCGGCAGCTGATGCAATCGCCCGTTACAGATGGATTGATGATATCACCAAAGATGTGCTTTCATTTTCTACTAATCACAGTCGATCTCTTGGTGAACGTATTGATGCAGTACTCACGCATCGCATCCTTGGAACTGTCGTCTTTGGCATGACAATGCTCACAATATTCAGTTCTATATTCTGGCTGGCAACGCCGCTCATGGACCTTGTTTCAAGTAGCGTTGAACTCCTTGCAGGATGGGCTGAATCGGTCATACCAGATGGAATACTTCAGTCACTTGTCGTGAACGGCATCATTGCCGGAGTCGGTGGAGTCGTCATATTTCTGCCACAAATAGCTATTCTTTTTCTCTTTGTAGCCGTGCTCGAAGGCTGTGGGTATTTAGCCCGAGCAGCTTTCCTGATGGACCGGCTTCTTGTTGGGGTTGGGCTCTCTGGAAAATCTTTTATTCCTCTTCTTTCGAGTTTTGCGTGTGCCATTCCTGGGATCATGGCTGCCCGTACAATTGAGAATAGACGCGACAGGCTCCTGACGATTCTTGTTGCACCTCTTATGAGTTGTTCGGCACGACTCCCAGTCTATTTACTTTTATGCAGTGCGTTCGTGCCAAATGTTGCAGTTGGAAATACCTGGTTTCGTTTACCAGCTGTTGTCCTCGCTTCGATGTATCTCATTGGTATTCTTGTTGCTGCAATTGTTGCTTTTGTTCTTTCTCGTACCATCTTTCGTGGACCACCACAGCCATTTGTATTGGAACTCCCGAGTTGGCGATGGCCACAGCCAGCCGTTGTTGGTGAACGAGTTCGTGAAGCCGCTGTCTCTTTTCTGAAGAATGCTGGAACACTCATACTTGCTGTCAGCATTGTCGTGTGGGCACTTGGGAGTTTTCCGAAACCAGTCATTCAAGCCGGCGTTGACCCCGAATCAGCAGAGCAACAGGGAGAGGCTTTGCGACAGAGTTTTCTTGGGCAGGCAGGCCGTTTTATAGAACCAGTTGTGAAACCTCTCGGTTGGGACTGGCGCATTGGCTGTGCTGCAGTCGCAAGTTTCCCGGCTCGAGAAGTCGTCCTCGGAGTACTTGGGGTCATCTACAACCTAGGTGATGTCGACCCAGGCGAAGAAGAAGGGGAAGGAATGCTCATCCGCCAACTACGATCAGCGACCTGGGACGGTACTGACCGCAAAGTATTTACCTTACCAGTTGCTCTCTCGATCATGGTTTTCTTTGCTTTGTGTGCTCAATGCGCAAGTACTTTAGTGATCATTGGCAAGGAGACGGCCAGTTGGGTATGGCCCCTTGTGTCGTTTACGTATATGACTGCACTCGCGTGGATCGGTGCTTTCTGTGTTTTCCAACTTGGCACCACGCTCGGGTGGTGAACATGCATGCAAAAAATCTTGGTTGTTTTGATTGTTGTGACTGCCAGTCTATGGCTGAGTAGGAACCTCTGGAGGCGACTCACTGCACCACCGTGCCAGCCACCCTCAGATACCCCAGCCGGAACTGATGGTTTCGTGCCCCTTGAAGACCTTGGTTCTTCTCAGGAAGTACGGTAAGAGCTTTTTGGTCTAAATACCGGGCTTTCCTGAAAATGCCCTGTGGAGTATTGGTCTCTCTGAAAGTGTTTGAATCCATGGAACTATGGAAACTACACAGCGAATTTCCTAAGAAGTGCACGATCTCCCAATGATTATCCGCGGTCCGGAACAACCTAATCAGTCGGCAATTGCACAACTGTTTGCAGAACTTCTTGCGGACGGCAACCAAAACGTGCTCCCACCATACGTGGTAAGCCAGCGAGATCCTTCTCTGCTTATACAGACGCTTTACACAAGCATGAAATCCAACAATGATCTTCATCGTTTTGGGTTCACGCGCGGTCAAGCAGTTGTCTATGGATTTCTTTCATCGCGGGGAGACACTCTTCAAGCACCACAACTTTCTCTTGCTGTACATCCCTCATTTCGTCATCGTGGATTCGCCCAGTCTATGGCGAGTCAACTCCATGATCTCGCCCGTATACGTGGTGCAACGTCTATTCGCGTAACGATTCCACGAGAAAACAACTACGCCATCGCTCTGTGCCGTTCCTTCGGCTACCAAATTTTAGTCACGACCAAAACACATCTCCATGGATCTCTTCGATTAGCAAATGCAAGAGATGTGCCCAGTCGCTCGGTAGCGTAAGGTGTCACTCACTTTCTGGCAACATAAAACGACCACTTTGAGAGAGAAACGATAGTGGGTTTTCTAGGCTAATTTTTTCTACAAGTTTCTGAGTGTGTCCTCGACGACGCATTTCAACATGGCACTTTGGAACTGAAAGTGGATCACTTGGTCCCCAGTCACCTGCAGAATTAATCCAGATGCGTTCATTCCCATAACATTCGATAATATCAACTGCTCGCTGTGGCGTGCACTTACTGTCTGGATAAAGCGTCATACCTGCCCAGAATCCGCGATCAAGAACTTCAGCAACCGTATGTTCTTCAATATGGTCGATGAGAACACGTCCTGGATCAATTCCAGCATTGGCGAGTGCATCCATCGTGATTCGCGTTCCCTTGAGTTTGTCTTCAAGGTGTGGTGTATGAACAAGAATGAGCTGTTGATGTTGTTTTGCTAGTTCAATCTGCTCTTCAAGAATAATCAACTCGTTCCGTGAGTTTTTATTAAGACCTATTTCACCAATTCCCAAGACATTCGGTTTCTCTAGAAACTCTGGAATGAGCTTAATCACTTCGCGTGCGAATACTGGATCTTCTGCTTCTTTTGGATTGATACACAGCCAACAATGATGCGCTATTCCATATTGTGCAGCTCGTTTCGGTTCCACATCTGTGAGCTGGCGAAAATAGTCATAAAATCCAGCCGGACTTGAACGGTCAAAGCCTGCCCAGAATGCTGGCTCAGTAATTGCGACACAGCCTGCTTGCGCCATCCGGCGATAATCATCTGTTGTCCGACTTACCATGTGAATATGTGGGTCGATATAAGCCATGAGGAGTTCTCAATAGTCTGTGTTTGGGTCAGCTCCGAGTGCTGACTGCGTATGGGCCGCAGGAGTTGGTTCTGCAGTATGATCGCTTAATAATTCAAGGACACGATGGACCCGGTTTGCTTGATTCTCATAGCTTGTATCGGTCAGGATGGGAATCGCTTTTTTCAGCGCTCGCACTCGTACGTCCTGAAGCCCCTCATCGCCCTTGGCTCGCTCGAGACGATCAAGAAATGCCGCGATATCAAGAAGCTTTGCACGATGCTCCATAAAGTAGAGATCAACAACCTGTTTGCTGGTGAGTGGACAACTCTGCTGTGGCATTTTTCAACTCCCTCAAAAACGAAGATACTTCTAGCCTAGTCAACATGGGCAGGGCTGAAAAGCAAGAGGGTTGGGCCACCCAAAAGAGCAACCCAACCCTATCAATCTTGCTAGAGGTGTCTTGTGACGCTTCAGGCTTAATACATGTCGTAATCACCACCGTGACCTGCACCACCCTTACCCTTTGCGTCTTTTGGCTTTTCCGCAATCAGTGCATCACTGGTCAGAAGCAGTATTGAAACACTTGTAGCATTCTGCAAAGCCGTTCGCGTTACCTTCGCAGGATCAATAACTCCGGCCTTGACGAGATCTTCGTACTTATCAGTTCCGGCGTTGTAGCCGAAGTTACCTTCACCAGAAAGTACTTTTTCACACACGATAGAACCATCTTGACCGGCATTTGTTGCGATCATCGTGACTGGAGAGCGTGATGCACGAACAACGATTTGGTACCCAACGGACTCATCGTCACTCAAGCCCTTCGGCTTCACCTGTGAGCTAGCACGTAACAATGCAACTCCACCACCCGGAAGAATGCCTTCTTCCACTGCAGCACGAGTTGCATGAAGGGCATCTTCAACACGAGCTTTCTTCTCTTTCATTTCTGTTTCAGTAGCGGCTCCAACTTTAATGATGGCAACGCCACCAACCAGTTTGGCAAGACGCTCCTGGAGTTTTTCACGATCGTAATCACTTGATGCATTCTCAATTTCACGTCGAATCTGCTCAATACGTGCTTTGATGTCAGCTGTTTTACCAGCCCCCTCAATAATCGTCGTGTTGTCTTTGTCAATGATAACTTTTTTGGCACGACCTAACTCAGCAAGTCCAATATTGTCGAGCTTCATTCCAAGGTTTTCAAAGACAGCAGTTGCTCCAGTAAGTATGGCGATGTCCTCAAGCATTGCTTTACGGCGGTCACCATATCCAGGTGCCTTAACAGCAGATACTTGAAACGTGCCACGCAAGCGATTGATCACAAGTGTCGCCAATGCTTCTCCGTCAACGTCTTCAGAGACGATCAAAAGTGGCTTACTGGCATTTACGACAGCTTCCAACAATGGAACGATATCCTTTACCGTAGAAATCTTTTTCTCGTATACGAGGATATAGCAATCTTCGAGCACGCACTGCATGGCCTGAGCGTCAGTGACAAAGTAAGGTGAGAGGTACCCTCGATCAAACTGCATGCCTTCAACAAACTCAATTTCTGTCGCCAGGCTTTTTCCTTCATCAACGGTGATAACACCATCTTTTCCAACTTTATCCATGGCTTCTGCAAGCAGATCACCAATTTCGGCATCGTTATTGGCTGCAATCGATGCAACCTGAGCCATCTCTTTTTTGCCTTTTACTGGAATTGCTGAGCTGTGCAGTTTCGCAGTGATGTCTTCAACTGCTTTTTCAATGCCAGCCTTCATCTGAATTGGATTGACACCAGCAACAACGGCTCGTAGGCCTTCATTAAAGACAGCCTCGGCTAGCACGGTTGCTGTTGTGGTGCCGTCACCAGCAACATCACTTGTCTTACTTGCAACTTCGCGGACCATGCGGGCACCCATGTTTTCGTAGGCGTCTTCAAGGTCAACTTCTTTTGCAACGGTGACACCGTCCTTCGTAACTGTTGGGGACCCGAAACTCTTCTGCAGAATAACGTTTCGACCCTTTGGACCGAGAGTTACTTTGACTGCACGAGCCAGTTTGGAGACACCACGCCGCATTGCTTCGCGGGCTTCTTGATCAAACGCCATCATTTTGGCCATCGAATGTTTCTCCTGTACTGAAAATTATTTGGACGGTTATAGTTGTAAAAATGAAACAACAGTAGTTCGCTCACCTACAGGCTGTTCTGAATTAACCAAGGACAGCAAGAATGTCATCTTCTCGCATGAGAAGCAGTTCTTGATCGCTCACCTGAAATGCTTCACCAGCGTAACTGGTAAAAATCACGCGATCACCAGGTTTCACTTGCAACGGATGACGGTTTCCTTTGTCATCTAATTTGCCTTCACCAACACTTGTAACAACGCCTCGTGCAGGCTTATCTTTGGCAGAATCTGGCAAAAGAATGCCACCGGCTGTCTTTTGCTCGCTTTCTTCGCGCTCCACAACAACGCGATCACCAAGGGGGATTAGGGTCGATTTGGCCTTCCCGGCCTTGCTCGCAGCGGCTGCCATTCTGGGGGTCCTCTGTGGTCGGAATGAAAGGGAGAGTTGAAAAAATACTGCAGGGAACGACATCGTTAGGCCGTTACCCCACTAATGAAGCGACTGCCGCAGCGGCATTCGCACTCAATCTCTTAGTCTGTAGTGCAACTCGCGCGCCAGTTCGAAACTGAGTGGAATAAAATTCGTCAAGAGCAGTTTTCAGCCATTTTTGAAGAGTAAATAAAACGGCTTGTACGCGTGTGGCCTCATTTTTTTAAAAATCTCCCATGACACAATTTCGAAAACCAACACCTGTGCACCAATGAAGGCTGCCATAATGGCGGCACAAAACGCCTAAGAATTCTCATTTCATTTTTTACTGTTTCAGCAGAAAGCGAAGATCCGACCGGTTTTCATGCACCTAGCTGTGCTTCACTTCTGCTGCTCACATTGGTAATCGTCTCGAAAAATCGCTAGGCTTACCGACCCATCGAGTTGCGTAGGTCGGCTACATGTTCGATTCCAGCAAGAGCATTCTGTTGGAATTGTTTTGCGAGCCTCTATCAACAGAATGGATCCTTACTTTATGTAGATACAATTTCGATAACAGGGTGCTCGGACTCAGAAGACTTGGAGAAGAACGGTATGGCTCAATATCGACGAATAGGCGTTACGAATAATAACGATGTCGCTATCGTCAGTTTTAATGACAAAAAAATTCTTGACGAAGCAAGCATCCAAGAGCTCGGTGCAGAACTCTTTGGTCTTGTTGAACAACATAATATGGGCGACATATTGCTGAACTTCACGAACGTTGAATTTCTTTCAAGTGCTGCGCTCGGCAAATTGATCACGCTTGACCGAAAAGTAAAGGCAAGCAAAGGACGCATGAAGATGTGCAATATTCGTCCAGAAATCTTTGAAGTTTTTCAGATAACGAAACTGAATAAAGTCTTCGATATTCGTAAAGACGAAGCAGAGGCAATGACAGCCTTCAGCTGATTTCGCTAAGCATTTCCCCCAACACAACAACCCTTGTTTTCCCGCAACGAACGCATGCGGCCACTATGACCGAATCGCAGTCTCCTCAAAACAGCAGTTCTGATAAGCCCTCATGGCAGAAGTCTATTGACCTGCCAAGTGAGCGCGGTGCGAGTCGACTGATTATGGATGAATTGCTCGATAAACTTGGTGAGCACGGTTGGGCTAGTGCAGACATTTTTTCAATTCATCTGGCTGCAGAGGAAGCCATCGTCAATGCAATAGTGCACGGAAACAAACTCGACAAAGGAAAAAAAGTACACGTTGTATGTTTTGTTTCATCCACCGTTGCACGCATTGAAATCACAGACGAAGGCGATGGATTTGACCCGACTGATGTCCCGGACTGCACTCAGGACGATCGACTTGAAGTCCCAAATGGGCGTGGCGTCATGCTGATACATAATTTTATGACACGAGTTGAGTACAACGAAAAGGGCAATCATGTTCTGATGGAAAAGGTTCGGGATGCCTAATGGGTAAACGTTACGCTGAACGAAGTATTCCGTGCCGGAAAAAAGTTGTGGTCATATCGCCTTCCACCAACCTTTTCGGTATCGTTTTAACTCTCAACAAAAGCTGAATATTCCCCGATAGCTCAATGGTAGAGCGAGCGGCTGTTAACCGCTAGGTTGTAGGTTCGAGTCCTACTCGGGGAGCTTATCTCCCCTCGTGTATCATCACATTAGGTGATACTTTTGGCCGTCAGGGATTGAATCGTCCAAACGTTTTGAAAGAAACATAACGTCGTAGGAAAAACTATGGGTACGGATCAGGCCTGGGAAAAATGGGGGTCGCAGAATCCTTACTTTGGTGTTTTCGCCGATGAAAAATACCGTAATGAAAATATTTCTGCAGCATCAAAAGAAGAGTTTTTTCTCTCAGGCATGCACCACGTCGAGCATGTTCTGAATGTTTGCCGGCAGCATTTTGATCCTGACTTCACTCCTCAGCGGGTCCTTGATTTTGGCTGTGGTACGGGTCGACTCGTGATTCCATTCGCCAGCCTGGCATCCGAAGTTGTTGGTCTTGATGTTTCTCCGTCCATGCTCGCGGAAGCTCGCAGGAACTGTGAGGAACGCCAACTTGAAAATGTACAACTCATGCAGTCAACCGATGACATCACACCGTCCATCGGAGAATTTGATTTGATTCATTCCTTTATTGTGTTTCAGCACATACCGGTCAGCAGAGGCATACATATCTTTAAGAACATTCTTTCTCGGCTTCGCCCCGGAGGTCTAGCCGCGATCCATCTTACGTATTCAAAGACAACCTTTGAACGCTACCAGGGTGTCGATCCCTACAGGACACGTCCGATTGCCGCACGCATTCGAAAGCTCGGTCGTGGACTGGAGCGCATCCTGCGGCGAACCATCCGACGTCTTCCACCTGACCCGGAAATGCAAATGAACACATATGATGCCAATGCGTTTTTATTTTTGCTCCAGCAAGATGGTATTGATGACGTGTTCATTGAGTTTACAAACCACACAGGTGCGCTTGGGAGCATCCTGTTCTTCCAGCGTCCAACAGCATGAGGTCCCGTCGCATCTCGTATCGCCATTCCCACAACGCGTCATGACATAACTTTTTGTGAAAAAGACCATGCTAAAATTGACAATATTTCTTACTTGAACGGAAAACTACTTCACCTGTCTAGAAACAATTTGTGTGCTTTCTCAACCAATTCCAATAACTGAAGCGTTCTATCAATGTGAGACAGAGTTTGAAAGAACGCTACGTGTTCGCAATTGCCCAATGAGAATCGTATTTTCCAGTTCAAGAGAAATCGACAAAACCTTATGATGAACCACCGCCACATCTACTTTTGGTTAATCCTTGCTGGGCTAACGGCTTTGCATGCTCGCATTGCGACTGCGGAGCATGCTGATGGCGAGCGTTACAACGTCCTGTTCATTGCCATTGATGACTTGAACGATTGGGTCGGTTGCCTGGGTGGAAACCCGCAAGCGATCACACCAAACTTCGACCGCTACGCGAGAGATCACGCGATGGTCATGAATAAAGCCTATTGTCCTTCCACCGTCTGTGGCCCTACTCGGTCCGCGTTACTCACTGGAAAACACGCAACGTACACGGGTGTGTACGGGAATGGGCAAAACCTGAAGCACGCACCGAAAGCGAAAGATCTCGAAACCTTGCCAGAGTATTTCGGTGACCATGGTTACCGCACGCTCAGCCGCGGAAAAATTTTTCACAAGCATGGCGACCCCAATGCGCCTGGCGGAGTTGACGAAGGGCAATGGGCCTTTCACGAGTTTGTCAAAGCCAAGGGCTCCAATGGCGCGACGTTATGGGAAGAAAAGCCCACGTTGGCCGGCGTCAAGTCTGGTGGCGCTCCGCTTACTTGGGGTGCTGTGGAAGGCCCCACAGAAAAAACCAAGGATTATGCGACATGTGCATGGGCCGCGGAGCAACTCGAACGGGACTTTGATGGAAAACCTTTTTTCATGTCGGTAGGCATATCAAAGCCACACCTTTCTTGGTACGTGCCACAAGAATTCTTTAATCTCTATCCATTGGACGAGATCGAAGCTGCGCCCTTCAATCGTGATGATCTCAATGATATTGTGCGAAAAGATGGGAAGCCAATTTTTAAGCCTACTGGCCGATTCCTTGTGGCTGATGGGAACGACATGCACAAGCAGGCAAACCGTGCCTATCTCGCATGCGTCAGTTACGTCGACCATTGCCTTGGAGTCCTATTCGACTCACTCAAAAAAAGCCAATACGCGGACAACACCATTGTTATGATTTGGGGTGACCATGGGTGGCACTTGAGCGAGAAGATGCATTATGGAAAAACAGGATTGTGGGAGGAATCAGCACGCGTGCCTTTTATCATAAACGTTCCTGGCGTCACGCCACCGAACACAAAGTGTGATGGCGTGGTGAACTTGATCGACATGTATCCAACGTTGATTGAGCTCTGCGGTCTTCCGCCCAACCCGGAAAACAGTGGGCGTAGCTTCAAGAAGTTGCTCAAGAATCCATCGATGAAATGGGACCAGCCGACGCTGACAACCTATCAATGCAAAAATCACTCCATCACTGACGGACGGTATCGTTATACGTGGTATGGCGGGCGTGCTGATGGTGCGGAAGAGCTATACGATCACGATGCCGACCCGCTAGAGCACACCAACATCGCGAGCAACCCGGACTACAAGAATGTCATCGCGAGGCTACGAAAGCACCTGCCGACTCATCACGAACCCAACAGCCCATCCAATCCACATAACAGACTGAAAAACTCAAAAAATCAAGAACGATCGAAACGCGTCAAAGAGAAGTCGAAATAAAGGGTTCCATGTTTATCGTGAACGTGTTCTTGGCTGCAGTAGTCTCTGCCGCTGAGACGCATAAATAACTCTGAGAAGTTTATTTTAGAGTTCAGCACCCACAAACGACCACGAATGACCACAGTGAACCGAATACGACCACATCAAAAACAATGACTAACGAAAGGGTGTTCTCCTACTCGGGGAGCTTCCCTCTTCTCGTTTGTCACTTGTTTCACGGTACACATGAGGATTTGGGCCCAGAGTTCTGGCATCAAAACTGGGCTCACGACCTCTTTCACTCGCACCCGCCCGGAATCCCACCCACCGACGGTTTCTTCAAGCACGTCTGCTGTACTCTTCGTATCACTGCCCCATCTGCAATCAACCGATTTCTCTCCGCAGCTTGCGGTAGTATTACCATGATCATCACGTGCGATGAACAATCCATAAATCCTGAGTCGCATAACCGGTCTGCTCGAAGGAAATCTGGTTGCTTCCAGTACTGGTCCTGATCTCAGAAAACACGTAATCGGGATTGGTGATTGCTGAGCCATACTCGCCAGTATCGAGATCTTTCTGTTCACTTACCTCGGTAAACATGAAGCCATCACTCGGCCACTCCATACCCGGCGGGAGGTGCGGTTGACCATGCGTTGTAAAGATGAGGCGTCCGCCAGGTGTTACCGTTTCGTAGAGCCTGGCCAGCCAGAGACCAAAAGTGTGCTTCGGCAGATGCGTAAATAATGACAGCACGAACGTGACATCGTACTTCTCCGCATGCGAGAAGTCGTCTGGGTGAGTAGCCGATGTAAACGCCTTCAACCCTAGAGACTTGTTAAGAAAATCAGTAGCATTTTCATGAACATCCGAGCAGACCAATTCGATGTGAGGATATTTGTTTAGGTGGCGTGAAACTCGTCCGTAGCCCGAGGCGAACTCGAGCAATCGGGTCTTCCGACTCCGAAAGGCAGGTGCCCCAATGATGCTGGCGATCCGATGGCCGCACGCCGAACCGCCCTCGAAGTAGTTCATAGCTGAACGTGGGTGTGCTTCCGCAGGGGGCAGACCAGGAACAGTGGCCCAGTACATGAAGTCCTTCGGGTGAATTACTGGCTCTACGCCATAACGCTTGGCCGCCTGAATGTGGACATCCAGAATGTCACCTGTAAAAGCCTAGGAATCGTCTTCCTTCCCTTCATTTTCATATTTCATTCGGCTTCCCATTGGACTTAAAAGTTTGATTACGGATGCACCAAAGCCTTCGTGATGCGCTTAAGAATAGCCCGGCCAATGGCACTTCCGCAAGCATCGCCCGGCTGACAAGCGACTCATGAGCCGTGTGTTTAAGGATAAGGATAGCCCGTGCGAGTAGTAAAACCGGTGTGTACCGCATGACTAATAACCCTTCCTAATGGTTTTTGACCTTCAATGCTGTTAAGGCGGTGAGCATCTACAGCAGTTCACGTGCCCCAGCGGATAGTCAAAACACGCAACGCATACTAGCAACGTTTCACGCTGGAAATGGGTTTGGCAGAGAGATCAGCCAAAAAGTGAGAAGCAGAAAAGCTGGCATCTCAAAAAGAAAAAAACCCCCACCGTCTAATCAAAGGCTCTATGGTGGGCATGAAAGGTGGGCATGAAAGGTGGGCATGAAAGTGGCCCTCTCGTACTGAGAGCATCCAATCAAAAGCTCTATGAACACACCAGTCTTCTGCAGAGGCGGGTGTCCGATTTACTGCTATCGCAATGTTTACAGTTAGTGCAATACAAGGTTTATTGCCCGGCGAATCAAGGTTTCACTCGAATGTTCTTCCACAGAACTTTCCCCTTGGATCCTTTATGAATCTGCAGGCCAAAGAAACCACGTGGATAGCTGCCGTCGTCGATCCAGTGCGCAATGGGAACACCGTTGATCCATGTCTTCACAACATTTCCCCGCGCAGAGATCGTGAGGCGATTCCAACCTTCACGATCAAGCGCTGCACGAGCTTTTTTATGTTCCCTTAACCAAACAGGATAGAAATATCCGCCACAACTCTGGCCATAGATACCCCCTGACCAGTAACGATCACCGGTGATTCCCTCCATCTCCGCCTGTGGACCAAAGACCTTCTCTTTGTCTTTCCCCAGTTCGCTCTGGGCACGGAACATGACCCCCGAGTTCCCATCGACTTCCCATTTCATATCACACGTAAAGATGAAGTCCTGGAAGTCATTTTTTTCTGTACTCAAATAGGTGCTTGGAGATCCTGGCACACAGGTACCGACAAGCATTCCATCGACAACTTCAAACGTGCACGTTCCTCCCTTAGGAGTCCAGCCGCTGAGATCCTTGCCATTAAAGAGCGGAGTAAACCCCTCGTGTACGTCAGGTTCCGGATCGGTATTGAGCAACATCTCTTCCGGATCTGGGGCGTTCTCCTGCTTCTTGTACTTTTCGTGCCATGCCGACTGCGATTCATCCACCGTGCCTGCGAATGTGATTCCTTTGCCTGCACAGAAAACCAGAGATACAAGGCAGAAGAGGAATGTATTGATGGGAATAAAATACTGAAATCGGGAGATGGCTTGCATGACTTCAACTCTCAATCAAATGGAATGGAAACCAGCAGTGACGGCGCGACTGCTTGGTTCCAATAGTTTAACGAATAAGAGCGTAGGAGATGCAGAATGGCCGACCGTTACCTCAAAGACTCCATGGTGGGCATGAAAATGGACAGCATGATGGTTAGGGATGGTCGTAACCTTGTTGGAGAAAATAAATATGAGCCTCGACACCAACTCACGACCACACGTGACCAAAGTGGACCTCATAAAAAGTAATGACTAAGAGAAGGTACGACTCTTACTCGGGGAGCTAATCTCCCCTCGTTTGTCAATTGTTTACACGCACATGATACTTTTAGCCAAATTTTTCAGAGCTTATTTCTTGCCTCTCGGCTTCTTTCAGTCGCCGAAACGAACTGTCTCAACACACTATTCTTCTTCTACAAATCTCTTAGTTCAATCGCTTAGTTCAATCGCTTACCCATGCGTTGGGCGACTCCGGCCAGCCTGATCCAACGATCGCATTAGAATTTCGTGTTCACCAAATTTCACAACAACGATCGAAGCAATTTGATTGGTTCTATCTGGATGGTCGCCTCGATGGCCGCATTCGCTGCAGAAGATGCGTTTGTCAAAGCTGCCGCTGCCGCTGTTCCAGTGGGCCAAATACTGATTGCCCTCGGCTTGGGTGGTATGTTGTTTTTTGCATGCTGTGCAAAGCTCAACAAAGATCGTCTGCTCGGACCAGATGCTCTCTCATTAACCATGCGTATTCGTATGATGTTCGAAATCGTAGGGCGGTTGTTTTACGTTCTCACGATTTCTCTGACACCATTGTCGACAACGACGGTTATCCTTCAGGCAACTCCGTGAGTCGTGATTGTTGGGGCTGCTCTGCTCTTTGGCGAGACGGTTAGTTTCCTTCGATAGATCACTGTTTTGGCTGGCTTGGTTGGGGTTGTCATCGTGGTTGGCCCCGGGTCTGACAGTTTTTCAATCTTTTCAATGCTGGCAGTCATCGGTTTATTGGGGTTCGCGGGGCGAGACTTGGCTAGCCGAGCAGCTCCCCACACGGTCAGCACTTCGATTTTAGGCTTCTATGGATTCCTCGCAATTTTCGTAGCAGGTGTACTGTTCGCTGTTTGGCAGCAGGCAACCTTTGTCCTGCCTGCCGTCGAGGTATCCTTTTATCTCATTTGTTCCATCTTGGTGGGCGTGGCTGCCTACGCATTCTTAATGAAAGCGATGCGTATCGGTGAAGTGTCTGCCGTGACCCCGTTTAGATATTCTCGCTTGCTCTTTGCAACTACTTTGGGCGTCTTGCTGTTTGGTGAACAATTGACCGTACAGATCCTCTTTGGATCAGGACTGATTGTGGCCTCCGGACTGTGCTTTATCGGAATAAACAATTCTTCTGCCGTTGAAGAACAGTGACTTCTGCTGATCAGGGATCGGATATGATTCAGTGCCGCACACTTTGGTTAGGCTCAATATTTCTCTACGTGCCAGATGGGTCAGGCAAGTGGCTGGGTCGATCATGCAATCAGTGACGCACGCGGTCGCAAATTTGATCGAGTCGAAATGCTTGATGTAGACGGTGATGTCGATTTGGACGTGATTTCGTGCGAAGAGGTGCACGATTTTGGTGTGTTCTGGTATGAGAATCCGACTCGCTAGCTAGACCCATTGCTTACCTTGTTTTTACTTCACGGGCCGTTATGCCGAAGCCTTCCTTGGTATGTCTTCGGTCTTCGCTCTATGATTCAATGCTGGCCTCAGAACAAGCCTGCATTTTTGTTCGCGGGGTAGGCGTTAACATAACGCAGAAATTAAATATGAAATCCCAGAGTTTTCGATCCACACGGAACTGGAAGGACCATCGGAATAGTATTCGTGTTTCGAGGCGGACGACTGGGCCCAAACAATCGACTGAATCAAAAAAAATGCCACGAACAATACTACTGCAAATTTTTGGGGCATGAAACTCTAACAATCAGTCCCTTACACTACACTCATTTTTGGAAATTTATGCCAAACTCTACACAATCTATATGTCCGATTTGTGGTGGTGAAACACATGAAATTCGTGCGAAACTTCATTGCCGACAATGCGGGATGATTTTAGAAACATGCTGCGAGGGAGGGCCCATGCATGCACGTTCATGCGACCAGCAAACAATATTCCCAGTGCTCTCGAAAAACTCTAAAGATTCCAAACCGGATTGACTTTTTGAGCAGGAAAATCGACATATGATTATTTATCTGTTCACAAGATAAATAATTCGTGTTGTAAGTACCACTGAGATTGGGTCTTGGGTCACTTATTTTTTTCAAATAAAGTGTGTTTCAGGGATCAGCTGCCTGAAAAAGTTAATGTGAAAATCTACAAAAAAGTAAATTCTCAACAACGCAACAACTTCTGGAATTTTCTAGTGTCAAAAATACCGAATTGTGTTTCCTTTTATTTCTTCAGTTACGCGTGTCTTCCACAGACCTCTATTCGGGCTCACACAAAATATTTGAGTTTCAATGAACTATCGTTGAACCATCACAGCTGGATCTGTTCAAGACGTATTTTTCTGTAATGCAATCATTATCCACAATGAATCTCCAATAGATTTTCACCTTCAAAGCCTCTCATCAAAGTAAATTTGTGCACTAAAATAGGGAATTTGCTGCGACAACAAAAATCTATCTTCCTAAAAATAGGACTTGGTATATTTTTGTTGAAACAACGCTATTTTTTCTCAATGACGTCGCGGAGTAGTCTATGCGCTATTGGCTGATAAAAAGTGAACCGACAACTTTTTCTATTCAGGATCTCGCGCGATCAAAAAACAAAACCACGTGCTGGGAAGGCGTTCGCAATTACCAAGCCCGCAATTTTCTACGGGAGATGGAGCTGGGTGACCGTGCCGTTTTTTACCATTCAAATGCAAAACCACCGGCAGCTGTCGGCATTGTTGAAGTAGTGAAAGAATCGTACCCAGATCATTTTTCTTGGAAGAAAAATCATAAGTATCAAGATTTAAAAGCTTCTCCTGAGAAACCAATTTGGTCTATGGTGGACGTGAAACTTCTTCAAATATTCCCTGAAGAACTTTCTCTTGAACAGTTACGTGGTGTCAAAGCCCTCGAAGGTCTCGAATTACTTCGTCGAGGAAGTAGGCTTTCGGTTCACCCGGTCTCAGCTGCCCACTTCAAAGTGTTAGAACGACTCACCAAGCAAAAGTAAGATACGTGCTATGTCATGTCAGCATGAAACTCCTCTGCAAACAGGTCTGCCAGTAAATCAACCGCTGCTAGAGAGCCTGGCTTGGCTCCAAGAGGAATTGAATGACATAAAATCCGATAATCTCTTCAGACCAGTTCGAGTACGGTCAGGCCGACAAGCGGGTACAATCACATTAAATGGCCTTTCACTCATGAATTTTGGGGCCAATGATTATCTTGGTTATGCTGGCGATCCACGTCTTGTAAAAGCTTCTGCGAAAGGGGCATGTGCAGAAGGTGCTGGTGCCGGAGCGAGCCCACTCGTAAGTGGTCATTCGAATTTACATGACACCCTTGGGAAAAATCTGTCTTCACTTCTCTGTACAGAAGATTCTCTCATTTTTCCAAGTGGTTATGCTGCGAATACGGCAACTATCTCATGTCTCGCTGGTCCTGGTGACCTGATCGTGAGCGACGCTCATAATCACGCAAGTATTATAGATGGTTGCCGACTTTCCCGAGCAGATGTCCGCATTTATCCACATCGCAACATCACAGCAGCCGCTGAACTGCTTCAGACCATTCCTGCAAGACGACGGCTTATAGTCACTGATAGCCTTTTTTCTATGGATGGCACGATTGCACCGCTCACCGGTCTCGCTCAACTTGCACATGACACTCAAAGTATGCTCCTTGTTGATGAGGCACACGCTACCGGGCTCTTTGGGACTCATGGAAGTGGGCTCATTGAAGCAGCTGGTATAGCATCCTCTGTTGCAGTACGAATCGGTACCCTTTCAAAGGCTCTTGGAAGCGCTGGTGGTTTTGTTTCAGGGCACCATACACTCATTGAATTTCTAAGGCATCGGGCTCGGAGTTGGATGTTTTCTACTGCTCATCCGCCAGCTTCTGCCGCAGTCGCGATCGAGTCTATGAAGTTGATTTCTGAAGAACCGTTTCGCCGACAAAGACTTGCAGAGAATGCATGTCGTTTTCGGCAGAAACTCTCGGATCACGAAATCAATATTGGCGACGCAGAAGCACATATTGTGCCCGTTTTCCTGGAGACTCCACAGAAAGCGGTTGAAATAGCGGCATCACTCACCCGAGACGGTTTTTTTGTACCAGCCATACGACCTCCAAGTGTTCCTCGTGACTCTAGTCTTTTGCGGATAAGTCTTTCCTATATACATACGCAGGATACTATTAATTCATTGAGTGATTCGATCATCAACTATGTCGGCACGTGACATGAATGACTTGTCAAAGTGGTGTGTTATTGGTGCTGGTCCTTCAGGACTAACAGCACTTAAAAATCTATTACACTGCAATATAGAAGCCGAGTGCCTTGAGCGCGAGGATGATCTTGGTGGGAATTGGTATTTTGGTTCCTCAACATCAAGAGTCTTTGAATCTACCCGACTGATTAGTTCCAAGTCACTTACAGAATTTACTGACTTCCCAATGCCGCGTGAGTGGCCAGCCTATCCTGACCACAGGCAATGCTTAGATTACCTGCATCGTTATTCTGATCACTTTGGTTTACGAAATCATATTCTTTTTCAAAAATCTGTTGCTCATATTACGCCTCTTCAACACCATCATATGAGAACAGGTTGGTGCGTCGAGCTTGAAGACGGAACCACACGAAACTATGCCGGACTAATTTTTGCTTCGGGACATAATCATGAGCCACGAATACCAGATATTGTTTCCAATTTTTCTGGACCCGTTTTTCACTCGGCGGATTATAAGTCCCCTGACGTACCCTACACATTAAAGAACCAACGAGTCCTTGTTATTGGCGGTGGGAATTCTGGCTGTGATATCGCTGTTGAGTCTTCTCATCATGCCACATCAACATTCCATTCAACCCGTCGAAGTTACCACATTTTACCACGACTCTTCATGAGCAGACCCTCAGACCTTCGAGGTGAACGTCTCCTTAAAATGGGCATGCCCTTATGGCTTCGTCGGTCCATTAGTCGACGAGTCGTTGCTCGGACAATTGGGCTGCCTGAAAAACACGGCCTTTCATATCCAGATCATAATCTTTGGGAAACTCATCCTATTATTAATGACAATCTCTATGAACGCATCGATAAAGGTGCTCTTCATGCAGTGCCTGATATTGCAAGGTTTGAGGGTGATACTGCAGTGTTTGCAGATGGACGACATGAACGCATTGATGTCGTGATAGCGGCAACAGGATATCGACTCACGTTTCCAAAAATATCTATATTGGAACCTAAGGTAGGGCACAGCGTTCCTGAACTCTTTATGCATTTTCTTCACCCAGAAGTGAATGACATTGCTGTCGTTGGCATGATTCAACCGGACAGTGGTCAATGGGGAATCACAGATCTTCAATCACAGGTAATTGCAAGAATGATTCTCGCTGACCGTAGGGCACCACGAGCTAAAACATGGCTTAAAAAACAAAGGCAACGGTCATCAGGTGATCATTCCATTCGATACATCGATTCACCACGACACGAACTTGAGGTCGAACATTTTAGCTATTCCAAGAGGCTCAAAAAGCTCATTGCTGGAATGAATAGACGACTACGGCATGCACCTGCCTGATCACGTTATTCATTATTCCGAAAGCCGCAGAAAGCGCTACATGAAAGCTTACTCGGTGTCAGGAAAGGTAAGTGGTTGCATTGACTGTGGTGGTGCATTTTCAGGTGGCTGGGGATTGCCAAAAAGTGCCTCGAGACCACGACCGATACCATCACGTAGTACTGCATCTGCCGTGTTCTGCATGATACGCGTCAATATCGTATCCAAAGCGGTTGCATCAAATTGAGGTCTTTGAACAGTTCCGCGAAGTGGAATCACAAACGGAGTCCGTAAAAGTTGTGCAACGACCGGAGTAGCTCCTGCTAAATCTCCTCGAAAAGCTACTTCTATCTGCATTGACAATGAACCGTCTTGCCCCATGCTACCCTTACTTCGAACAGAAAGTTGGCCCATATCGAGAACAAGATTATCGTGATGAACACGACCTTCTGATATCCAAACATGCACTGGATCTGGTCGTGCACGTAAGAACACAACTCGATCACCAAAAGCAAAGCGTGGATCAACAACGCTCTGCAATTTTGCCAAAAGCTTTATGAGTGGTCCTGCCATGTCACCAGGAGTGACAGAAAACTGTTCAAGCCACAGTTGCCCATCAAATCGACCATTGAGTGGACTATTGAGTGGCAACTGGCCACCGGATGTATCCACTGTCAGAAAACCTTGCGCTTCAGTGGAACTACGCATAATTGGCGATAACCACGATAACCACCGATCACACAATGGGGGTGTCAGAGCAACTCGTTCAACCAATCTTCCCGGTGGTAACACGACCTCACCAGGGGGTGGGAAAAGCTGAATCCAAGGCGAGCCGCGTACTGTCCCACCCGAAACAGGTATCGCAAAAGGCCCAAACGCTAATTGTCCCTCCACGAGTTGAACGGGTAATGTTCCAGGGCCAACAGGAAAATCGGCGATATGCCCAGCCTGCCAAGAAAGTGTCGTTTCAGCACGTATCTGAGGAAGCCAGTTCGCCAACCCATGATGAATACCCTGCTGCTGCTTCAATGGTAAAGCAATGAATTGTTGTCTCGGTGAATTGCTCTCTCGTGTAGGGGAACGCCATTGATCAGGTAACGGTAATGTCACAGAATCGTCTGCGGCAGCCTTTCCTTGAACTGGTCCAAAAGATCCTCTCATGGTAAATGGCTGTGGGCCACCACCTGTAAGTTTTAGTATTGCGCCCGACGATGGCGAAAGAAGGCGAACGAGTTGTTCCCAATTCGTCAATACCGTGCCTCCAAGTTCAACTTCACGTTGTCCTCTCAAATCTCTAATCGATCCCGTAGCGACAACACTCACTGTCGACGACTCTATTTTAACTTGATTAATCTTTAATTGATCGATGCCTGTTTGATTCACAACTGGTCGTGTCACATCGAGAAGTCCGTTTATCTGGGGTTCTATCCAAACCGGAACTGGAGCTGTGTTTGCTATCGAACCTTTTTTCATACCGGTAGGTGAAATGGCTAACTGACTTCCTGTTGTCGTCATCAGAAGATTCATTCCAGACGGTGTTTCAAGAAGATCTACGGTACCCCAAAGCCGACCAGCAGTATCTGACGTCATGTCTTTGGCCAACCATTTATCGAACCTCGTCAGATCAACTTGCCACTGAAGTTGTCCTTGCACTGAATCAAAAATGCTATCAATCAGTTGTTGACTCGTAGAACCTTTCAAAGCAATTTGCAATCCATTCGTTCGTAGTGATATCGTAGATGACAACACTTCTGCACTTGAAAACTTTATTATTTCTCTAGTTGGATCTATTGATCCAACTGCTGCGATCACAACGCGTGGCTCTTCTATATGATGCTTTCCAGAGTGAAGAGAGAACTGCTCAATGTGTCCAGTAGCTTTTGTTATCTGAAATTGCTGACCAACAAAATCAAGCGTCCAGCTACTTTCAAAATTGCCAGCAACTGGTACACGTGACCACTTTGGTTGAAAACCGCCGGCTGTGCTTAAGCCAAAAATCCGTTGTTGCCAGGTTGCCAAGTTACCCGACATACGACAGTCAAAAGAAGCATGGTCGCCCTCTCCTTCATTACTACCATTCAGCCACAATGTATTCCTCCAATCACGAGCACATTGACATTCATTTGCAAGCACAACCACAAGAGAGTCACTGCCAGACTCCACCTTCAAGCCCGCAGTCTCCAGTGAAATAGTAGCCTGTTTTTCAACCCAAGAAGTATCAAAATCTGCTGCAACTAAATGGTCTTTCCAGATTTCTCGATCACCTATGGTCCAACGTAAATCTTCTATGCTTAACGAAGTCGTTATTTTTGTTGCGCCTCTTTCAGGAAATTTATCCACACGACATTGGCCTCGTGATATTCCTGCAAGCGACTGCTCCTCTCCATTGCTCTGGAAATCAACAAGAGTGTTCACTTTTTGAAAAATACGGCCAAGGTCCATCCGCCACTTTGTCTCGATAGCATCCGACAGACCATGTCATCGAAATATCGGCAAAGGCTGATGATAATCCGGCTTCTTCTAAACGCAGCTCTCCTCCGAAGTGCTGTCGCGCGTAGACCCAAGCAGACCAAGGCGTGTTCCACTCTACTTTTTCTTCACCTCGCATAGCCGACACATGACCGAGTTCCGATTTAAAATAGACCTGTCGACTTGATTCCCTTTCTTGGCTTTTGATAACAATATCGACTGTTCCTTCTGTCAGCTGCACATCAGGACGAAGCACGTGAGTACCAGGAAAGGCATTCAATAAAGAGGGAAGGTTTATAGATGCTTTGGCCTCGAAATTATCGTCTTGAACCGCTTCTAGTAAGTGCCAACCAGGCAATACAGTATTGTTTCCGGATGATCGGCCGGATGGTGCCTTAATAGTTCCAGTCGCTTCAAAGTACCCTAAATTAGTTTCTGCTTGGAATTTCTGAATGACGTATTCATCTTGAAAAATAGTCGCCTCAAATGGCGCATCAACTTTTTCAATAAGGAATCGCCTTTCATCTGTAACTGTGTCGACAACTGACAGATCACGACCTACTACATTTCCCTTAATCGTATACTGTGTCGATTCATCACCTGATTGAGCAGGTCGCTCTCTTTGCAATGACTTACCGAGAAGTAAATCCGCGCGAATATCTACAACACCCTGCAGAACGTGCGACCATCCGAAGCGATTGGACGCTATCCGTGAGATGCCTGCTGGGCAACGAGTTGCTCCAATCACCAAAGCGTACTTGCCATGATCGGCTTCCTGCTCGGATACCGTTACTGACCAACCACCTGGACGAGCAAGCATAGAGTTTGCACGGCTCATTATGCTCTTTGTTTGTAAACTATTTTTGGATTGAGAAAACGATTGCATGACCTTCAACTGTGGTTCTTCAGCATGCTGTATCGATCCACTGCAAATGACGTCTGATGATTGAAAAGAAAACACACCCCCTTCCGTTGGCTCCGGAAATGGGATAACTGCAGCAATCTCGTTGAGTAACCAAGCATCGCCCTTCCGCAAGTCAGTAAGCTCTATTGTTGTATTTACAAGTTCGATGATCCCAGTCATATGACTCTGGACATCTTTTGTGGCATTTCCCTTATTTCGTTTACCCACAAGATCTTGAAGATTCGCTACTGGATTCCTTTGATTAATTCTTGCTATCCACGGTTCAAGTACTGTCTCGATCGTACTTCCACCGTTCCAAACAGCTGTTGATAGTCTTCCCCCTTCGATCCGAATTCGTCCTATATCATTTTGTTGGAATGCTAGGACAAGAGGACTGCGATTAATCTCGACGCGGTCTACAGCCAGTAAAGGCACCCCATCAGATGTTCTGATGACGAAGTCTTTATAGATAATAGGACCAAACCAGTCCCACTCTGCTGAACTCGATGAAATCTCGCCAGCGAGACCTTCGAATACTTTTTGTAGCGGCCAATCTCGAACAACTTGAAACACCGTAAGTTGCGGTGACTGATAGATTACAAATCCTACAAAAAGCACTTTTAGAAACCGCGTGAACCACCGCCACCGTCGTAGAAATACGGTTCTTAGAGACTCTTTTTCATGATCTCGGACATCATCCATGATTGTCGACTGATCTGCCGTTAAAAACTGAAAAAGAAATAAATTCTACGCACTCAATAACTCTGACTGATCTTCAGAGTATAGAGATTCTATTGAATCAATGCGAAGTGGGCTTCGTGTAAACAGTGAGATCCGCTGGGGTATCGATATCACGGGCAGCACAAGCATTTGGATCTATTTCTCTCCAGATAGTGTCTTCGATGATATGCACGCTCCTCGGTTCAACTTTCTGCAACTCGTGAACAAACCCATAAAAATCACGACCACCGGCTGCAAGAAAGCTCTTTAGTGGATGAAGGAGCGTTGGGCGACATACTGAAAACAAGTATTGCAGCTGGCTTCCAACCTCGGGAATAACCCACTGCGTCGCCATCTCATTTTTTGGAAAATGATGAAGGATTT
>JABAAH010000038.1 GCA_014238855.1 Planctomycetota bacterium
TTGGTGATGTTGACTGCATGGCGGTTCTTCTTGAGATTCGAAATGCCTCAAAACGCTATGGCGAACAGGTTCTGCTCGATGAGGCCTCAGCAACAATTACAGATGACGGTAAGGTAGGGTTTATAGGCAGAAATGGCGCCGGGAAAAGTACTCTGCTGAAGGTCATTCTCGGTGAGGAAGAGTTGGACGGCGGTGAGGTTATTCACCACCCACGATTACGACTCGGTTACCTGCGGCAACATGATCCATTTCATCCGGAAGAGTCCGCGCTTGATTTTCTCGTACGCGATAGCCACCAGCCCGACTGGAAATGCGGTGAAGTCGCTGGGCAATTCGAACTGAAGGGTGATTATCTACACGGGCCAGTTCGAGAACTCTCCGGCGGCTGGCAGACACGTGTCAAACTTGCCGCATTACTGCTGCATGAACCAAATCTACTTCTTCTTGATGAACCAACAAATTTTCTCGATCTTCGGACACAAGTCCTCCTCGAACACTTTCTACGGGGTTTCCGCGAAGCCTGTTTGATTGTCTCGCACGACCGTAGCTTTCTTACGGCTACATGTGATCGTACGCTCGATCTGTCAAAAGGAAAACTCACCACCTACCCAGGGAAGATCACTGCCTTTTTGACACAACAGCGTGAGCATCAGGAACATTTGCAAAGAGTTAATGCGACCACCCTTGCAAAGAAGAAACAGCTTGAACGATTTATCAACAAAAATCGTGCAAAAGCATCTACAGCATCGCAAGCCCGCTCCAAGACAAAACAACTCGAAAGACTAGAGCTTGAAGATCTTGAGTCAGTATCTCCCACAGCTGCAATACGCTGCCCAGAAGTAACTCCACGCCAAGGTGCGGCCATTCGCTGTCAGGATCTGGCAATAGGTTATGACGACCATACGGTAGCTCAGGGGATTTCTTTAGAAATCGATCATGGTGCCCGTGTTGCTATCGTGGGTGACAATGGGCAAGGCAAAACAACTTTCCTGAGAACGTTAGTCGGTTCACTCGAGTCGAAAAAAGGGCGAATCAAATGGGGTTATGGTTGTGACGTTGGAACCTATGCCCAGCATGTCTATACCACACTCCCTGAACACGAAACGGTACTCGACAATCTGCAGCGGGTATCAGCAATGGGGACACCCACACAGCGGATTCTCAACTTGGCAGGGGCTATGCTTTTTCGGGGCACGGCAGTTGAAAAGAAAATCAAGGTACTCTCTGGAGGAGAACGAGCAAGGCTTTGTCTGTCCGGTTTATTACTCGGTGGGTACAACGTGCTCGTGCTCGATGAGCCCGGTAACCATCTTGATGTTGAAACTGTTGAGGCGCTTGCGAGCGCACTCTGTTCGTATGGTGGTTCAGTGATCTTCACAAGCCATGACAGAACTTTTGTGAATGTGGTTGCCACAAACGTGATTGAAGTGGGAGGTGGACACGTTGTGCATTACCCAGGTACTTACAAACGCTATGTGGAACGTATCGAACAGGAAGTAGATGATGCTGAGGGGCTTCGTACAACTGGAAAGCCCACTGGCTCCGCAGGAGGAAAACGACGGGCCTCCGGAGGACAAGATGCACGCAAGCGTCGCAAGGCTGTCGCAGCAATTGAAAAAACAGTAGCTCGACTTGATGCGGATAAACGAGACAAACAACAACGTATGGTGGAGGTGACTGACCCGGAAGAAGCACTACATCTTCATAGTGCGCTCCAAAAAGTTGAAAAAGAACTTGCCGATGCAGAGGAAAGCTGGCTTCTCCTCCAAGAAGATGATGGTATTTGATCTTCTTCAAACTCAGGTATTAAGCAGGCTGCCTGTATTGAGGTACCTTTCAAGTGCTCGTAAGGGAACATCGATCCAGTCTGGACGATAATGAATTTCATACCCGAGTTCGTAGATAGCTTTATCAAGCATGTACGCATTAAGAAGAGCCTTTCGATCTTTTTCATTTTCTGGATAAAAGCAAGCACCTCCCGATTCAGTTTCATAAGCTTCCAGAAAAATACGCACGAGTTCGGTCGCAGAGTGCTGGGCGGCACCTGTTCTGTGTGCCTGAAAACATAGATAGTCGAAAGACCTGCTCATGCCTGCAAGGTCTTTACACACACTGGTCTTGCGGCGGCGTTCCATGAGTTTTTTTTGGGGTTCTCCTTCGAAGTCGATAACTTCGATCCGTCGGCTTTCGGGAGTGATGAGGATCTGTCCGAGATGATAGTCGCCGTGAACGCGAGTGTACGCGGCCGTTTGTGGAGAGGTTACTGCTGTGCGTAGTGCATCGTTGATCGAGACATGATGTGAAAGCACCTGATCAATCCGATACTGCACCGATGGTGATAGCTCAGCTGCCCGCGCCGTGTTCCAAACGTTCTGTGCGTGATCCACCATGGCATTGGCAGTGGTCTCCCTGTCAGACAGTAGCGGAACGAGTGGGGCGAACGCCGATGATGAGTCTGAGTCTGTAAGGGCGTTGTGCATTTTACCAGTTAGTTTTCCTACCTCGGCTGCTGTCGTACAAAGATTCTTAAATCCTTTTCGATCCTTTGTGAGCTTCTCGAGCGAATAATCCCACAGGCTTGTTGATCCGGGTAGGAATTCATGGAGTGTTGCCACCGCACCCCCCTGCCCTTCGCGTTGAGGAGCATACTCGAGCCACCCAACGAGAGCAGGTGTGTCTGCCCATTTTCTCTGAGACAGATAGGTCCCGATTTCAGTTTCTGGATGAGTTCCTGTCGAGAATGTTCTAAACAGCTTGTCCACATAGTTTGTCGTTACGGTGTCTGATTCGAAGACACGTATATGAGTCGAAGTGTTTGATGCATTCCCACCAAGCGGCGAAATCGTAAGACGTTGGGTGCCGCAGTTGTGCAAGAACCTATTGTGGATCAGGTGGCCCTTGAGAGTGCCACACGATGTTTGAAGTATTTTTCTTTGAAGCACCTGCTCTAGCAGCCAGGCATGAAAACATTCATCGTGTGTCACATCATGACACAGTAACGTACCACTTTGATCACGTGTGTACTGCACGGGAACAACAAACATAATTTCCGAGGTGTCGGTACGAAACCCAAGCATTTCAATCTGCACGGGTTCATTGTGTAATTCATGACGGGGTAGAACAATAGAATCAATACATCGAAGCCGCGTGGCTATATCAGGAGTCATCTTATGGCTAAACCAACGGCACTGAGGAAGCCATGTCGCGAGTGCATCATGTTTTTCCCTAGTAGTCTCATGCATGAGCGCTCTCTTCAGTGACCTGAAAAATAGGTGTCAGTTTGAGTACAACCACTGGATCCGCTTGTGTGCAGGTCACCGAGAAGCTGTCAAACGGTGTAACCCTCTCTTTGCCTGTCAGGAGGTTTGTGACGGAAAAAGATGTAGGGGCTTTGATGCCGGAATGATTGGCACGCAATGTGATGCGACCAGTACGGGTTTTGTGTGGTTCAAGATTCACAACGACTAGTACATGATTTCCAGACGAAGGATCATAGCGAGACCAAGCCAAGAGAAATTCTTCATCAATGGCTTCACTGACTGCAGGTGTATTGTTTCGGAGGGCGGCCTCGGAATTTCGAATGTGATTGAGGCGAGCAATAAACGGCGCAAGCGTATCTGTTGCTTCAAGGTTCCATTGTTTAATCTCATATTTTTCAGAATGTAGGTACTCCTCACTTCCTGGCTCCCGCGGAACTGCCTGCTGTAGCTCCATAGCGGGACCGTATATACCCCAGTTGCCTGTAGAAAGCGCTGCGAGACCAAGACGGACTATAAACATCGCCCGCCCACCGCTCTGGAGCGTTTTGTGAAGGATATCAGGGGTGTTTGTGAAAAAGTTTGGCCGGAAGAAATCAGATACTGGAGGTGTGGTTATCTCATGCAGATAGTCTTCTAATTCTTTTTTCTCAGTCCGCCACGTGAAGTACGTATAGCTTTGTGAAAACCCGAGCTTCGCAAGACGATACATTATTTTCGGCCTGGTGAATGCCTCGGCGAGGAAGAGTACATCCGGGTGAGTTTTCTGAATATCGGACAGAAGCCATTCCCAGAAATCGAATGGTTTCGTGTGAGGGTTATCAACACGAAAGATACGTACCCCTCGTGTGATCCATATTTCAATGGTTTCTCGTATGGTGTCCCAGAGTTCCCGCCATGCGGTTGTTTCGAAATTGAGTGGATAAATATCTTGATATTTTTTTGGGGGGTTTTCAGCAAAGCGTATCGTGCCATCAGCGCGGTGATAAAACCATTCAGGATGTTCAGTGACCCACGGATGATCCGGTGAACACTGAAGAGCAAGGTCGAGTGCGAGTTCCATCTTCTGGTCAGCGGCTGTGCGGCGGAGGTTCTCGAAATCAGCAAGTGTGCCAAGTTCGGGGTGAATGTCGCTATGGCCTCCATCTGCTGAACCAATACCCCAAGGACTTCCAACATCGTCAGGTCCGGCAGTAATCGAATTATTTTTGCCTTTGCGAAAGGCGTGGCCGATTGGATGAATAGGTGGCAGGTAGATGACGTCAAACCCCATAGATTTGATGTAGCCAAGATGCTGCGTGAAGTCAGTCAAGGTGCCATGCCTGCCAGCACTACCCCATGAACGCGGGAATGCCTCGTACCAGGCGCCAAATTCAGCACGCTCACGATCAACACGCACTCGTCGTGGCTGCTCAAGCCGGGTTTCGTTCGTGCAACCTGTATAAGTAGCCATCAGCGTTGCAAGTTCTGGGTCGCACGCTGCACTATATCCATCAGGATTCTGCAAAGCATTTTTAAACCAGATGAGTTCTTCTATGCCATCTGGTGACCCGTGTCGGATGACACGTTCTATCATGCGACAGCCTTCTGCGAATTCTCCTTGAAGGTCTTCGCCATGATCGTTTCGGCGCACGAGATCTCGATGCCAAGTCTTGAAATAATCCACACGTCCACTGACAGTGAACTCCCAGATGCCGAGTTGATCGGGTATGAATTCTGATTCCCACCGGTCATTCCCCACTGAGGTTAGTGGCAGTGTTGTCCACAATGCTGTGTTGGGGGGCCGAATGTGGAGAGAGCAGGATAGCTCGTCGTCACCATCACACACGATGTCTGCACGTATGGTAATTGGCCGATGAATGATTCGTTTTACAGCAAAGCGACCGGCATCAACATCAGGCTCGATTCGATCAATTGCAATACGTCGAGCAGGTACCGGTGTCTCATAAACTGATGAAGGTTTCACGTCGCTGGTATCGAAGGGGAATGTGGAAAATAAAACGTCTACATGCTAACTGGCCGTCACACGCCGATCACTACCGTTCCATCCATGGGATATGTCTCTGTAGTCTACAGTGCTGTTCTTTTCGAAACACCAGTGTGGACATGGTAGGACAGACCGACCTCGTTCTGAGCCGGCGCGGGCTCGGTGATACTATAAAACTATTCAAAGAGTGCTAGTTCGGTTGTCAGGCCAGGTCCAAATGCCATTGCAACACATGGACTTTTATTTGAATGCGTAGCGTCTGTTTTTTTGACTCCAAAGAGTTGCTCCAGAATGAAAAAAATCGTAGCACTCGACATGTTTCCGTACTGCGACAGAATGTCACGAGAGGTATTTAGACTATCACTAGATAATTCAAGTGCCGCCTCAACCATCGTGAGTATTCTCGGTCCTCCAGGGTGGACGGCCCAATGAGACACAGCGTTTCGTACGATGTGATGTGGTTGAAGAAAGCTGTCTGTAAGGCTTGGGAGCGCCTGGGCTATACGTGCGGGTACCTCAGGTGAAAGAGACATTTCAAACCCGTTATCACCAATAGACCATCCCATGTGGTCTGTTGAATCCGGTAATAGGACACTCGCCTGGTCGACAAGACACCAAGTATCAGAAGGTAATGCCTCAGGAGCATCACTTGACCGACCAACAATTGCTGCGGCACCGTCGGCAAAAATACTGTTGGCAACAATTTGTTCTGGGTCTTCAGTGTATTGAAAATGGAGGCTGCATAATTCAATACAGACGATGAGTACAACCGCATGTGGGTCAGCTTCTGCGTAGGCCTTTGCGACCCGCAATGCATTGAATCCACCATGACAGCCCATAAAGCCAATGTGTGTCCGACTGACCCGATCCGACAGATCGAAATTCTTCATCAGGGCTACATCGATGCCAGGAGCCTGAAAGCCAGTGCATGAACAGGTGATGAGATGAGTGATCGCTTCGGATTTCACGTTCGCCTGCCCAAGGGCTTTTTCAACAGCAGCCGTAGACAACGCGGTTGCCTCACTGCCATAGCGTTGCATTCGCTGCGCTGTCGTTGGCCCAAGATCTTCCGGCGTCTTTGCTGGCTGAAAAAAATTCTGTGTGATAACTCCGTCCGGTGATTCCTCGAGGACTACAGAACTCCGCTGTTGGATTCTGGTCTGACGGTACATTGCCTGCATTGTTCGTTCTGCCGGGGCTTTGCTACCTATCAAACTGCCGGCGAGAAGTGCGGCATGATGTTGTTGAATTTTCTGCTGTGGCGTAACGGTGCCAATACCGAGGATCGCAAGGCTCATTGCACCAGTTTTGCAGAATTCTGATGCCCCGGCGACCGCTGATTGATATTTCACGCTCGGTTCTGCATTTTTGAGATTCTCAGCGTGACGGATCGTACCGAATTAGCCTATATTTCCGTGTATGAGCGAACCACGTAATCATACTGTGCCAAGTCGTAGTGATGAGGCAATCGACGAATTTGAGTCGTTATTCAAAAGAGCTGAACGAACACTCTATCACTACGCGGATATTTCGATACGAAAAGTAGCGGTGGTTACGGATGGCAATCCGGCGATGGCCAAGGAACTGGGCAATGACATCAAGCGGTTTTTGCCACACCTTGCAGGACAGGCCGACTGGCAGTATGTCACGGGTGACCAGTATGGGAATGTCAATGATTTGCTCAAAATCATGGTGGAACATAATCCTGATCTCATCGTGACATCCCGGTGTTTAGATGAGTCGAGTCTCGTTCCCCAGCATACCCTTGGTGTCTATGTCGATGTGATGACGCAGACTCTGTCCACGCCAATACTACTCCTGCCGGGAACTGCTCCACAGCCACACCCTCTTGGAACTCGAGCGTGTCAGGGCGTCATGGTCGTTACAGATAATCTTGCTGGTGACGACCAGCTCGTAAATCATGCTGTTGCATGTACCGCTGTTGAAGGGACTGTCTGGCTTTGCCACGTTGAGGACGATGTATTATTTCGAAGATATCTTGAAGCAATAGGACGCATACCAGAAATAAATACCGAACAGGCTCAGGAACTAATTGCAGAACAACTCGTTGCAATACCAACTCAATATGCACAGTCGTGCATTGAAGGGTTAAAAGCCGCTGGTGCTGAACGAACCATTGAACAGGTTATTGAATTTGGTCACCAGGTCAATCGATACCGACAACTTGTGGCACAATATCCAGTAGATCTTCTTGTGACCAATACAAAAGACAAGGACCAACTTGCAATGCGCGGCGTAGCATATGCATTAAGTGTGGAGTTGACTGACATCGCTCAATTACTGCTTTAGGCGATTACAGCACATTCGTTTTATGCAAGGATGCAATTATTGTGAATATGTTTCTCGCCACAGTGGCTGGAGACGGAAACGAAGTTCCCAGTTGGGTGACTGGATTCTATCTGGTTGTCTTGGTTGCGATGGTTCTTTGTCTTGCCTTTGAAGAAAAAATACACGCAAAGAAATCGTTGATCGTAGGTACATTCGCTGGGTTCTGTCTGGTTACCGAGACGATCATTGGATATTTCACAGACCGTGCGCATCCAATGCTTCCGTTTGGAAATATCACGCTGCCAAACGGGCATGAGATTGGCTTGCCAATTTATGTTCCCGCGATTGATTGGTCCGTGATAACAATCATTCTTGGCGCAAGTCTTTTTGTTGAGGTCACAAGTCGGTCTGGTATTTTCACATGGCTGGCTATCAAACTGACGAAGCAATCGGGTGGGGATCCGTGGCGGCTTCTATTGTTTTACGGCGCTCTCACAGTCATTTTTTCAGCAGTACTCAATAACGTGACGGCAATGATTATCGTTGGGTCATTGACAACAGTGTCATTAAACAAGCTTGACCGAAGAGACCTGCTTCTCGGTTTTCTGCTCACGGAAGGGCTTCTGACAAACATAGGAGGTCTTCTCACGCTCATTAGCAGCGTGCCGAATATCATCGTGGGCCAAGCGGCAGGAATCGGCTTTGTCCCGTTTTTTCTGAAGGCGGTACCCTTTGTGGTTGTGGCCACATTGGTAACGCTCCTGCAGGCACGCTTTACGTTTGGCGTAAAAAGTCTGGCCACAGAGAAAGAGAAGAATATTGCAGCAGACTTGGTGGCAGGTTTCGATGAAAGTGAAAGCGTCCCATCAAAGTATTTTTTCTGGTGCTCGGTGTTTCTACTCTTGGGCTTTATCATCTGCCTAGCGGGACAGTCCGCGTTACCCTGGGATCTTGACGAACTCGGCATGGGATTTGTCGCTCTCTTTTTCGCCGGGTTCGCGTTATGGTTTTATAAACATGACGTTAATACCTTCTACAAAGCGGTTGATTGGGATCTGCTGGGGTTTTTTGCATCCCTCTTTGTCGTGATCTACGTGATGGAGCAGGCTGAGGTACTTGCTATTATTGGAAAGGGTCTGCAGGAAATGCTGGCTCTTCCGCCACAAGCAGCACAGGCATCACTTCTTGTTAGTGCGGCCGCAGCGAGTTCAGTGACAGATAACATCCCGCTTGCTGCAGTACTGGCGAAGATACTCGCGTCGAATCCAATCGTAGTTGGTCCGGACGGGAGTAATCCAGATTCACCATTTTGGTGGTGTGTTATTTATGGGGCGAATCTCGGTGGAAATATTACGCCTATCGGATCCGCATCGACTGTCGTAGCAATGACAATCATTCATAAAAATAAATTGCCGCTTACCTTTATTGGATTTGTGAAGGTGGCGTCTCCTTTTGCAGTTGTGCAGATACTCCTTGCGATTGGGTATGTCTGGCTTACTTCATATCTATCATGAAGAATCTGTTCTATCGAACACTATGAATTGCCGGTAATCGTACGCGCTATCGAGCCAGCGATGGTGGGGAACCGGCCTGCTGCTCGAACTGCAGTTGAAACAAGAAATGGACTCCGAAGAGCCAATGATACCATGCGACAACGCCGGTGATGCTGATTGAGGGCGTTTCGGTACGTCTGCTGGTATTGTTGCGAGGCCTCTTGTGATGGACGCAGGTTCCCCCTGCTATCGATAAGCGCTTCCGTAGCGAGCCGAGCTGAGAGCAATGCCCATCCAATGCCTTCACCTGTAAACGGTTCAACATACCCTACGGCATCACCCAATCGCAGAATACGAGTACTTTGAGAATCGACGTGGCCCGTATAGTGCGTGAGTTGCGGGGTTGCCCGAAGGCTACTGTGTGAAAGAAGAGACGGGTCAATAGGGCATTCAACGTCTTGAAATGTGTCAGTCAAGAGGCGAGCAAGCGCATCTGCTGGCGTTGCACTCTGCTGCAAGATAGACGGGTGCACAGCAGCTGCCACATCGATGCTGCCGTCTTCCAGACGTACAAATCCGCAGTACCCACCGCTTCCGACTGCCATGACGAGGTGCCTCTCAGAAATCGGTCCACCTGTGGAGGGTAGCGTGGTGCCAAGGCCAATCCGATTGTTTGGTGGTCGATTCCGCGGGGGACGGTGAGAATCGGTATTCCCGTGAATCCGGAGGGCATTATGGAGGCCTGCAGCCAACAGGAGCCTTTTTGTTTGGATCGTATGCTCGGATTGAGAAGACGTTTGCACGGTCAGAGTGACTGTTTCGTGATCAACCGTACAAGAAACTCCTCGCGTGTCTGGAAGCCAGGAAGCATTTGCTGCAATGGCATTCTTGGCCAGGCATGTATCAAGGCTTATTCGAGAAAGTACTCCACCAGTTGCATACGGTACAGAGGCTCGATGTCCCTGAGAAACAATAGTCAGCCCCGTAAGTGACAGGGTCGAGACCCTGAACTGAGGAGCCGTACTCGTGGAAAGATCTGCTAGCTCCGCAAGTGCCAACGGTGATAAACAGCATCCGCAGACCTTTGGTCGAGGCAGTGGTGAACGATCTATAAAAAGTACCCGTAATTGTTTCGTTGCAGCTCGAGCCGCCGCCGCGGTACCGGCTGGACCTGCTCCCACAACGACAATATCCCATGGTGTTGTAGCTGCAGTCTGAACATCAATAGAAGGATTCAATGTCGCTAGGTTATTTGAAACCATTAGCTGTGGCTCCAGGTAACGAGGGCTCGTTCAGGCCAAGCATGACGAATGTCGGGGCTTTGAAGGCAGGCTGCCTGAAAAAGGAGGCGATACTCTTTGAGTGTTCTGGAAGCTTTCACTGAGAGCGGGCCGTCAATACGTGCCACCGAAGAACTCGTGAGGACTTTTGTTCCCACATATGCAAAGAAAAGACCAAGTCGTGTACGGAGGAGATCAGAGAATACAAAACCGATGCTGGAGGCCGCCGCCATTGATTGTATTTGTGTAACTGCTTCTGTGTCATTGAGATGATGCAGAAATAATGAATGAAAAGAAACAGAGCACGCAGGAAGATTGTCCCGGAGGACATCACATGACTGAAAAGAAACACGTACGTTTCCTGTTAATGCTGTATGTCTTGAGCGTGCCCAGTCAATTGCTCGATCACTGATATCAAGACCAATGAATTCAATTGGTTGCGACAGCGTATTTCCAAGAATACCTGCGACAGCGGCTGTGAGATCACCACCGCCACAGGCTATGTCGAGCACGCGAAGTGGTTCATCATGTGATAGTGACGAGTTTCGAATAACGGTAGCAATCGCATGGGCAAGTTGCGACGCGGTACGTGAAATAATGTGGATTCGTGCAAGCGCGTGTAATGCGAGGTGATGTTGCTCCGAATCAAGAGACGGATCGTCCATGATTTCTGGTGGGCGTGTAACCAAAGGTGGCAACGCAGGCATAACGACATACTCTCCCAGGCAATGGTTTTCTTAGCTACCCGGACGGGCTCACTCAGTATTTCATTGTACGGGGGGACACGGTTGGGTTTGAACGGCACCCTCATAGATCACTGGTGTGACGCCGTTTGTCCCCATGCAAGGGTCACAGATTTGTGGAAATGGGTTTGTTCCAACTGTGGGAACAACTGCTTGTGGTGCCATTGGTGGTGAGACGACGGCAGCCGTGGGAACAATTGCACCAGGCATAGCAGGCGATTGAACGGGAGCCGTTGGATACGCAACCGGCTGCACTGGTACAGCTTGTTGTGGAAGGCTAGGTTGAGGGTAGACCGGGGGGGCATACGGTGGAGCATATGCGTATGCATTCTTCTGCCGCCAGGCGCACCCTGTTGAGAGACTAAACATGCCAAGACAAGCGGCTACAACAAAAACCCGTGGGACAGGCACAAACATGACAGCTTCCTCTGGTGACCACCCTTGTTAGCACGATAGAAACTGCCACGTTTCAGAGCAAGGGCGCTTTTCCGTTGCTTTTTAGAAGGCTTATTCAGCGGCTTCAAAAAGGGCAATGCTTGCAGTAAACCCATGAAGGCAATTTGTATTGCCAATTGGGCCAATCTCACCTTGAGCAAAAAACCCAGCTACTGGGAGTGGTCCAAGAAGTTGCTGAAGACATGAAGCGTCATGGCTTGGTGTTGAGAAAAGGCGACGACCGCGTCCATTGCAGGTGAAAATAAGTGCCCCGGCAGGCGGCTTTGCGGTTTGCCGTGTAAGAAGTGCTTGGAGATCTTCGTGTGCTGTGTGAGCATCTCTGACATGAAACTGAACGGTTTGACCAGTTCGAATCAAGTCGCCGACGGCGACTACTCCTGTCTCGGGGTCTGCTCCAACAACATTTCGGACAAGAAAGTCTCCAGGCTCAAAATGATCTTGATATTCGCTTGCGACACGCCCAACGTGTAGTGAGTTTTTTACGAGTTGCTTATCATGATCATCGAGTGTCTCATAGACAGCTCGGAGCTGAACGAATGCTGGCCGTCCTCCTAGCTCAACAAGCATATTGTCCTCGGCCTTCGTTACGACCATGGGTTTTCCAATCGGGCGGCAACCCTGCGATACAACAGGCCTTACGCGAACACCACCGCCGAGAATGATACCTACGGCGCCGCTATCATATGTTTCACCATTGATAACAAGCGTGTTAGACCCCGGCTGATTACCCCCGCTTGCCATCCCACCAAGTATTGGAAGCCCCGGACGATCTTCTTCTAAACGAGCAATGAGCCCATCGACTGGGAAGGAGAATGGATCTGCCAGCAATAGCATGGTCGCATCGGTCGGCCAGATGAGATTATCTGGCCAGCCGAGGAAGGTCCCACCGTCAGCTGTCTGTGAATATTCTAGTGTCAGTGGTGTGATTTCTGCATTCGGCAGTTGTGCCATCCAAATGGAGATTGCGGGCTCAGATTCATATTCATCGTTGTTTGCTAAAACTGCTTCTGCAGTCGTGCCTAGGAGGTACCGAGCTGGCGCGATTTCATTGAGCGACTCCATAGCTGAGCGAATTTCTTCACCATACTTTGCGGATACAAATACCACGACTAAATCCGGCAATGGTACTCCAAGCTGTTCCAGTGCTTCTTGGTACGCTGTGGAAATTGCTTCATAGAGGCTCGTCGCCGTAGAAGCAGCTGCAGAACAGCGTATCGATGCATTCGTATGTGTCGTATTGGCAGTTTGGATCGAAGTCATGATTTTATTATAGTGTTCTTACAAGGTCACGTCAGAAAAGGTCTCAATCTGGTCATGGTCGTAGAGACTTTCAAATGGTTTATTTCCTGGTCGAATTGTTGCTCCTGTTGCCATTCCTGCAACTCTCGCGGCGTCCAACTCAGCGCCAATATCACTCAAGAAAAGAATCTGTTCTGGATTGAGGCCAATATCATCCGCAATCCTTTTATAACTTTCCGTTTCGCGCTTGGGGCCTGTTGTTGTGTCATAATGACCGCGAAGATGGTTTGTCAGATCACCAGCGGTCGTATGACTGAAAAAAAGTTTTTGGGCTTCGATGGAACCGGAGGAATAAATGCGAATGTCGATACCAGAAGTGTTCCACATGGTGAGTGATTGCGGGACATCATCAAAAACATGTGAAACGAGTTTTCCTGACTGAAACCCGGATTTCCAGATTCTGCCTTGAAGCGCTTTCAGTGGCGTTGACTTTACGTCTTTATTCATAAGGTTTATCGCGGCGAGTACCACACGGGTACAGCCTTCACCATCCGAAATGTCAGCGGTAATGCCCGCTTCCTGTCCAAGGGCTTGTGCAATGTCAACCACGGTCGAGTCGCTTGCATGCGATTGAAGGTAATCAGCAATATGTTCTTTCGCGTAGGCAAAAAGAACATCGTAGACAAAATCAATAGATGACGTTGTACCCTCAACATCAAGAAGAATTGCCTGCCCCGAAAAAATAATCACGAGGTTGCTCCGTCACTGCTCTTCAGGTATTTCGGCCCTAGACACAGTGGTTCATAGCCATCATGGACAGCGTTGGCAAGGTAATGTGGAGTCCAGCCTGTTTGGTCTTGAAAAAGACGAATTGCTCTGATTCGTCGTTCCGTGCACAAATCAAACCAGTGTCGAGTGCCCAAAGGCACACTGATCATGTCGCCACTCCACACTTCAATTCCAAAAACCGGGCCATCCACTGGATTTATATGAAACACACCACTGCCCTGTAGGATAAACCGTACTTCGTCTTCTGTGTGGGTGTGCTCTTTTTTAAATTTATTGAGCATTTCACCAAGATTGGGGGTGTCAGGGTAGACATCTATTACGTCAGCAGTTACGAACCCACCCTTTTCTTTAAGGATATCGATTTCAGGCGTATACGCCGTGAGGATATCTTCAGCCGGTGCTGCTGGATCCACACGATCTTCCAATGGCCAGATGTCATATTCAATGTTGCAAATTCCTAAAAACGTTTTTATCTCTAGCACATCTTTGATCTGCCGAACTTCTGCTGGAATTGTGACAATGGCCATGCAATGCCTCCTTATATTCGCTTGAATTTATGTGGAAGTGAGTTGATTATGGACACAGCGATAGAATCATTTGCTGTCCTGTGACCTCAAAGAGGAATTCAAATATTTCGATATGCCGACGCGCCTCTGCTAGCGACTTCCCCCATGTGTAAAGGCCATGACCAGCAAGTAGAAATCCATGGATCGGCCTGTACTCTGTTTTGTTGACGCAAGAAGGCTGCAATACTTTACGTATCTGATCGGACAATTCAGTCATGTCCTGACTGTTACGAAATACAGGAATCTCGATTGTAGTGTCGTGTGTTTGAATGCCTTCGAGTCCCTTGAGCATCTCGTATCCCTCAATGCGGAGTGCGCCAAGAGACTGGTCAGTTTCCAGGGCCCTTCGGGACAAAGTGGTACCCCAGACAGAATGCGTGTGAAGAACAGCCCCAGCGCTGGAAACGCATTCAGCAATCAAACAATGGAGAAGTGTTTCCGCCGATGACCTGCTGCTATTGGCCTGACCACTATCGAGTAATTTTCCTGCAGCATCCACTGATACAAAGTCGTTATCCGTGAGTGATGATTTGTCTTTTCCACTGGCAGTAATCAGCAATTCAATGGGTTTTCGTCGGGTGATCACGGAGTAGTTACTACTCGTGCCAAGCGACCAGCACCGGGAATGAAATTCCCGGCCGATGACACGTAACGCGGCTTTTGTATCCCCGGCCGCGATGTACTCGCCGATATTGTGAACTGAAGTGAAATCGTTCATCCCAAAACCTTAGGTCATTCAAAGGTGAGATCGCAACCAGCGTGCCCGGAGGCCGAAAGAAACTGCCAACGACTCTGTCGGACGCGTCACAAGTAGTAGCCCCAAGTCGCTGCTACAGAAATGAAAAGAACTGAGTAGCTAAAGATTTCGATTTGGCTGTCCCCAGTTTTTGGGTGTTTGCTTCTTTGAGAGGGCGGTATGAGTCTCTCAATGAATAAGACTTGCCAAGAGCAATTTTGCTTGTCAGAAGAGTCTTTGTTAGGATTATGTTAGGGAACGGCGGGTGGTGTGTAACAGCATTCGGCAAACTGCCGCGGACCTATGCACATTCGTTCTACCGTACAAGTTTTGGGGGTGAGGCAATGTCATCAGATGGTCCAGTTACTTGGTGGTCTTTTTTTAGTGGACGCGGATCAAAAGGAAGGCTTCCTCGAAACACCAACATTATTACTGTGTTGCGAGTGGAGCAGGCAACAAATCTTGTGAAGGCGCATCACGGTGTCCTGCAGCTCAATGGTCTTACATCCATTACCCCCACTGTCGCTGGTGTTCTCGCTCGGTATAGAGGTGTACTTTTCCTGAACGGACTTCTCACACTTCCCTTGCAGGTGGCGACCCGGTTAGCCAGGCACCGCGGACCGCTTTATCTTGGTAGCGTTCAAGATTTGACTGAGGACGCAAGAGAAGCGCTCCATGAAAATCCTCAGATTCACTACCCCGACAGGGAATCGTATGAAGACGCACACAAAGCAGAAGACTCAGACGGTATGTGATGGAGTACGTTGTAACGTACTGGGAGTCTGCGGACGTACCCGTTGTTCGTATTAATTTTTGTCCGGAAGAATAAGTGTAGTTCAAAAGCGTTGGTTTCCGCTTGTGCGTCCCTGACGCAATGATTTGAGACAATTCAAACTTGTGCAAGAGACTCCAAGTCGTTCTGAAAGCGCCGGCAATCTGACCCGTGAAATTCGAGAAGTCGTGTTCCACGTCTCGACGGTCAAATGTAGATCAACTAGCAGCTAAACCAGGGAAGCCTTTTCTCAACGGGTTACTACTCTCTCAAATATGCAGTTGGTTGTGTATTGTTGTAATGTGTCCCCATGCCGGTATATCACTTGCGGAATGCCTCGATGCCCCACTACTCCCCTCTTTTCATTTCCCCAACCCAGTGTGAGCTCAGTGCGGTTGAAGCCGGACTCCCGGACAAAGAGAGGAATCATATTCTTTGTTACTTGTGTGGTTTTGGTCCCATCGCCGCGGCTGCACGTACAGCCTCGCTGATCATTCAACACAAGCCAACTGTTGTTTTATTAGCCGGGATTGCCGGTAGTCTAGATGCACGCTGTCAGATTGGTTCCTCATACGAATTCTCTGCTGTACGAAGTTATGGAATCGGCGTTGGCACCGGTGAACTCTTTCAATCGGCTGAGGATTTGGAGTGGAAGCAATGGCAAGGAGACAATAAGCAGGCTACTGGTTCTTTTGGAGATGTCATTCAGCAGACGCCTCCTCGCCCGGAGCCATTGCAACATAGCATTGAGGGTGAATTACTTTCTGTCTGCTCTGCGTCATCCTCACCTGAGGAGGCGGCGGTTAAAAAGAAACAGTTCCCAACTGCAATGGCAGAAGATATGGAAGGGTTCGCTGTTGCTGCTGCGTGCACGCTGTTGAATGTGCCCTGGGTAGTTATTCGAGGCATTTCGAATACGGCTGGTGATCGTGATAAAGCACATTGGCACATTGAAGAGGCTCTACACAATGTCTCGAAACATGTGAGTCAGGTTTTGACGGATATCAGATGACACAAACGATACAGCTTGGTATTTCAACGTGCCCCAACGACACATTTGCTTTTCATGGATTGATGAAGCAACTTGTGGACTGGCGAGGACTGCATTTTGAGATCGAACTACTCGACATTCAAGAATTGAATAACCGACTTTTTGCGCAAACTTTTGATGTCGCAAAAGCGAGTTTCCATACTGCAATTTTGCTCGGGGGACACTACGTCGTATTGCCAAGTGGCTCAGCACTTGGTTTTGGTGTTGGCCCACTTTTATTAGCGAGTGCCCCTAATACGACGCCTACAAGTCGATCTCAACGCGTTTTGTGTCCCGGTATACACACCACAGCGACGCTGCTTTACGAACTCTTTTATCAAGACGTGGCCGAGGTCCAGCATGTCGTATTTTCTCAAATTATGCCGCAACTCCAACATGACGATGCAGATTTTGGTGTGTGTATCCACGAGGGACGCTTTACATGGGAAGCCGCAGGTCTTTTTCTTGTAGAAGATCTCGGTACACGCTGGGAGTGTGAAACGGCTACCCCACTTCCTCTTGGTGGCATTCTTGGACGGAGAACACTTGGGAATGATGTTCTAGCTGCCGTGCAGTGCGTGATAAGGGAGTCCCTGTTGTATGGGCTTGCGCACCCAGAAGAAACTCTTCCAACAATGCGTCACCATGCTCAAGAGTTTGACGATGACGTCCTCATGAAACATGTTGAACTGTATGTCAATGATTGGACTGTTGATCTTGGTGGAGTTGGGAGAGAGGCAATACAGGAGCTTGCCAGACGGGCAGGCCGAGGAATCATTGACCGAACAGAAAAACTCGAGGTGTTCGGTGGCTAATCGGTTCTCCTGTGTATTTGAAAAATCTAAAAGTTTAGGGATTTGTAGGGGGCATGCTTAGAGATACGGCGCGAAAAGTCGTGCTATGCCATCTCTTACTCGTGTAAGCAGCGATCTGCTATCGACCCCACTCAGTGTCCGCTGTGTTGACCTGCTCATAATCTCTCCAATATGCGAGTCCAGTTTCTCTGCCATGGCGGAGTCATAGCTCTCAACATTAAATTCGAAGTTGAGTCGCATGCTACGTTCGTCCCAATTACCACTGCCAAAGAGCGTCCACGACGAGTCAACAACCATAAGTTTTGTATGATCAAAAGGAGGCGGCGACATCCAAATATTGCAGCCGCGACTGAGCACCTGCCAAAGCAGTGCTTCTGAAGCCCACCCAACAAGTGCAAGGTTGTTTTGTTTGGGCAGCACGATATCGACTTGCACTCCTCGCAGTGCTGCGACACCAAGTGCTTGGCAGATGGCATCATCAGGCAAAAAATATGGCGTCATTATTTTTACTGACCGGCGAGCAGAGGCGAGGGCGGCAATAAGAATCAGTTTTATCCGTCCAATTTCACGGTCGTCGGGACCATATCGAATTCCACGAGCCAAACTGGTACCAGTGAACTCAAGATTTGGCTGCCATGTTGAGTCCCGTTCACCATCGCGCAGGGGCCCCAAGAACTCACCTGAAGCAAACGCCCAGTCCTCTATGAAAACCTCGAGTAGTTGTGTGACGACTGGACCGGTTAGGGAGAAGTGCATGTCCTGTACAGGATGAGTGGGATGTTTTGAAAGCCAGCAGCCATGACGGATATTTAACCCGCCTGTAAATCCATATTCACCGTCAATGACGAGTATTTTTCTATGGTTTCTTAAGTTAGCGTAGGGAAGATAAAACGGTACTGTAGTTGGCATAAACCGTGAAACAGTAACACCTTTTTTACGGAGGAGAGCAACGCTTGTTGGAAAGCTATACCGGGACCCGATGCCATCAATAAGAACCCGTACCGCAACACCGCGATCAACGGCACGACAGAGAGCATCAATGAAAAGCTTGCCCGTTGGATCGTTATCAAAGATATACGATGTCATTCCAATACTCCGCTTCGCAGAGTCAATAGCTTCTAACATTCGAGGGTACGCCTCATCACCACCGTGCAGCGGTTCAATAGTATTTCCGTCCAGCAATGGACGCTTGGTGACCTCTCCAATCAGAGTCGTAAGTGAATGTAGGAGTACATTTGCTGGACCAACAGCTTCGTTGATCCGTTGAGTGGATGGTATTGCACTTTCAACTCGATGAACGACCTCTCGGCGGCCAGCCCAGAGTCGTGTGGCCTTTCGTCGTATTCGGTTTACGCCAAAGAGTGCATAGGCTACCGCACCAAACCCGGGTGAGAGCCAGACGAGACCTACCCAGGCAATAGTACTCCGGGTATCACGCTTCGTCAGAAGTGCATGAAGCGATGCTCCGATATTTACACTGATCAGCGTTGTTGCAAGTATATGAGGCCATAATTTCACCAATAATGGCCATGCCGAATCCACAAGTGTTTCCATTGGTGTTTGACGCCCTCTTTCTTTCGTGCTGTTGAGTATACTGTGGCGTAAAGTACCTCACATCAAACGGTATCTGTGGAGCAATCCTTACGTTCACAAAGGTTCATTACCAATGGTTTTAAAGCTTACTGATGGAGCACTATTTCAATCGAAAGCGTTGATTGGTGCACGTGTGTGTGAAAGTAGTTCCGGGTCCCGTGTTGAGGTGCTTGACCCGGCGACATCTCAGGTGCTTGGTACTGTGCCGGAAATGAATAGTACCGATACTCAATCAGCGATTTCTGAAGCGGAAAAAGCGCTCCCTGCGTGGCGAGGTCTCACAGCAGGAGCACGGAGTGACCTGCTAAAGAAATGGTATCAGCTTGTAACAGCTGCTTCGGAAGATCTTGCAATCCTGATCACGGCTGAATGTGGGAAGCCAATTGCGGAGAGCCGTGGTGAAGTTGCATATGCAGCCTCATTCCTGCAATGGTATGCGGAAGAGGCAACGCGGGCATATGGTGACATTATTCCACCCCATCAGGCAGACAAGCGTTTACTTGTCATAAAACAATCGATTGGAGTCGCCGCGGCAATTACGCCATGGAATTTCCCCGCTGCAATGATACTTCGCAAAGTGGCCGCGGCATTTGCTTCAGGCTGCACCATGGTAGTAAAGCCAGCACCACAAACACCATTTACGGCGTTAGCGCTGGGGGTGCTTGCCGGTCGAGCAGGCATCCCAGCAGGTGTCTTGAACATCGTCACTGGCAGTATCGACTCATCAATCGAGATTGGAACGACCATATGTAAAAGCCAGACCGTGCGGGCTCTCTCTTTTACTGGCTCTACGGGCGCTGGAATAAGTCTTGCAGAACAAGCCGCATCCACTGTCAAAAAAATCTCACTCGAACTCGGTGGGAATGCATCATTCATTGTTTTTGATGATGCAGATATCGATGAAGCTGTGAAAGGTGCACTGGCTGCGAAATTTCGAAATAGCGGGCAAACCTGTGTCTGTGCGAATAGATTCTTCGTACAAGCAGAAATTCATGACAAATTTGTTGAGAAATTCACGGCAGCCGTAAAGCAGTTACGGGTTGGACCAGGTAGTGAAGCTGATGTTGCTATTGGCCCGCTTATAGATGCCCGTGCTTTTGAGAAAGTGACGACTCTTGTTGCTGATGCCGTTCGTCATGGGGCAAATGTTGAAGCAGAAGGAGATGTAGGCCTATTGGGCGGGCACTTCTTTCCGCCGACGGTACTCACGGCTGTGAACTCAAAGATGCAGCTTGCACATGAAGAAATTTTCGGCCCGGTTGCACCAATTTTCAAATTTGACAATGAAAGCGATGTTATACGGTTAGCAAATGATACAGAATTCGGACTGGCATCATATTTTTACAGTAAAGATATCAGCCGCTGTTTTCGTGTCGCTGAAGCCATTGAGTGCGGTATGGTTGGAATCAACACGGGCATGTTGTCTACGGCGACAGCACCATTCGGGGGTGTAAAGAGTTCTGGAATAGGCCGAGAGGGAGGCCGGTATGGCCTCGATGAGTATCAAGAACTTAAATATATTTGTCTCGGTGGTATCACCTAGAGAGTCGTGAGTACCTGAAGCAGACACCAGATATTCCAGTCCGCTACCGCTTCTTCTTTGTTTTCTTTTCGCTTTTTTTCTTCACTGATTTCTTTGATACCGACTTTGTGCCCGATGTCTTTTTCTTCGCAGGCTTCTTTTTTACAGGTTTTCGTGCTGCAGAGGCTTTTTTCTTGGTGTTTTTCTTTACGACTTTCTTCCCCGACTTTTTTACTGCCGTCTTGGAAGATTTCTTTTTTGCGATTTTTTTCTTCTTCGCCACTTTTTTCTTTTTCGTATTTGCGGGTCGTGCTTTTCTAAGTGGCCGGAGCGACTGAACTTCGTCGAGAAATTCACTAGCTTCTTCGAGAAGCGCTGCCGTAGAAACTGGCTCAACTTCATCAATAACGAAAACCGCTAGCTCTCCACGGAGTTGCGCGTCACTGAGCGCTTGGAATTCCTCGACGTCGAGGTCATCATGGTCGTCGTCTTCGCTCGTCAGGTACTCGAAGCCAACGCGTGCTTTTTTATCCCATCCGTCAATATGAAATTCCACACCATATTCTCGAAACATGACGTTTCTCTCAATGGTGTAGCCGCGGCGGCGGAAGAGACGGGAAAGGTGGGTGCACCCTTCAAATTCACTGAGTGTGTCGCTCATCAAATAACCTTCGAAAAAACCGTGAATGAATCAGCATCAGGCCATCATGGACGATGCAATACGCCAGAATCATACCGGGCGGTACGAGAATACGCGAATGCCACTGGCTTTTGCGGCGAGAAACGTTGCAAGTCCCTCGCAGGACTCGAATATGCGTTTCTGACCAAGATTTACAGATTTCACTTGTTTGCCTTTTGGAAGAACGGCTGTCTGCGGTATTCTGAAGGCGAATTGTTACAAATCAAAGTGTTCGGTTGGAGAATGGTGAAATGTCTCACAGGAAGCATGAAGCTTGTCAAGAATTCTTTTTAAGAACCTTGTGGTACGGGGTGGCATTCCTAGCGATCCTAATGAGCAGTGGCACATACAGTAACGCTGGCCCCTTGGCCGACCGTGCGATAGTTCGAAGGAGTGTCCGTGTCGAGCGGGCAGAGCAGCGTGAGCGTTCTCGTCTAGGAAGCACCGAGGAGCCCGGGAGTTCTCCTGGCGGAATACCAGTGATCACTTCAAGTAACGTACTACGACCTTCTGTAGTACGGCGGCTCGTTCGTCGTGGCTTAACCCTCGAACAAATTGAAAGCCTTGCACGAGGACCCCAGCCGATACCCGGCCGCGAGAGACAAAGCATCACTGAAACACCTCGGCAACTTGGACAACGTGGTCAGGCCGGCATGCCTATTGCCACCGAAATGCAGACAACAAAACCCCTGATCACCAAAGAGCCTGCCGGTGTGCAGCAGACAACTGATTCACACAATTCCGAAACGAAAAGTATTTTAGTTGGAGGAGAAGAGGCTATTGCCAGTCAATCTGTTACAGGACTGTCTTTTCCTGAATCGGCTGATGCAGGGCCGGCATTTCCAGGATTGGCAAAGCAGCACCATGTAAAGGAGATACCAGTTGTAACGCACGAGCCTATTGAGCTCCTGCCAACTCCGAAACCCAAAGAATAGCCCTGCTCGAAGAGATGTCCTCTCACGATGGGACCGGACGCACAATTTTTTGGCGAACCCATCTGGAACAAATGATTTGTCCAGAAAGAACTACACATGATAGGATGGATTTCGGGAATCACAGCACAGCATTTTGGCTTCTTACGATATTTTTTAAAGTAATTAGATAATGAGGAGAATGGTCAGAATGAATGAAACGGCCCTCTCATTGCATGACGCACTTTCACACTCAGGATACTTCTCATGGTGTATGCAACACGACGTAAATTCCTTCACACTGGGTTAATTAGTGGCGTAACACTTGCCTCCACGACACGGAATGTCTGGTCAGCAAATGCGAACAATGAAGTAAATCTTGGATTTATTGGTTGTGGCGGCCGAGGGAACATACTTATGACGGCTTTTTCGAAAGTGCCCGGCGTCACCATCGGTGGATTATGTGATCCGGATAAGGACAGACTTGAAAAAGCAAAAGAACGTTTTCCAAAGGCACAGACATGGGCAGATCTCAGAGATTTATTAGATGATCCTTCGATTGATGCTGTCGTCATTGCAACGTGCAATCATTGGCACTGTTTGGCTGCCATTTGGGCTATGGAAGCAGGCAAGGACGTCTACGTTGAAAAGCCACTTTCACACAGTCAGTGGGAGGGCGAACAGACAGTGGCAGCTGCGGAAAAAACAAATCGTATCTGCCAACTAGGGACACAACAGCGTTCAGACCCCATGCAGGCCCATGTAAAGAAATTTCTCCACGAAGAACGAGGTCTGGGGAAGATCCTTTCAGTCCAAGTGAATCGAATTGGAATGCGATCATCAATCGGGAAACGTGCCACACCACTCCCAATTGCCAAAGAGATTGACTACGACCTTTGGCTCGGTCCAGCCAAAGACGAACCAATTTTTCGTGACAAACTTCAGTATGACTGGCACTGGAACTGGAATACAGGCTCTGGGGAAATGGGCAACTGGGGCATTCATATTCTCGACGATGTACGGAATGTCGTTTTCCGTGATAGTGTAAAAATTCCCAAGCGTATCCAGAGCATTGGTGGCCGTGTTGTCTGGAATGATGCTGGATCTACTCCAAATGCTCAAATGGTCGCGATCGACACAGGCTCAGTACCTGTACAGATACAACTTATGAATATCGCAGCTACACCCGGTGGCAAAAAAAGTCCCCCGCATATGGGACCGGGTAGTGGGTATATCGTTCATTGTACTGAAGGACATTATGAGGGACGACGTGGTGGTGGCGCTGCGTTCGATCCTGACGGAAAAGAAATCCAATCGTTTAAGGGTAATAGCGGCAACGTAACCCATCAGCAAAATTTTATAGATGCTGTCCGGAAGCGAGACCGCCGGATCCTGAATGCTGATATCGTTGTAGGAAATGATTCAACCGCTTGGTGCAATCTTGCGAATAGTGCGTTTCGTGCGAGTGGTCCGTGGAATCCGGATTCTGTGAAAGACGGGCTGCCAACTATCGCAGAGCAGTCCTCTGTTCTCGCGGCGACATTGTTACCGTATGACATACGGCTGCAGTCAGAAGACGTGAAAGTGAGTCCAATTCTTGAACTGGATTCTAAGACAGGGAGATTCATTGGGGCTGACAGCGAAAGAGCAAATCGATTTTTCAAGCGCACGTATCGCAGCGGATATGCTGTACCAAAGATGACCTAACATAAGTTCGTACGAACTCTTTTACACCAGCATCCACTCATCAAAGCATCGGGGGGGCGGAGGATACAAAGCGACGAACTACACAAGTTTTGTTTTGCCTGGTACTGCCCAACCTGTGGATTCCAAAGACCCATTCCAGGTCAGTTTTTTTGGGAAAAGATCTAGGGAACTTTTTGTAGTCATGAAGTCCCACGTCACTTTTTTTCCAGTGTACGCTGCAACTCGTCCTAATACCGCCACCATTGAACTATCTGCGGTTTGCTGCAGTTCGACAATAGGCTGCCCATCGCGTATTGATTGAATCAGGACTCGATGTTCTTCTCGGTAGGCGTCTTTGATCTTGCCATTCTTTTCCCATATCTTTTTGCCATTGTGGTCGAAAATGCGAGAGCCAGAATTAGAGGCACCGATCTGACAGGTGCCCTTTGTTCCATAGATAATATTGTCATTTGCACCCTGTGAGCCAGGTATCTGACGACACATGAACGACACGGTCTTTCCTTCTGGATACTCGTAATCAACAGACATGCTGTCCCACATTTCACTATCTGCGGGTCGAGTAAAGCGACCTCCTGATGCATACGCAGACACAGGGTTTGCTTTCATAATCCAGTTAAAGGTGTCGATATTGTGTACAGCTTGTTCACATATTTGATCACCACTTAACCAAATGAAATGCATCCAATTTGTAAGTTGATACTCGACATCACTCATATTTTCTTTACGAGGCCGGTACCAAATGCCACTCGTGCAATAACGGGCAGTGACGTTGATTATGTCACCGATAGCACCCTTCTGTATTTGTTCAACGGCCTCAATGTAGTTCACTTGCCGCCGGTATTGGGTCCCCGTGACAATTGCCGTTTTATTCTTTGTAGCGGTGTTATGCGATTCAGTGCACATCTTATAGCCGGCTGCGTCCACACAAACTGGTTTTTCGGCAAACACATGCTTGCCAGCCTGTACAGCAGCTTGCACCATCACCG
>JABAAH010000039.1:0-4256 GCA_014238855.1 Planctomycetota bacterium
CACGCTGCACGAGGTTCCACCAGACTGTTGCATCAATTGGCAATGAGATGCTCTTCGCCGCGCCGTCAGCAAACCCACAAGTCATTGTTCCGGTATGCAAAGCTCCGGGCCTGCGTCTCCAATTACAGCCCACCCGTTGCTGATTGTTTTGCGGCACAGAGCCAATACCTGTAGTCAAACTATTGGTATTGGTTCCCGTTGAATAAGTTTTTCCCCCACCAAACATTGGCTGGAACGCCACATTCCAGTCGCCATGGGTCCAGATATTACCTTGACCACTGCTTGGATTGGCGTTCCCTCCACACTTTCTTACTGTTTCTGCAAAAGCAATCGTATTTGAGAATCCATCTGTCACGTCAGCATCTTTACAAGGGGGCTGGTCTCGATATTCTGTTCCGTCATAGTCACCAACAAAGAGTTGGTAGTTCAGGAGATAGTTTGCTAGAGCCCAATCAGGAGGACTTTTAGTTTCATTATTAAAATAATTTTTCGTCACGTCTGACGGGCAGTAGTAGGCTGGCATTTCGTGGTGCAGTGCCTGACCGTTTCGTACCTCAGTGTTCAGAAAACGGTTGTTTTTATGCATGTCCGGTGAGGCCTGCGTATAAAAATTCCCTTGTTCCATATGAGGAAGGATCCAAAAGAAAAGTGTGCCTCTGTAACGCTGATTACCTATAACTTTATTACGGTATGCATGTGGAAACGATCTCTTTGCATCGAGCACACCGTGCGACGCCAAGCCTATTTGTTTCATTGTGTTGACGCAGCTCATCCGGCGTGCTGCTTCTCGCGCCTGCTGAACAGCAGGGAGCAGAAGCCCTACCAGTACTCCGATAATGGCAATCACGACTAAAAGCTCAATGAGCGTAAAGCCTTTGAGACTTTTTCCAATATTCTCTGAGGGATTGATCTGATTCATAACGCTGTCTCCAAAAAAAGGAAATAAAATATCGACAACGCGATTGGACATGTCGTAGAAAAAACGAAATGAATCACCCCACGACGTATATTTGCCCTACCACGCCGAAACCCCAAACCATGGCTAACATGACCTTTTGACGACACGGCGTATAGGACAATTACCACAAAGTTTTGTATAAAACAGTCATGTCTCAAAAAAACAATTGGGGCCAAGCACAAACGAGCCCTTGGCAAGAAAAAATTGCAACCAGCCAAACGTCTGGATGATTCAAGTCAAAAAAACTGCTGGTTTGTGGGCACCTAGCGAAGCCTTCTTGCCAGCAACCGTTGGCCTTGTTCTCGCTAGCACTGCCCTCTTCATACCGACAATGGCAATCACGACGAATAGATCACTCAACGTAAGACCTTTTTTGACCACCCGACAGATAGCAGTTCTTGTGAACGCTCATGGCCTATTTCTTCTTTTCAAAAAACACCTAAAACTCACTCGCTAAAAACCACTCGCTACTTGTTTCTTGCCCTGCAATCCGTGCTTCGATCCTACTCCTTCAAACCTTCAAGGACTTTTGCTGCATCTTTCCTGCTGACACGTCCCGTCTTTTCAACTTTGGTAAGAAACTCTTTGACATCGCTTCCTTTCTGCGCGTCAATGGCAGTAACACCCTGAGCGAGTTCTTCGAACTCCATTGTTTCACTACCAACTGGCTGACCATCTGCGTATCCCTGAATCAAAGCAGCAGCACGATCAATCGCATCAGGGGCAGGGTTTGAGAACCGTTTTTCTGTAACGCCCTGTGGACCACAGCCACTCGCTCCAAGCAATACAAACGTAGTCAGCACAATAAAAAACTTCATGAACCGTCTTTCCAAAAAAGGTTTCTTTGTAATCAAACAGTCACATTACACCACACCATGAGCCCACGTTGGCGGCACCAAACGCACCGCCAACATGAAGAAACAAGAACGGTAACGTTATGGCAGAGTGGTGACTGCCCCGTCATTTCTCGCACCAAGCTGCTGCCAGGGAAGAAGAGTGATCGAGTCATTAATAAAGGACGTTGATCCATCAGCCATAGCCACATTCACACCACTCGGGTGACGACTCCGAGGAGGGGCAAAGCCATCTGATCCGTTATCCATCATCATGCCCCAACTGCCAGCACCACCACTTGGATATTTCCAGTTTGGTGGAGCAGCACAGTTGACCATTGAATTCCCATGCCCCATCCAGCCCCACCAAGAACCACCGGTGGCGTTCCAACTCCCACCAGCGGCCAGAGACTGACCAAAAGTATCCAACTCTGATTCCGAAATAAAGGTTCTGTTTGAGACCGTGCCTGAGCCACTCTTCACAGCATTCCTTGGGTAGAGCTGATCAGCATTATTGCCGCTCCCAGTAAGGATTTCTGAAGCCATGATTGTCTTCGACAGTCCGTCGGTGAACTCTTCGAATGAAAACCCATCCAAGTACTGTTTCTTACGGTTCGCATCGCTGTTATCTGCGACACGGCCTCGATGCGTAAACCCATTACAATTGATACTATTACAGGCCCACGGAGCGGTATCTAAACCGTTCCCAACGCGGGTTGTACTGCCTGAAGAAAAACCATAGTTGGCATCACCACGGTTTGCATTTGAACTTCCGTTTGGTAAGTCAGAGGGGCATTTCATAATATTGAGTCGGGTGCCTGCTAACAAAAGATAATTATTTGCGCCAGAATTCCATGATGACTGCCCCATGGCTGTTTCCATCCGGTCTCGCAATCCCTGTTCTTCCATGTATGGCAAGAGATGGTAATAGCCACTCCCACAATGCCAATTCTTCCAACTTGTGACACTTGCCTGAGGGTGCACGTACCAGCTTGGGAAAAATGTATTGGCATCAGCATAGTTATGAGCTGCCAACGCCTGGTTCTTTAAATTATTGACACACGACGATCTTCTCGCGGCCTCTCGCGCCTGCTGCACAGCAGGAAGCAAAAGCCCAACGAGCACGCCGATAATTGCAATCACAACTAAAAGCTCAATGAGCGTGAAGCCTTTTGAACTTTTTTCACAACTCCCTGAGGGCTTTATTTGGTTCATAACACTGTCTCCGGAAAATAAAAAACAATAAACGTATCTGAAAATATCGCAGCAAAAGGGGAAATAAATTTCACGAATAGCTTCACAACTTGCTTAGCGCAACCACCTACGCTCCAGACCACGCTCCGTGTTGAAACGGCACCCGGCCTCTCTGAAAACCATGTGTGATACCCCTCCAAACAAGACACCCTTTAACCGGCGAAACCAGTCTTCTTATCGTCTTGCTACTGACGGATTATGTATAGTACGAATGCAGCACGTTTTTGTATATATCAAGAATGGCCCGATGCAAGAGTTCGTCTGCCATCATGAGAACACACGATCGACTTGGCACGAAACATATTCATTTGCGTCAAAAGAAGAACTTAACGTTGCAGACTTCTATCGAAGCCGTCTGGTCTGCAACCGTTGTCTTTCAATAGTAACTGGAGTTCAAGGCCGGAGACTTAGTGGTCTCTTTCAACCGATTCCAGCATCTGCTTAGCCTCTTTCACCTTCCCTACCGACATCTGCTCAGCAATCTGATCAAGAGCAGCATCATCACCCCGCCCTGCTCTTCTCAACAACAAAAGTCGATACGGCAGACGAAGTGATGCTTTGTTCGTCTGGAATTGCTTATCTACCTGGCCCTCTCGAAGTGACTGCAGCCATTCAAGGTCTCGATACCCAAACTCTTTACTCGGCTCTATCTGTGTTCCCTCACCCCAGTCATTCCATGTTGCGATTTGGACAATCTGTCCGTGAGCCCGCCCTGCCTCGTCCACTGATAGTCGAAACGTTTCGCCGTTGTTGTCAGCGATGTTCTTATAGCCCGGCTGAACACCCGCCTGCTGATACACATCAACAAATCGCGGGAAGATCACAGGAATAGAGCACTGCCACTGTTTTGATGCTTGAGAAAACCAACGAACCTGCGTCAGGCCCTGTTCTGGAATAGGCCAGTCGAATGCACCACATGCACCCGGACGAGGTGCATGCTCACTCAACCATGATATGGGTGAGTCAATACGGCCAAACACTTTCTGCCATTCCTCATCATTCAGACCACTATGTCCAAACGATAGCAAGACTGGCTGCCCTTTAAGACGTACGTACGAATCTCGCTGAAACCAGTTTTTCATGAGCCACTCCACCTCTTCGACTGCATGAGAAACACGTGATGCTTGAGGAATCACTTTTTGTTCAACAAGAGCATTGATCGTCTGGTCTTCGTAGCAGATCAAAAACTTCATCTGAAATTTTTCAACCAT
>JABAAH010000039.1:4503-24834 GCA_014238855.1 Planctomycetota bacterium
TTGCTGCGAGGCGGTGACGCATACCAAGGCATGTAATGAGCCAGAAACATTGTCTTGGATCGCGAAGGAACTCCATCAAGGTGAGTCCGGACTTCTTCAGCCAATAGAGGATTCAGCCGAACCGCCTCTGCAAAAAACTTTTTTGACTTTTCAGGCTGCTTGAGGTCGTAAAAATACGTGAGGCCACAGTTCAGAAAGGCTGTTGCCCGAAGCAATCCGTCAACTGAATCCTCTTGAGCGACTTCCTCGAAAGAACGAAGTGCTTCGACGGGTTCACCAAGACTGCGATAGCAATCACCAAGCATGACCCTGATTGACGGCTTCGCCCATTGAACTTCCGGCAGTTTCAATGCGACCAGCAGCGTTTTTTTTCCTGCACCAAAGTCTTTATCACCTTGCATCTCACACTGAGCGCGTACCTTCAGGGCAATTACTTCAGATACTACCCCAGCATCAAGTTGCTGCAGACTCTGCGTGACGAGACCCCGTGCACGAGAATAGTCGTGAAGATCAAAAGCAAGAATCTCAGCCTGCTTGCCTAGAACAACTCCCCTTTCTGCATCAGTTTCCGAACGCTGGAAAGCCCGACTAAGTTCCGTAAGCGATTCCTGAAACTTGCCTTCAGAACGCAACGTGTCAGCGCGGAGAATGACACCCGAAGCCTCACTCGCCCACACCGGTGAATACACGAAGATCACAGTGAAAGCCAGAAAAACAGACAATCTCACCGATATTTTTTCCTGGCTATGCGTACACATATGAAAAACCCTCACGACAGGCTTTGATGCTTGAAGGGGACGACGCACATAAGCCACCTTAGAACACACCGCTAAAAACAAAGGAACACGTTGATAAGACTATAGTTCATCGTTCGAAGATGAAGCCCAATAATCTGACCGACAACGGGCTGGTTTTACAAAAGTCATTCGGTGATGAGAGCAAAATCAAGTTCGTTTGTGTTGGGTTTGACACTGGCAGTGAGAACTGTTTCCGAACCACTATATTGTGTCCCGACCACATTGATCATTAGCGGCTTGAGTGGCTGGTTTTCTGCTCCGCCTGCAGCCGTCGTCACTGGCAGCCCAGAACTCTTGAGCATCTGGCTCGTCGCCTTATCCATAAACTGCCCAACGGCGGACGCGGTTGAATTTTTGTCGGGTACCATTTTTTTTATCATGACACGATGCGTACCGAGCATGGCACCACGAATCGTTCCCGTATAGTGAAGACTGTACTTTCCTGATGAATCAGTGACGCCACTCGATGATCGGCCAGCCTCTGGCACAAATGTTATGGTTGCTGCCTGAAGGGGCTGCCCGTTAAGAGTCACCACACCAACGACAGCTGCGACCTCTGGGTAGACCACCGAATTACTGGAACAACCAGCGGCTGTTAAAACACCAAGAATTCCAATCAATTTCAAAAAGAACACACTCATACTCAACCTATCCAATTCCAACCTCCACCTACTTAAACGCACAGCTTGTCTTCTGTTCACACCCAATGTTTACGCCCAACTTATTCTGACTGAATTGACAAGCATTCAAGTGAACGTAAACCCGGTAGCTGTAATTTGACCATGCAAAATGTACTTCCTTTTGGAAACCACAGGTACATCATGGTCCTAAAAGCTAGGAATGACATCTCCATCACCTCGATTACAGAGATCTGCAAAAACTGCTTCACTAATTGTCTCCATTACAAAACGAACAGAGCCATCGCACAAAACGAACTGAGCACCACCAGGATGCTGACTACTCCATGAGTCGGCATCAGTCACCCCGTAAGGATCACCACATCCGCTAACTGGCCAGCAATCCGGCGTATTCGTCGGGTTTGTTGCATCGTAATCGTTAATCTGAAGATTCGAATTGGCTTCATCGAAAATAGTCACCCAGTTGTAGTGAAAGGGTTCCGTGTGCCATCCAGCTCCGAAGGAGCCTATCCAATTACTTGCCTCATGATCTCCGTGCTGAGTGCTTGAATAATCACGCTCACCGACCAGAAACGTGCTTGATGTGCCATCGGTAATTTGTGCCATGGTGATCGAAGATCGAGGAAACAAGACACCGGTATAATAGCTTCTTGCTGCTGCTTTGTTCTCAGGTGAGTCCTCGTGAGCACAATGTGAACTTGGTACACCAAGGGTATTCTTAATAGGCTTTGTTCCGGCGTTTCCAACATAGTTTGACGTTCCTGCTGATGTCCCGGCACCCACCCAACGAACACGCTCTTCATTCACTGTTGGGGCAGCATCTGTTGGACACAAGTAAAAGCTGATCAATGTTCGACCGGTCTGTTTATTGTCCTGCCAAACCTTTGAGTTTCCCACCTGCATTGTATCTGCAAGGCTCTGCTGGTCACACAAAGCTAAAATCATGGCTCCCCAAGCCCAGCCTCCGTGAGCTCCCATTTGAGGCGTCGTCGACCCCGTTCCATTTCCACACATGACGCCTGACGGAAAGTGACCTTGAGAACTATTGAAGTTATGCAGACCCACACCGATCTGCTTCAGGTTGTTAACGCACGAGGCTCGTCGTGCTGCCTCTCGAGCCTGTTGAACAGCCGGCAGCAAAAGCCCAACAAGGACTCCTATGATTGCGATGACAACGAGGAGTTCAATAAGAGTAAATGCTGACTTTTTGAACGGACATCTTCGTCCAAACCGTGCTTGTGTAACACCCGTACGTATCATCACGCTACCTCTTTATACGTCTACTTGGATTCAAAATGTAACACACTAGAAACGGCGAGAAACACTGAACGCCCCACCATTTCCTTTGGATTCGTGACCGATTGAAGTTTATAGAAAAAACGTTTGAAGCCTTACTACTTTGGTATTAAGAATTTTCATTTACAGGACCACCCGAACCAAGGTCTGCGTGGCCACATCATCCCCGGTCGTTCTTTGTTCCCTCCATCGCTAGCCAAGAACGTACTTGAGCCGTTCCCCTGTAATACTAGACCCGATTCCCGTAGCTTTGGCTCAATGTCAGCTTTCTTATTAATAATTATGCATCTCGTTACGACGCGATTGCCATCCTGTAAACACATGATGGGTACCTGAGGGAATATCTGTAGCAGCGGCACGAAAGATTCTGAACAAACGCCGCGGGCGAATATCGAGGAAAACTGCTGAATTCACACGGGCAATGCTATCAATAAATTAGTCGTGGTATTCGTATCGATATTTGCCCGGCATTGGCACAGGATAGATACCATTGGCGTCGGCGAGTACAGGTGCAGCTGAGTTTTCAGTCATGCCGTCTACGCTGGCAGTCATATCATCTGGCATGACAAGCATTTCGTCATAGGTGACTTGCTTGCCTGTGTGGGCAGCAAACCGACCCATTGCTGTGACAAGACTCGCCTGAGCACCGCGAACAGCTTCGTTGTACGGAACGTCCATGAGAATTGCGGAAACAAGATGACGCCACTCTTCCTTGTACGGGTTCGGTTCTGGTTGGGCCGCTGTCCAGAGGATCTGAGAGTCCTCCATTTTCTGACCCTTATAAATGGTTGCGCGAGATGGTTTATGCCCTCGGGCTGAAATTGTGAACGCCCCTTTTGAGCCTTGTCCGAATCCACCAAACTTTCGGCCACAATCCTTCATGGCTCGTCCAGAAAAGTAAAATTTTGTTCCATCTTCAAACGTGTATTCGACTGCATAGGAGTCAAAGTTCTGGTCGTTCATCTTGCCCTTGTAGTGTCGTCCACCTGTTGCAACGGCTGACACAGGCCACGCGTCTTTCATCCAACACACTTCATCGATGTTATGGATGTAATAATCACTAAAAATGCCACCACTTGCCCAGAGGAAATTGTGAAAGCGTTTCACCTGCCAGGCAAGCTCCGTTGTGTCATTCGGGACACCTGGAAACAAATCGAGGTTATGTGCAGGCGCATGTTCTCTGTAGGCACGGAAGGCGAGAAGTTCTCCTGCTTCGCCTGATTGGAGCCGATCAAAAAGCTCCTTTCGTCGAGGACAATGTCGACACATCAGCCCGACGCCAACCTTCAGTTTGTTTGCGTCGGCTTTGCTGGCAAGATCAATAATTCTCTTCGCACTCGGCCCATCGACAGCGACAGGCTTTTCCATAAACACATGAAGCCCACGGCTGATTGCATATTCAAAATGAGTAGCCCGAAATGCTGCTGGCGTTGCAAATATTGCGATGTCACCGGGACGCAGTGTGTCAAGTGCCTGCTTGTAAGCATCAAATCCCTTGAACATATGATCATCCGGCACATCAACCTGATCAGGAAATTGTCTGCTCAGAATTCTCCGTACCATCTCAGTCCGACCCGCGGCGACATCTGCAAGGGCAGTGAGTTTGAGTGGGGCTTCAACAATGCCGAGTGCGTCTGCAACAGCGCCACCCCCGCGGCCACCACATCCAATCAGGGCGATGTTGATTGAGTCGCTACCTGCTGCGTGCACGAGGCTTGAATGAAGCGAATGAGTAGCGCCCGAAAGAAGTGTTGTCGTAGCGAGAGCTTGGGAAGCCGTCGTCAAGAATTTCCGCCTCGGTGTCCGCAAGCGTGAGAATGTATCAGTTTCCATGGGAAGCCTTGCGGAGTTTTTTTCGGAAGAGTTTGCTGTCCCTAGATTTATGTTGCCCGTAATGATTCTCTTACACGACTGCAAATCGGACATTGTCTCGGAATGAGACCCATATGCGGCGAACACAAGTGGAGATCCAACAAGAATTCCCATGGGCTGTCACGCCCAGACAATAGCCTTCGTTTCGTCATTGCCTTTTTTATTTCCTGCGATTGCCCGCAACGTAAGGTCGACCCCTTGTGGCGAAAACGTTGCATCAAGCCACCCAACGGGCTCATTATCGTTGAAGTTGTAACCAAGTGCAGGCTGATTAATCAGGTAGATATGATCTTTTTGCTCGACATGGTACCGATGAGAATGTCCGTAGAAGATCGCTTTGACATGTTTGTGAGGCCTGACAATTTCAAAAAAACGATCAAAATCTAACAAGCTGCTATCACCATCACTCAGTGTGTGATGGACGAAAAATAATATCGGTTTTTCATCCACTTCCTCGAGGTACGTTTTCAGCCACGATCGAGTAGCTTTCCCAAGGAGGCCAGCGGTTTTGTTCACATAGAGCAACGAATCCAAAATGATAAAGCGTGTGCCGGCTGCTTCAAAAATCGAAACATGCTTTCCATCCACTGCAGATTTCTCTGTAGCAGGAAAGATCTTGAAAAAATTGTGCCGGTCGTCGTGATTGCCCAACCCGATATGAATCGGCACTGTGTGAGCGAGTGGCTTCAGCAACGACTTCAACATAAGATAGTCAGCCTCTGCACCAACCAGCCGAGCCGCGTCACCATTGATGAGAGCAGCGGCTGGAGCAGTCTCAGCGACTTGCTTCACAACTGCTTTCAGGTTCTCGGTTGGACGAAAACCCCGATACGCTTCATTCACATCTACAGGAATATGCGTGTCAGACAGGAGTGCGATGCGCGTTTGATTGGACTCAACCGTTTTCTGATTCGCGTCGAGCGCACGAGATATAAGAGCGGTAGCCGTGAACACGCCTGAAGCCTTCAAGAACGTCTTACGGTCGATTGGCTCATAAAAAAAACCCGGCATAGTTGAGAAAGCCCCTTAAATAAATGTGGTAGAGAAAGGAACGGTTCAAAAATCCAAGCCAGACGCATTTCAACAAATCATGCTGGAATCGTCGCTCGCACGCGATCAATCGATCTTTTCGTCCTTATCGAGCTCTCGGATGCGAATATTTTTCCAAGCGACGCTGTAGGGGCCGGTGCCTTTCTTGATTGTATGCACCTGGAGGCCAATGAATCCGGAAGCGTCCCGATCATCTCGATAATCAGCAACGGGAGTTCCGTTGACGAAACTGCGAATTCGGTCGCCCTGGGCAATGATCCGAAAACGATTCCATTTGCCCGGCTTGTAGACGGCCTGCTTCAACTCGGCATTCACGGTTGTGTCGAGCCAACGCGTTCGCCGACCTTCGTCCCAAAAGTTTCCGGAACAACCATTCTCTCCGTTGGGAGTCTCGCGGATCTCACATTGATAGCCGTAGACCTCTCCCTTTTCACGCATTCGATTGGGCTTGGATTCCTGTGGTGTATCTTCGCCATATTGGTGGCTTCGGATCTGAACACCTGAGTTCAATTGGGGGTCACAACGAACATCAAATTCCAATTCAAAATCGCTGTAGGGACCACACGTGAGGAAGGTGTTCTTTCCTTCGCCGGTCGTCCCGGTGATCACGCTATCCTTCGAAACGTAGGTTGCTCCACCGCCAAGCTTTTTCCAACCTTCGAGCGAGTCGTGATCACTCAATGAGGTCCATTCGCCAGCCATGGCAAGTGAGGCACTTAAGAAAACGGTGGTGAACGCAAGGAGGGGACGCTGCATCATGAAACCTCTGGATTTGAAAAGAAAGTCTGGATTTGAAAAGAAAGATAGTCTTCGAACACCTTAACTCAATCACCTAAGGATAGGACGGTCGACGGCACTTTCGCAAGCGTCTCGCCCACCTGCAACAGCCTAACAATCGGTTCCCGTACCTTTGAGAGCCAAATCGTCAACTTGACGGCCTGCACCCGCTCAAGTGAACAGCTACCGCACACCCTCGTTCCAAAGAATATGAGTACCGCTTTTCCCAGCTGCCACAATGTCGGGACGACCATCAGCATTGAGATCAGCAATGCGGACCTGAAGCCCAACGCCTGCCTCTCCCCGATGGATTTCATTTTTTGAGAACTGAAGCGTCTCCGGATTCCATGAGTAGATCAACACAACCGGATCTTCCAAACCACCCGGGTCTTTCCCTGAGTGTGCCTTCACCCGTTTGCCGGTAACCAGTTCTGGCCTGCCGTCACCGTTCATATCAGCCCATGCCATCGTATGAGGCTGTGAAAACTTTTTGTCGATCGTATGAATTTTCCAATTGGTTGAACCATCGGCTGCAGGCTCTCGTTGCTCCATCCAATACAGACCATAGTTATGCCCATCACCCCAGATAACATCGTTCCGGCCATCAGCGTTTAAATCAACAACAAGCATCGGTGATCCAGCATGATCCCACGACCAGTCTGCGTGGTGCTTCCATGGCGACGTCATGGCATCACTCGCCGGCCTTTCATACCACCCGTTCTTAAAAATGACATCTTCACGATCATCACCATTCACGTCACCAAAACCAATTCCATGACCATTCGAAATACCACTGCCAGCTGGACCAATAACCACTTTTGAGACTGTTGGATCTTGACCTGGCTCAATTTTCCACGCCAGCAATGGATTTTTTTCATTCCAGCTATCAATCACCACTTCACCAATACCATCACCATCGAAATCATGCAGACGCGTGTTCTCATTGTGCGTCTGCTCAGTATTCACAAGTATGTGGACATTCCACCAATCATCTTTAGGTGTAGTCGTCCCGGGGTTTTCATACCAGAACAGTTCCGGCTGCATGAATGACCCCGACACGACATCGAGCCAACCGTCTTTATTGACATCAACAAGATGCTCCCCGTTATTTTCCATATAGTCATCTCGAAACGGCAGCAACCGGCGTAAAGGATGCTGCTTCATGTTTGGACCCATGTAGCAGAAACCACCGGCTGTCACATCGAGGTGACCATCATTATTGATGTCACCAACAGCGCAGCCTTCATTGAAATCTTTATGAAGTTGCTGCATACGAAACCGAAGCTTCTTTGGTGCCTTTCGTTTTTTCGGTGCCGCTTGCTTTTTTGGTGCCTGTTGTTTCTTAGGTGCCGGCTGGGGGTTCGGTGCCGGCTGGGGATTTGGCGTCTGCGCAACGCATGGTCCAGCAAGACACAACAAAACGAGACTCGCCCATACGAATAATATATCCCAAAAGAATTTCATCTTTCCTCCAATATCAGCACACATACGAACGCCACGTTCGACGGACTCTGTGATTCCAAATATAAAAAGTAACCAGCCTGTAATAGACTACACCCCCACACCTGGAAATCTTATATGATAGTGTTCCAAGATTTTGCACTAAACTTTCGTTCAGCCTTCGATTCAAAACCCTGTCACTCGAATGCGTGGTTTCCATCAGGCCCACCCAGCACCCTTACCCTCTGCTTCATCAAAGGCTTTCCACCAATGCGACACCATTCACGCAGACCCTTCATCGCCAGCCTGATCACCAGCCTGACCACCAGCCTGTTTCTTACAGCACTCCTTGTTGGCACAAGTACACAACAGGCACACGCTGACACCACACCTCAAAAAAAATCCTCACAGAAACAAGCAAAAACTACGAAACGAAGCCCACGTCCAAAAAACCCAGCAATGACACCCGTCGAAGATATCAAAGGGCTGCCGCGTGTCTTGCTCGTCGGCGATTCGATTTCTATTGGCTATACAGTTCCTGCTCGTGAGGCCCTTCGCAGCAAGGCAAATGTTCATAGGCCACTCACCAACTGTGGACCAACGACTCGAGGTTTAGAAGGCTTGTCGCAATGGCTCGGCGATTCAGATTGGGATGTCATTCACTTCAACTGGGGTCTCCACGACCTGAAGTATCTCGGCCCAGACGGTGAAAACCTTACAGATCCGAAAGATCCCAAGAACCATCAGCAGGTACCACCTGAAGAATACCGAGAAAATCTGCAAAAGCTTGTCTCACAACTCAAGAACACAGAAGCCATTCTCATCTGGCGAAATACGACCCCTGTCCCCCCCGGCTCAAAGGGCCGAGTGGAAGGGGATGCTGCCGCCTACAACGACATCGCCAAGCATGTCATGGCAGAACACGGAATTGAAATACACGACATGTATGGTTCAGTGAAGCCACACATGAAAACCTTGATGCTCCCGAATGGAAATGTGCACTTCACAAAAGAAGGCTCTGAGAAACTCGGTAACGATGTTGCCGACGTCATCTTGCAAGCTCTCCAAAAGAAAGACGCGGGCAACTGACTTATGCAACCAAAAATACTCACTCTGGCAATTTCACTCTGCTTCATAGCTCTGTGTGCTCGCAGTAATGACGTCATAGAAACTTCATCAGGTTCGCCTGACATCCAACATGTTCTTTTCCTTGTCTCAGATGATTTGAAGGCGAGTGCTCTTGGATGCTATGGAAACACTGAGTGCAAAACTCCAAATATCGATCGCCTTGCCAAGGAAGGCATGGTATTTGAAAATGCATACTGCCAAGGACTGTGGTGCGCTCCGTCACGAACATCATTTATGCACAGCCGCTATCAGGGCGAAGGAGAAACAAATCTTGGACAATGCTTTCGTGAGGCAGGGTGGTACTCCGCCCGGGTAGGCAAGATCTACCATATGCGGGTACCAGGTGACATCATCGCGGGGACAGACGGCGAAGACATACCATCATCGTGGGATGAACGCTTTAATTCGGCCGGTCTCGAGGCGCATACTCCAGGCCACTACGCGTGTCTGAATCTCAATATTTTTACAGATGCGCTCGAAAACAGGCAGTCAACCCGCATGCCCCATCGCATGTTTGTCACCGTCCGCTACGACGGAGACGGATCAGATCAACCCGATTCAAAATCAGCAACGAAAGCAATTGAACTACTTAAAGAACATCGTGACGAAAACATGTTTCTTGCTATTGGATTTGTTCGGCCCCACTATCCAAATGTTGCACCACAAGAATTTTTTAATCACTACCCCTGGGAGACAATGCCCCTCCCTGAGGCTGTCGAAAATGATCTGAGTGATATACCACAAGCGGGCCTAGCCAAGACTCGAAATGACAACAATCCAATTGGGAACTATCCTGACAACCAACGACGAATGCTGGCAGGATACTACGCAACCGTTGAATTCATGGACAAACAAGTCGGACGTATTCTCGATGAACTTGAACAGGCCGGCCTCCGTGACTCGACAGCAATCGTCTTCTGCAGTGATCATGGCTACCATCTTGGTGAGCATGGGTTTTGGCAGAAATCAAATTTCCACGAGGAGGTCACTCGTGTCCCTGTCATTATCTCAGCACCCGGCATGCCATCAGGAAGGACTACGTCACTTGTTGAGTTAGTTGATATTTTCCCAACACTGACAGCCCTGACAAACATCACGACACCTTCTGACATTCAGGGAAAGAGCCTCGTCCCTATTCTTAAAAATCCATCACAATCTGTACGCACGAGCGCCTTATCCATCCACCACAAGGGGAAGGCCAACAACTCCGGACATGCCATACGCACACCAAAATGGGCATTCATGCGCTACAAGGACGGCACTGAAGAACTGTACGACATGGAGCAAGACCCACTTCAGTTTACAAACCTGGCTGATGAGTCACAATTTCAGACCACAAAGAAATCACTCACGACACAACTTCAGCAGCGACTCAATAATGCCCAAATCAACAAGTGACCGCACAATCCTTTCAAGTCGCCAGGACGTGCCACTTCTCATTCGGTTACTCCTGTTGTTTCTTACCTGCTCCGCATTGCTTGGAAACTCATCGCAGGTAGCGGGCCAAACTTTGAGCAAAGAAGGCCACCAACGCAAAGTTGCACACGACTATCTTTTTCAAAATTTCGTAAAAGAACGAGATGTAACCTATCGGGAAACAGGGCAAGGACAGGGGCTCAAAGAACTCACAGTTTCTGAGGGTTCTCAAGACATCCACAATGGTGATGAGTTACTCCTTCCCCTGGGCGCGGAGGACATCGCTGTTTTCTTCCGCCATCTGGCATTTCGTGGAGCCAATCTTGATCGCATAGAAAAGATTTTTGTCCTTCCTTTTTCTCCAGACAAAGCACCGCCTCGTAGCCAGCAGGTGGAGGACTTCTATCGAGTCCAGATGCCCTCAGTCCCTCTTTCCGAAGAGCCATCCAATCGGATGAAAATTCAGTTCGTCTTAAAAGACCCGAACACGACATGTACTGTAGATAGCGTTATTTTTATTGCCCAGAGCCCGATCCCCGCGACGTTTGACACAATCCCATATCGTGACCTTGGGGCCGAGTTCCCTCGGGAGCGAGTGTCCATCGCGATCGATACTGACCATGAATTACTGATCAACGGAACATCCAATCTTGATCGCAGCCGCTGGTTTCGTATCCATGAAACACCAGGCAGTGTGCATCAATCGTTTGAGAAATGGGCGGCCGAACGAAACTTCCTTCCAGGACGGGGAATGCTGAAATTTCAGCCAGGGCTCACAACGGCCTGGGGGAACTGGGAGCCCCTTCATGAACGAACTGATGAACCCGGGGCTGCAGATCTTTCATTCTTTGAAACATATGACGCTGGCACAAGAGCTCGTAACACAATCCCCAGATTCAAAGACATCCCTTACGCATCCTGCTTCAACGACTGGCCGGAGTTCATGAGTGTGCCACTCATCGGCAGAGGCACACCGAAGATAGAGTACTTCGACTATGCGACAGACCTCGCGGCAGGATATGTGCAGGATCAAATCAAAGATGGTGGCTCTTCAGCAACCTGGTGGGAAGTGAAGAATGAAAGCACATTTCAATCAGAGTGGGCGTACCACTGGAGAGAGAAAGAAGGCATTGATGGATGGGGGCTTCTCTCTGACTTCCATAACAGGGTAGCCGACGCGGTGCATGAAGTGAGTCCCTCAACCCATATCGGAGGACCGGCAGCTGCCTACATGCAGCTTCACCAAAAAGATTTTGGACTTTTTCGTGATCATGCTCGATTCATTAAAGAAACCCGTGGAAAGCTCGATTTCTTCTCATATCACTTCTACGAAAATGCAGGCACGCTTGGTGCGCACGAGCGTCGTGGCCAAGGGTACGCAAACTATCTACTCGGTCGATACGAAGCCACTCTCGATGCGCTGAGGGCGGAAATGCACAACGTAGAGAACGTCTTACCAATTCTCATCACAGAGTGTGGTTCTCTACAAAACGGGCGGCAGGCAGCTGACAACTGGTTGCGAGTTCTCGCATGGAATGCTTTTCTCACGAAGACCATGCAGCGACCTGATCAAATCGGCCTGTTTGTACCCTTCGTTTTTCTTCACATGCCATGGAATCCGTCAAGTGGTGATGCCGTCTTCACACCCAAAGATGATAGACAGCAGCACATGACGATCGACGACTTTCATGCAACACCAATTGCGAACTTCTTTGAACTCTGGCGTGACTTTGATGGGCATCGCCTCCCTGTCACCTACGACAGAGATTGGCTCGACGTCGTCGCCGTTCATAGCAATAACAAAATTTCTCTTGCGGTTACGAACATGGGTGGCAGACAACTCCTGGTTGATCTCTCATCCATTCTTGAACAGCATCCAGAAATGTCAGCACGGCAGACACGGCTGAACTACCACGAAGGCGATCTGACATTCCAACCTGACCAACCCGTTGAAGTCGACGCCATACCAGTGGACGTGAATGAAACAACCGTGATCCACCTGGCAACAACAAAGAGCATTCAACCGACACAAGGGGTGCACCAGAACCGGTACTACGCAAGAAAAACTGCCGTCAAAAGCACGGGCAAACCAATCCCTTTCAAGATCGAGACTCCCAAAGGGGCCAGCACAACTCAAGCACAACTCGTCATTGGCGTCCATCGAACAGGTGGTCTCAATACGCCACTGAAAACAACGATAAATGAGATACCGATGACGATTGATGTCGGAATAGCCGATGAATTCACTGACTTTTTTGCTCCAATCACAGCACCCGTACCACCTTCAGTGATTCAAGAAAACAATATCATCACGGTCACAGCCCAAACGGGAACGACAATCACATCTGTGCAGCTTGTCATAACAAGCACGCCGACATCCTTGTGAATAACCTCAGCCCGACACCAGCACACCTATTGTGAATTTTTCTCAAGGTCTTGCCAACGAGCATAGGCAATCGCCATACGATCTTCGAGTTCCTGCAAGCTCTTTTGCGTCATAGCAATCTCTTGGGCTGGACGACGATAAAATGAGGCATCGGCCATTTCTTCATGAAGGCCTGCCACGTCTGCCTCCATCTTTTCAATTTGTGCAGGCAATTGCTCCAGCTCTCGCTTCTCTTTGAACGACAGTTTCCGTGGCTTTAGTTTTTCCGGCTCAAGAGACGCCGATGACTTTTTCTGAAGAGATCGTAATGATTTCCTCGGTGACTCAACTACCCCACGCTGCCGAATCCAATCTGAGTACCCACCAACATATTCCTGCACACTTCCTTGATCAAAAGCAATGACACTCGTCACAACGTTATCAAGAAATTCTCGATCATGACTCACCGCCAAAACTGTACCCTGGAAGTCCACTAATCTCTGCTCAAGAAGCTCGAGCGTCTCAAGATCTAAATCATTCGTTGGCTCATCAAGTACAAGTACGTTCGCTGGCCTTGCAAAAAGCTTTGCCAGAAGAAGCCTGTTTCGTTCACCGCCAGAAAGAAACTTGACTGGCAACCGCACACGATCAGCAGTGAACAAAAAGTCCTGCAGATAACTGAAGACGTGCCGACGATTTCCATCAATAGTCACAAAGTCATTACCACCGTTGATTTGTTCAACCACACTTTTTTCAAAGTCGAGCTGACCACGTAGCTGATCAAAATAGCGCACAGCAAGCTTGGTCCCGAGACGTACAGAGCCCGTTTGTGGCTCGAGTTCCTGAAGCAAGAGCCGAAGGAGCGTTGTCTTGCCACAACCGTTTGGCCCAATAAAGCCGACCTTATCTCCCCGAAGAATTGTTGTTGAAAAATCACTGATAACAGGTTCATCAGCGTAGCCAAAGCAAAGGTCTGCTGCCTTACATACCAGCGTTCCGCTTCTTCCAGATTCCTGAATAGCAATATTCGCCTTGCCTGGCTGCTCTCTGCGCTGCTGCCGCTCTTCACGCATCTGCTTCAATGCCCGAACACGACCTTCATTCCGTGTTCGCCGCGCTTTGATACCTTGCCGAATCCACACTTCTTCTTCTGCCAGACGCTTATCAAACAGAGCATTCTGCTTTCCCTCGGCTTCAATCGCTGCTGCTTTTCGCTCCAGGAACACATCGTAATCACACTCCCACGCAAAAAGCTGGCCACGATCGAGTTCCCATATTCTGTTAGCTACCCGCCGGAGAAAGCCACGATCGTGTGTTACGAAAAGTAACGTCCCCCGCCAGTTTGATAGAAACTTCTCCAACCACTCAATCGCTTCAAGATCAAGATGATTGGTAGGCTCGTCGAGCATCAGCAAGTCAGGTTCAGTGACAAGTGCTCGTGCCAGAAGCACTCGCCGCTTTCGTCCGGCTGACAGCGTTTGTATATCTCCATCGGAGTCGAGACCCATCAGGTCTATAATCTTTTGACTTTTTGTTTCAGCCTCCCAGTCCTCGATTCGACCTTCGACAACCTGTGATCGCAATGCCTCCTGAACCACTTCCAAGACTTGACCGACCATATCAACCGGCACTTCCTGTGGCAGGAACGAGGCCCACTTTCCACCTGCTAAAACACATGTACCCGAATCAGGTTCCTGGCTACCAGCGATGAGACGAAGGAGCGTGGTCTTGCCAGTCCCATTACGACCAAGCAAGCCAATTTTTTCACCGGGCTCAATCGTTCGTGAGACTTTGTCAAGAACATGAACTCCGCGGAATGCAAGAGAAAGATCATCAAGAGTAAGTACAGCCATAGTGGCAGTTTACTTCCTCTTTCGCTGTATGACGGCAGGAAAATTCAACGCATCCTCGAACAGGGCATCCTCGAGAAGCGATCCCGGAGCCCATGGAGCCTGGTTTTCGATATGCACACTTCGTGAATTCAACGCTAAAAACCAGCCTTCTTGATTCGATACATTGCTTTGTCCGTCCGCACGTAGAGCGAATCTCCGATGGCTGCTGGGCTTGCCATGATTGCTTCATCAAATTCATTTTTTGCAAGAATCTTGAGGGCATCTCCAGGCTGAATAACAAACATCTCACCTTCACGATTGCCGACATAAATCTTTTCATCGGCAAATAGTGGTGAAGATGAGAAACTTCCACCAAGCCGGCCAGTCCAGCGTGGCTCACCGGTAGCTCTATCTAAACATGTAGCAATGCCTTTGTCGCTGAAAAGATACACTGAATCACGAATAATGAGTGGCGAAGGCATCCGCGGCACACTCCGTTTATATCTCCAGAGAATTTCTGGTGTTGAATTCACCTCCGGACCAAGCTGCACGGCCAGAAGTTCTGTCTTCATAAAGCTTGTACTGAAGTACACAACTTCGTCGGCAACAACAGGCCTCGATACAATTGAAAAGCCAAGGATTCCATAATTGACTTTCCAGAGTTCTTTGCCAGTTTCCGGGTCATAGCCGTACAGCCAATCTGAACCAGGAGAGAGCAGCACATCGTGCCCATCAACAGAAGTTACCAGTGGTGTTCCATAGGCTTTTTTCATTTCCGGATTGTCATTCATCTCGCCACTTCGATCGGTCCTCCAGACTTCTTCCCCTGTGCTCACATCAAGGGCAACAACGTATTGCACGTCACTGCCGTCGCAGTGAAAAATGAGGAGGTCTTTCCATACGATCGGTGTACTGCCCGGTCCATTTTCATGGTTCAATCGCTGGCTACGGTTATGCCATAGCAATGATGCATCATCTGTATCGATGCATGCAGTGCCATAGTCACCAAACTGGCAATACAAACGACCCGCCCCTAATACTGGCGAGGGTGAAGCAAAACTGTTGAGCACATGTGTTGGCTGAGGATTGTCGACCGAAAACAGTTCAACATCGTGAAGAATCCGTCCATCTCGGTTGTCTACGGCAAGTGCCCGAAACGTCACTGACTTGGCAACACTCCGAGGCTGAGGTTTTTTGGCTCCAGGTGGCGGAGGTCCTTCCTGAGCACTTCCATCTTCAATGGCTGTCGTGAGCCATATTATTTCACCATCTATCATGGCGGACGACCATGCTCGTCCCGGCAATTCTGTCCGCCAGCGTATATTGTCACGATCGGTGTTGTTTCCCTCAACTGAACCAACACTCCATTGAACGGGTAGATCTACAGCTGTCGGCGCATGCCCCTGCCCCTCGGGACCTCGCCATTGAGGCCAATCAGCAGCAATTACTGGGGTTATAAAGACACAGGAAATCAGCCAGGCCAATCGGAGCATTTTTTTACCAACGATGTTTTTAAGACCTTCTACAGTTCCAATATGTAGAATGTTGTCGTCTCTGGTAATCTTACTATGAGATGGGGATTTCGTGCGTCACCCCCGCAAGCCTTACCTGCACACGGAGATTGCTGATGCTTATTCCTTTACTCGTCATACTCGGTGCACTCGTTCTCCTCGGATTTTGGATTGCCGGAATCTACAACCGGCTCGTTTCTTTACGTGCCCGTAACAAAAATGCATTTGCCCAAATTGACGTACAACTCAAGCGGCGATATGACTTGATCCCAAACCTCGTCGAAACTGCAAAAGGTTATATGTCGCACGAGCGTGAGACTCTTGAAGGGGTCATCAATGCCAGAAACCAGGCTGTTTCAGCAGCTGGCAAGGCTGCTGAAAATCCTGGTGACCCAGCCGCTATGGGAGCCCTTGGTGGTGCGGAAACCATGCTCACCCAGTCGCTCGGTCGTCTCTTTGCACTCGCTGAGGCATATCCAGATCTCAAAGCGAATCAGAACATGATGTTAATTCAAGAAGAACTGACCAGTACAGAGAACAAAGTAGCGTTCTCACGACAGGCATTTAACGATGCCGTGACCTCATACAACATGTACCGTGATTCATTCCCACAATTGCTGTTTGCTGGAACATTTGGTTTCCAACATGCATCACTTCTCGAGTTTGATGACAAACAGGCAATTCAGGCGGCGCCTTCGGTCTCTTTCTAACAGCGAGAGGCCTCCCATCAGGCGAATAAAAAATTCACATAGCCCTCAATGATTCATGAGGGGAGATAACTCTGACATCACAGAAAAGAGTTTGTCATGAACTTCTTTGAACATCAGGATCGAGCCCGGCGGAAAACGAGCATGCTGGTCGCGCTTTTTGTTATTGCCATGGCCGGCCTGATTGCGGGGACGTACGTGCTGGTCATGTCACTTTACCTTGGTGGACTTGAGCAAGCACCACAGCAGCGCGAAGCACTTGTCAACCAACTTGGTCCAGACACATTCTGGAGACCAGATATTTTTGCCGGGGTGAGCCTTGCAGTATTTCTTGTCGTTGGCGGAGGAAGCTTCTACAAAACTGCACAACTCTCCGGTGGAGGAGAACCGCTCGCCTTATCTCTCGGCGGTCGCCGACTCTTGAATGACTCCGTTGATCCGGTTGAACGCAAAATCCTTAATATTGTTGAGGAAATGGCACTGGCTTCCGGCCTACCCGTGCCACCAGTCTTCATGATGGAACAGGAACAGGGCATCAATGCATTTGCTGCTGGCTACCAACCCGAAGACGCTGTCATCGGCGTGACCCGCGGCTGCGTTGAACAACTCAGCCGAGATGAACTTCAGGGCGTGATCGCTCATGAATTTAGTCACATTCTTAATGGTGACATGCGACTGAACATACGTCTTATTGGAATCGTTCACGGCATCCTGATTGTTGGTCTTATTGGCTATTACACCATGCGCATTGCCGCTGTATCGGGTGGCAGAAGAAGCAGTAATGAAAAAGGTGGTGGCGGTATAGTACTGATCAGTCTTGGTCTTGGCATCGGGCTCATAGTCATTGGGTTTATTGGAACACTCATTGGCAATCTGATTAAAGCCGCGGTAAGTCGACAACGCGAGTTTCTTGCTGATGCATCAGCCGTCCAATTCACACGCGACCCAAACGGTATTGCAGGAGCACTCAAGAAAATTGGTGGACTAAATATTGGGTCAAAAGTAAAGATCGCGAAGGCTGCCGAGGCGTCACATATGTTTTTTGCTGAGGGCGTCTCAGAACTCTTCGCAACGCACCCACCGCTTGCCAAGCGAATCGCCCGGATCGACATGTTCTGGCAAGCTGAAATAGCGGCTGAAGAGGCAAGTGGAAGTACTCCAGCGACACGACCTCCCGCTTTTGCCCAGGCAGGTGCCGTCGGGTTTGCAGGATCAGCAGCAGGGCCCACACCATCCAGCAGCATCTCGCCTGAAAACAAACCCATGGACAGAAACGCACCAGTTATTGAAACCGCACCGCCAGCGGCACCAACCCCAGAGCAGGCAGTTGAAGCAATTGGAAAACCAACCCCGCAACAAATTGCGCGATCCCACGAACTCCTCGAATCCCTACCGGAAAAACTTCGTGAAGCAGCCAGAGAACCTTACGGCGCCCGTGGAGTTATCTACGCCCTGTTGCTCGATGCAGACTTCACGAGCTGCCAGCAACAATTTGAACAACTCGCTGCCGAGGCTGATCCTGCCGTCTACCGCTCAACCATTCAACTCCATAAATTGACAGAAGCACTCCCTCGAGAATCTCGGCTGCCACTGGTTGATATCTGCCTCGGGCCCTTGAAAGATCTTTCGCCGGAACAATACGAGCGATTCCGCGAGAACATTCACGCCCTTGCTGCTGCAGACAACCGGCTCAGTCTCTTTGAGTGGACTCTTCAAAAAGTGGTTCTTCACGTTCTCGATCCGCACTTTGGCAGAAAAAGAAAACGAAAAACCAATCAACGCCCAGCGCCCGAAGATGTTTCAACCGTATTATCTGCACTCGCCCATGCCGGAAGCCGTGACGAACATGCCGTCCAGATCGCCTTCGAACGTGGTGTCGAGGCGACCGGTTTACCACCGCTCGAACTACAGTCGTGGGATCGAACGATTTTCGACAGGCTCAATCACTCACTCGATGCCCTCGGGCGACTGCCCGGCAAATCCAAATCCAAACTCATCCGCGGCTTGGCTGAAACGGCTTCTGCCGACGGCACAATCACTCCACGAGAGATTGATCTTTTGCGAGCAATCGCCACAACGCTTGACTGTCCAATGCCCCTGATGGCTTGAACTCACTATTGATTCATCCGACTCTTCTTTGACCAGAAGCGGAGGCCACCAGCAGCGGAAGACCCCGGAAGCAGAAGACCATAGAACGATCATCCCATATCGATCTCGTATCCCTTGCGATATGGACGCGCCAACATCGCATTGGCTTCGTTGTCACCTGTTATCTGCTCAGACTTGGAATCCCATGCAATATGTCGACCAAGCCGGGCACTGATGCCAGCAAGATGACAGACATTCAGGGCTCGCATATGTGAGTGAACGTCAGAGATTGGTGATTTTCGAGTCTTCACACAATTCAGGAAGGTGGCCCAGTGTGCCTTACGACCATCGGCCTCCATGGGAAGACCTTTATAAACCTTCGCAATTGCATCCTCTGGAAGTGGATCATCTACAAGAGCTTCGACCGGGGCACCGACCAGTTTGCCACGATTCACGAAGATTTTGCCTTTATCTCCCTCAATGGTTACGCCGTTATCGGTATCATGCCGAATCACCAGTTCAACATCGTCAGGATATGTTGCTGTAAGGAGAAAAGCGGTTGCCGTGTTATAGCGATCCCGCTCTACCGGCATACCATTCTTGAATGGCACCGGATGTGTGGCCTTCCCTCCGATACCTGTCAGACCACCGTGCTCACCGGCTTGCCCAGCCTGCTCGAGAGCCCAGACAGCAATATCAACATGGTGGGCACCCCAATCAGTGAGTTTGCCGCCCGAAAATTCGTACCACCAACGAAATTCATAATGGCAATTTGTGTTTGGACGTGGAGACCTTTTCCCTTTGGAAAGCTTCTTGTAATAACGGTAGTCAACAGCAGGCACAGGCCCCAACCACCGATCCCAGTCAAGCTCTGCGGGGGGTGATACCGCCGGCAAGGCATCACACGTCGGACCAGCCCCGATCGCGGCTGTGATCTTCTTAATTTTTCCAACACGCCCGTCGGCGACCATCGCAATGGCTTTTACAAACTGTTTAAACTGACTTCTTTGCTGGGTTCCAACCTGCACGACACAGCCCGTTTCTTTCTGTACCTTCCGAATAAGTTTTCCTTCATCAATTGTGAGAGTAAGGGGCTTCTCGCAGTAGACATCTTTGCCAGCCAGCATCGCTTCGATCAATGGCTTTGTATGCCAATGATCTGGCGTTGCAATATGAAGGACATCAATATCTTTCCGGTCAAGAATGGCTCGGTAGTCGGCATACTCTTGGGCTTTCCCACCACTAAGCAATTTGTTTGCCTTCGATGCGTGGCCTGTATCTGCATCTGCGATTGCAACAACGTCAATCCATTGTGCTGCCGTACGTAGATTCCCGCACCCCATACCACCGGCACCAATAAGGCCAATAGCTACACGATCGTTCTTCGCCTTACTTTCGTCCGCCAGTGTCCTTT
>JABAAH010000003.1 GCA_014238855.1 Planctomycetota bacterium
CTTGCAACAAGACAGTTACGCAGCGCGGTCAGCAATTGCTCTAAGACACCGCCGGCATCGGCTCCCTGCATGATGCAATCGTGTAGTACAGAAAGTGCAGTTGGGGAATCTCTGTTGATAATTGCTTGAGCAAGTTCTTCTACTTTTTCATCTTTACCAGTGCCGATAACAGTGTGGACATCCTCAATTCCAATATCTTTTTGGTTACCAGCCGCAATACCAAAGAGTTGCTCAAGGAGTGACTGGCTGTCTCGCATGCTACCTGATGCGCGTCGCGCAATGAGATCAAGTGCAGCAGACGTGACTTGTATGCCTTCGCTTTCAACTATTTGGGCGAGACGTTTCGCGATAGCAGCTGTGTCAACAGATTGAAAGTCAAATCGCTGGCACCGAGATAAAATCGTAATAGGCAATTTCTCTGGCTCGGTAGTGCAGAGCACAAATTTTACATGAGGAGGTGGTTCTTCTAGTGTTTTCAACAGAGCGTTGAATGCCTCTCGAGTAAGCATGTGTACTTCATCGATAATGTACGTCTTGTGAATGCCGGTCGCAGGCCGTACTGCAACGTTCTGGCGCAGTTGACGAATTTCATCGATGCCACGGTTGCTGGCTGCATCAATCTCAATCACATCGACATCGTGACCCGCCGCGATTGCTTGACAGCGATCACAGGTATTACATGGTTCACCGTGCTCACGGTTTGTGCACTCGATCGCTTTTGCGTAGATACGTGCGGCACTCGTTTTACCGACTCCTCGAGCACCTGTGAATAGATAGGCGTGGCCAATACGGCCTGAGTCAATTGCTCCGACAAGCCCTCGAGCGACATGTTCTTGACCGACAAGATCACCGAATTTTTGTGGCCGGTACCGGCGAGCAACAACCTGGTAGGCAGCCTGTTCAACCATTGCATTCACTGGTTTCGTTTAAAAAATGGAAAAACAGATTTAACGAGGGTTTCATTACCCTTCCAATACAGGGTAATTTTCGATTGAGAGCGACCGCCGATGAGAGGCCCACCGCACAAAGAGACGACTGCTTATGGCTGCTGCGGTTAAGCCCTGACCAGGTTCACAGGCCTCCATCGCAGGGGCCCCTCATCGGTTGCCGATCTCCCTAGGTTTTACGTCCTTCTCGCTGTTGGGTCAAAGGCTGGTACATTCCTCACATGGCTTCCCCCATGATGCAACAATTCGAGGCGGCAAAGGCCCGTTGTCCCGGAGCAATCGTACTGTTCCGAATGGGGGACTTCTATGAACTCTTTGGAGAAGATGCGAAACGGGCAGCAAATCTATTGGATCTCACCCTCACGAGTAGAGAAAAAGGTCCAAATGCGATTCCTATGGCCGGCTTCCCCCATCATCAACTCGATCCCCAGCTCGCCAAACTTGTTGCCGCTGGCGAGCATGTTGCTATTTGTGAACAGATTGATGATCCCAAAACAACAAAAGGACTTCTTCGCCGAGAAGTTACACGAATTGTTACCCCCGGCATTGCTTCAGATGAATCTCTGCTCCAGCCAGATAGCCCAAACTATCTCGTAGCCCTTGCGCCCGAGGCTCGACTGATACAAACGAATATCGAAAAGGCGTCACATGAAAATCAATTACGTGTTGGGATTGCTTGGATAGATGTATCCGTCGGTCGTTTTCAGGCTGCAGTTCTTCAGTTCGAGGAGCTGAAAGATTATTTGTTGAGGTTGGATGCCTCTGAAATACTTTGTTGTGAACAGCACAGAGGTTTTGTTGAAAAAGTTCTTGCTGAATCAGGCATTCAAATAGTCCTGACAGCGAGGCCAGACTGGTGGTTTGATTCGAAGCAGGCGCAAACAAAAGTAACTACATCGCTTTGTAGTCTCCGACTCGATGGGCTGGGATTTAATCTTCCTGAAGAACAGTTGGCAATAAGTGCTGCCGGAGGCATTCTGGCATACCTTGAAGAAAATGAACCTGCAGCGATTGGTCGAATCAAGACTCTTGCCGCCTGGCGGCCGGGGGGGCAGATGGAGATTGACGAGGCGACTCGTCGTAGTTTGGAGATCGTACAAGGTTCCGCACCCTCAGGTCATCGCCGTGATGGTTCATTGGCTGGAGTCTTTGGCAAAACACAGTCAGCAATGGGAAGTCGGCTTTTGATTGATTGGTTGAGTGCACCCCTTGTAGAAAAGGGCAAGATTGACGAACGACTTGATGCGGTAGCTGTGCTGGTGCATCACACAGAAAGTGTTGCACAATTGATAGCAACACTTCAGGGTGTCGGTGACATTGAACGATTAGTTGGACGTGTTATCTCGGGTCGCGCAGGACCGCGAGATATTGAGCGAATCGGTCAAGCTACAAAAATTCTTCCTGAACTGATTGCACTGCTTTGTGAAACTGGGTCACTCGTTGCCCCGGATGCAACGAACGGATCGACTTTGCTCTCAGACTTCGCAGAGAATATTGATCCATGTGAAGATCTTACAGCTCGTATCACAACAACCCTGCGTGATGACTGCCCAACGTTTGTTCGAGACGGTGGGTTTATTCGTCCTGGATTTGATGAACGCTACGATCAGCTTGTAGAGCTTGCAACAGGCGGCAAGGCTTGGATTACAAAATATCAAGCTTCTGAAAGTGAGCGAACGGGGATTCCTAAACTTAAAGTCGGATTTAACCGGGTGTTTGGATTTTTTCTAGAGATTAGCCGTGGGTATTCTGACAAAGTTCCTCCTGAGTATGTTCGTAAGCAGACCGTAAAAAATGCTGAACGATACACGACGCCAGAACTCGATGACCGGCAGCGGCAGGTCCTTGGAGCAGAGGAAGAGGCTGTTCGTCGTGAGCTCGAACTCTTTGAAGATTTACGAAATTTTCTTGCACAGCATCGTGAGCGACTGGATTGTGTTGCCGAACAGATAGCAACAATTGACGTACTCCTGACGTTTGCCGATATAGCGAGATCACATCGATGGGTTCGTGCTGACATTTCCGACGACTTGGTACTTGCTATTGATCAAGGACGACACCCAGTACTTGAGCAACTGTTGCCTGCGGGCACTTTAGTGCCAAATGATTTGGTGCTTGTTGGAGGGCAGTTGAGAGAAGATGAGAAAAAAAATCTTCCCTCGGTTCTACTTGTGACGGGACCGAATATGGGCGGAAAGAGTACCTTTATCCGGCAAGCAGCACTCCTTACGGTATTGGCTCAGGCGGGCTCTTATGTACCCGCGAAGACAGCTCGAATAGGAATCGTTGACAGGCTGTTTGCTCGGATTGGGGCTGGTGACGATCTCGCTAGTGGCGCGAGTACATTTCTCGTTGAGATGTCACAGACGGCACGTATTCTCAACAGAGCAACCGAGAAAAGCCTTGTAATACTGGATGAGGTTGGTCGCGGAACAAGTACGTTTGATGGCCTTGCACTGGCCCAGTCTGCTGTTGAATATCTTTACAAAAGTCTGCATTGCAGGACCTTATTTGCAACACATTATCTACAGCTTGCGGCGCTTGAGAGGTTCCCCGGGGTCGCAAATGTTCAGGTGCTTGTCGAACAGCACGATGGGCAACTCATTTTTCTACATCAGGTAACTTCGGGTGCTGCCGATAAGAGTTGGGGTGTTCATGTTGCAAGGCTCGCTGGTGTCCCGGATGCTGTTATAGACCGCGCCCGAGACCTCCTGCTTGCCTTTGAAACAGGCGGGGTACAAAAGCCAACCAAAGTAAGGCGTGTGCAAGATTCGGGTGAAGAGCAGTCACTGTTATTTGATTAGTCGACTGCTGCTGAATCGGTTTCTTTCTCAAAGTGCTGTCGCATGGAATTCAGCACTGCAGCTGATATGTTTTTACACGTCACAGTTTGGAGAGCCCGCCAGCCAGGAATTGCATTCACTTCAAGTACCCATATTGAGCCATCGTTTCCTAGCATTAAATCAACACCTGCAATATCAACACCGAGTGCCTGTGCAGCAGAACGAGCAAGTAGGACCCATTCTGCCGGTGGAGTAAATGGTTCTGCTCGACCGCCCTGCGAAATGTTTGTTCGCCACTCTCCGGCAGCGGCGATTCGTTTCATTGCGTATGCCGCGGGGCCGATGACAAGAATGCGTATGTCCCACCCTTCGTTGGCAATGTACCTTTGAGCAACGCAGACCCCAGTTTTCAAGAAAAAAGGTGGTAGTTGGGTTGTGGTATTTTGGAATCGAACAAGCCCTTGGCCGTTCGATCCAAAAATTGGCTTCAGTACAACGTTTCCACCGTATTCTTCTGTGACACTCTGAAGATCAGTGTGTGATTGAACAATCGCAGTTTGAGGTACAGGTATGCCGGCATCCAAGAGTCGTGTCATCGTCAAATATTTGTCGACCGCAGCTTCTAGTGATTTTGGGTGGTTCAGTACAACCTTTCCGGTCGCAGAAATGCGCGCAAGAATATCCATGCGACTAATCACTTGCTCAAGAGTTCCTGATGGCATGTTACGAACTAATACTGCATCCGCTTGATGGAGAAGTTTCGGCCAGAAGCGTTCTCCGCGATCATCAGCCGAGGCTCCTAGTGTTGTCCAGTCAACTACAGAGACCGAGATACTCTGGTGGGAACATTCCTTTAGGATCTCGGCTACATGCCAGCTTGATGTTGATCCGAGTATCGCGAGTGACGAAAGCATTGCGAAGTCAATTGGTAGCGGAGAAAGACATTTCTACGATGTCGGGTGAGGTCGATCCGAATCGATGATGGCGACCGGAATCAAGATTCTTGAATTCAAGGACTGCTGGTGCAAAGAGAGTTGGGTCGATCGCATAAAAATCATGGTTTGCTTGTTCGAAAAGCTCCAGAAATAATCTGCCATGAAGATCAGAACATCTGCTTACAGCCTTAGGTCCAATATCCTCCAAGGTGTGATCGTCACCAGTGACATCAAGTTGGACAATGCCACCGTAAAGAATGGAATCATTTGTACATCCAAGGGCAATGAGTGTGTCTTGGGTTTCGGGTGGAAGTGGTGCAATCGCACTGCCGCGAACAATCCGTTCTAAATCAAAGCCGCATTCGTGAAGTTGGTGAAGTGCTGTCTCGAGTGATCGAGCTACAATTTGAACCAGTCCAGCGGGACTTTCTGTTGCGGCAACAAGTAGGGTTATTGCCCGAGTTGAAAGTCCCGTAAGGGCAGCGAGTTCTTGACAAACAGTTTCCGGTGGCATTGTATTTGTCTCAAGTAAGCCGATCGTCATGTTGGGCCGTTCCCGCCGCCCTATGGTTTCATAAATTTTTTCTTTCCCAATAACGGCCCGGATTGGACCACTTGCCATGGCTTTATAATTGTTGTGGTCAATTTTCCAACCGGCGTACTGAGAAGCAAGACACGCTGATATTGGGTCGTCGGAATGCACGTGAACCAACGGCCATGGGCACTCAGGCCAGAGGTCTGATAGAGATTCAATTTCTTGCTTGGTGTCGAGTGTCGCTTTTCCACGACCACCCATCGCAATTTCAGCCATGAGGACGCCAAGTTCTGCCGATCCGCTCGTCCGCACACCACAATCGATGATTCGTGTTCCAGAACAATTGGTGATGACTGCCTGATATTGCTCAGGATTTCCGAGAAGTTCATTAAGGCACGCCGCAGCGCCATCACTCAGTGACACTTTTGTCGGCGGCGTACTACTTGTTATTGAGTCTGTATTATGCAACGACGAATGATATGTTGTAGGGAGTTTAGTGATAACGAGTGCAGGAAGATTTGTATGGTAATAATTATCTCGACTGGGTGGTGATCAAGAGGTATCTTGGTATGTTCCCGATCGATTCGCAATTCGATCCTAGGTAGTGTACACCGAGGGTTCTTGTTTTTCCGGAGATTACTGTGCCTAGCCTTACGGTAGAAAATTACATAAAAGCTATTTGTCAGATTTCAGAACAGCAGGATAATAAGCCTGTGACCACTGGGCAGTTAGCAGCTACTCTTGGCGTAGCGCCGGGGACTGTAACGAGTATGCTCAAGACGCTTAATACTGCTGGCCTTGCACTTCATACTCCATATGAAGGTGTGTCGCTATCACGAACAGGCCAAGTTTTGGCATTACGAATGATTCGTCGCCATCGGCTCATTGAACAGTTTCTTGTACAAACGCTTTCAATGAATTGGGATGAAGTGCACGATGAGGCGGAGCACATGGAACATGCTGTAAGTGATCTGCTTGTCGACAGGATTGACGAATACCTTGGCAGGCCTGAGGTGGATCCTCATGGTGATCCAATTCCGCGAGGAACGACTGAATCAGATTCAGACCACACAAATACATACCAGCCGTTATCAACGCTTCCGATGGGAGTCAGTTTTCGAGTGACTCGAGTTCTTGATCAATCACCAGTTTTTTTACGTTACTTGGCCGAAACAGGGTTAGTTCTTGGATCAAGTGGCCAGGTTGAAGAGACGAAAAGTCCAACAGGTGTTTTTTATGTGCGAGTCAATGACGCTATGGTTGCGCTAGCGACTGAGGCTGCAAGTAACTTGCTCGTTGAAGAATTAGCTAGTCCATAACCTTTTCCCAAATTGCCGATTGGCCAAGGCATTCGTCAACTTCAAGGCGAATGAAGGCTGGTTGTCCCAAACCGTTTTGTTTCAGGACTTGCAGTAATTCAGTACCAATCCACCCTGCGAGCAGTTCGGCAGTAGTATTGACGAGTGGTAGAAGCCTGCATTCATCGGCTGGAAATATCCATCGTCGTTTCTCAAACGTCACGAGGACCTCTTTTCGGTCTGCATGTGTTTGCTGAGTTACGTTAAGGAAAGGGTTTTTTGTCGGCAGCAGGACACTGTGATCAAGTCGTTTAATGATTTCTGAAAGGGTGTCACGGAGAAAAATGAAATCAATAACCATTCCGTGGTTGTCAGGAACACCCGAGATCGAGCAGGCGACCGTCCAATTGTGTCCGTGTATAGCTTCACAAAGATCATTCCTGAGGGTTATGAAGTGGCCAGCTGAAAAAACATGTACTGCTTTTTCTAATGATACAGAGAAGTTCACGGTCATTTTATGATTTGGTCATTAAAAGAGTTCACGGAAACATGAGTTCCATAGATGGACGTATAATGCAGCAGCAACAAGATCCGCTGTAGTGCCAGGGTTTATACGGCAGGGGTGCCGAAGACGCCAGTCAAATGCCTCAATCGCGGATAAACGTTCTTGCTCCGGTAGCGAAAGTAATGCAGCAGCTTCTGAGGATACCTGAAGGGATTTCTGTCTTCCGTAACGACGGGTTATGAGGGAGTCCGGGGTGCGAGCGAGTTGGGCTAAAGCCGTTGTGATAATAGATTGTTCCCACCTTGCTGCATGAGTCTCGTAGTTTTGCAGATCAGAGACAGCGGTGTCCCATAAGGATTGATAGCCAAAGCCCCAAAGAGCAGCGATGGTATCTTGCGGTTCTGTTGTGGCAGCATATCGCATTGCTTCCCGAATTGACTGCGGAGGTGCATTATGAATGTCATATTTATCACGCCTGCCCAGTGATCCAGCCGTTGCTTGCTTGATCGCAGCATAAATATCAAGTACGTCCTGCGCATCACATTCATTGATCGCAGCGTCGGCATCACTTGCCGATAAAGAAACATTTGGTGATGTGCTTCCTGCTGCAAGAGGTGCTATCGCAATGATAATTCCTAAGTTTGCATTTGAACGAGTAGTTGATTGTGATTGTGTGACCGCATTCCGAATTGTTTTGCCTAATGGAGTAGTTGCTGCTTTATCCAAGATGGGCACTATAGAGATTGCTGCATTGCAAAGCTCAACATAAGAAAGATCTTCAAAACTTTTTCCTGGACTGACGTTCCCAGGTTTACGCGACGTTGCTTCCAAGATGCACGCTATGGCGGCGCACCACCCGGGAGTTAAGCAGGTAGGCCGAGGCAGTAGTTCCCTACTGACTGCCATAGCCGCTTCCAGAAGTGTCGAATTGGCAGGTATTTTTGGCATTTCGAAGGAGTTTTTAGCCACACGGGCGTTTGGAATATGAAAGAATTAGGGTGTGTACGGAAAACCTTGTAATCCGGTTGTTGGGTCGACCGCTGTTGGCAGTTTAATTTATGCAAAAGAGCGGAGTCCGAATCGCTCGAAAGGATAGTAACGGTGGCTGAAGAATCCACGAAGAAGATTGGACCAGAAGCGTTCATTAATCGCGAGCTGAGTTGGCTTGAATTCAACTTAAGAGTTCTTGAAGAAGCTGAAAATGAGGATAATCCGCTGCTTGAACGCATGAAATTTCTCGCAATTTTCAGTTCAAATCTGGATGAGTTTTTTATGGTTCGAGTGGCCGGTATCCGAGAGCAAGCATTCGGTGATGGCGCACCACAAGACTTTGCCGCTGATGGTTTAACTGCTAGCGAGCAGCTGCGCGCCATAGCGCATCGCACTCAGGAACTCGTAGCCAGGCAGTATCGGTGCCTCCGAGAAATTATTGGCCCAGCTATGCAGGAAGCCGGATTTAAGCTTCTGCGTAATATGGAACTCACAAAAGAGCAGAGAAAGTATGTTGATCGATTCTTTCATGAGCGAGCGTTACCAATTCTTACCCCAATGGCTTGTGATCCCGCTCATCCATCACCCCGGTACCATAATCGTGGTCTCTACCTCGGCACAATGCTCGAACATGAAAAAGGTCTCGGTCCAAAGCAATTATTTGCTGTCGTGCAAGTTCCTCAGGTTTTGCCACGAGTGATTCTTCTGCCAGACGAAAGTTCAGACACTGTTTGTTTCGTGCTTCTGGAAGAATTAGTTGCAGCACGGTTGCCAGAATTGTTTGGCGGTTTTTCAGTCAAGTCGTGGACGACTTTTCGAATTACACGTGACTGCGACCAAGAACTTCTTGAGCAAGAATCAGACGATATGCTTCGACTGATCGAAGAGCGGCTAAAAGAAAGGCAGCGGGGGCAAGCCGTTCGGTTAGAGATTGCAGCAAAAGCTGATGATTCAATTGCCCAGCGGATTATTGATGATGAAGATTTGAGGGCAAATAGTCAGGAACCAGGCGTCACGACGTACAACGAGGTCTATCGCATCGATGGACCACTTGATCTCACCGGTCTCTGGGAGCTTTATAAACTTTCAGGTTTTGAGAAGTTTCATGACAAACCACACACGCCGAGAAGACCTGCTGTATTCCGTCAGCAGCGCGACATCTTTTCGACCGTGGCTCGTGAAGACGTCTTAGTTCATCATCCGTATGAATCATTCGATCCAGTCGTTGATTTCGTCACGTCAGCGGCAAGGGATCCTAGGGTTTTGGCAATTAAGCAGACCCTTTACCGCACCAGTGGTGATTCACTAATTATTCGAGCGCTCATGGATGCTGCAGAAGCCGGCAAGCACGTGACAGCGCTCGTGGAACTCAAGGCACGGTTTGATGAGGCAAACAATGTGAGCTGGGCGAGGCAGTTAGAGAGAGCGGGCGTTCATGTTGTTTTTGGTTTTCTTGACCTCAAAACGCATTGCAAGGTTTCGCTTGTCATTCGGAATGAGCGTGAAGGACTTAAGCGATACGTCCACCTTGGAACCGGGAATTACAATCCGGCGACAGCAACTTCATATACGGACCTAGGATTGTTTACGGCGGATGTCGAGATTGCAGAAGATGCTTCTGCTCTCTTCAATTTGCTGACGGGGTATTCGCAGGGACACCACTGGAAAAAACTCATTGTTGCCCCGAATGATCTGCACAGCCGCACACTCGAATTAATTGATTCTCAGAAAGCCCTTGCTCGTGCTGGTAAGCCATCGAAAATTTTTGCAAAAGTAAATTCATTAGCTGATCATCAGATCATTGAATCTCTCTACGAGGCAAGCCAGGCAGGTGTTCCAATAGAGATTCTCTCCCGTGGCATTTGCTGCTTACGTCCTGGCGTTATTGGACTAAGCGAAAATATCCAAGTTCGGAGTATCGTTGATCGATTTCTCGAGCACAGCCGTATTTTTGTATTTGGTGACGGAGCAGATGCTGAAGTGTATCTGGGTAGCGCAGACTGGATGCCTCGAAATTTTTTCAGGAGAGTCGAAGTCATGTTTCCAGTGCTTGCAGGCCCACTCAAAGAGCGAGTGCTCACAAGTATCGTGCCGACATACATGGCTGATACCACACGGGCAAGAAGACTACGATCAGACGGCACTTATGTGCATGATATCCGAGCAAAAAATCAGAGTAATATTCGCAGCCAGATTGCATTTATGGAGGAGGCATCAGCAGCGAATGAAACGATTACGAAACTTCCAAATAATGGGGGCGGCATGAAGAAAAAACAATCACAGACCTCGTCTGGGGCGGGCGGTGCGTCCCGCAGTGCTTTAACGCATGGGCAGAACCGCTCACGGTCGAGGAAGAGGCGGTCGTAAGCTAGACGTTTTTTCAGAGTCCGGTAATCTATTTCATAGAGTTTGTTTGAGTTCCTGAAAGCACACGTGAGAAATTCGAATGGCGGATGATCATTATCAAATACTGGGAGTTTCTCGCACAGCGACATCTGAGGATATTCAGAAAGCGTATCGAGAAATGGCGCGGAAATACCATCCAGATCTTCACCCAGATGACGATGCCGCAAAAGAGCAGTTTAAAAAAGTTCAGACAGCTTTCGATGCACTCAATGATCCCAGTAAGCGGGAAATGTACGATCGGTACGGAAGCTCCTTTGAAGGCGTTGGAGCTGGAGGAGGAGGTGGAGGAGGTGGTGGCTGGTCACCGCAGGGGCAGCCTGGTGGATTTCAGTCTGGTGGAGAGGTGGATCTAGAAAGTCTTTTCGGCGGCGGTGGCTTTGCTGATCTATTTGGTGGCGGAAAGCGGCGCTCGAGCCGGACGAGACGTAACCCGAGGACGCCAGGAGAGGACATCACGGCAAATATCCGTGTCCCATTTCAGCTAGCAATTGATGGTGGAAAAACTGAGGTGCGATTTGAGCGGGATGGTAAACATGAGACCCTCAGCATCACCATTCCCCAAGGGCTTCCTGATGGGTCTCGAATGCGTCTGCGTGGGCAGGGAAGGCCAGGCCATGGAGGTGGAGTGGCTGGCGATCTTCTTCTTGACGTGGGCGTTGAACAGCACGCAGCGTATCGCCGTGAAGGAGATACGCTGGCAGTAAGTTTGCCGATCTCTCTTTCGGAAGCTTTAGAGGGAGCAAAAGTCGATCTACCAACTCCATGGGGAACTATTACTCTGCGGATACCGGCAGGAACGTCTTCTGGGAAAAAATTACGTGCTGGCGGTATGGGAGTTCGACATGCGAACGGTTCTAAGGGAGATCTCATTGCAGAGGTGCAGATTGTGTTACCGATATCGGATGACGAGGCTGCATCAAAAGCGCTGTTGGAGTCGGCGAAAGTAGTTGAAGCAAGTGTGCAAGATGATCTACGGGCTACTATCAAGTGGTAATAACACCAGAGATAAACTTTCATTTCCCCAGAAAGCTGCGATTACTTCGTACCGCAGACTTTCATTGTGTTTACAAGCAGCGACAGTCAGTTGCAAGCGGACCACTTATAATTTACGGTGCAAAGCAACCTACTGGTCTGGCTTATCCTCGTATTGGTATCTCAGTCTCTCGCCGAGTCGGAAATGCAGTTGTGAGAAATCAATGGAAGAGAAGGCTTCGAGAGGCTTTTCGGCACGTACGGTGCCAAATTACCGAAAATGATATTGATGTCATAGTGGTTGTTCGGGCTACTGGAAAACCCGCGTCTGGTCAAAAAGCAGAACAAGATATTCAGCGAGATCTCGTTGTTTTAATAAGGCGTGTGATATCCAGGATTCGTACCTCATGTGGAGAGCAGGCCACGTCTTAAGCATTCGTTCTGTGGCAACGTTTTTGAGGTAACGTTTTTGAAAGCATCGACAATGTACCAAGTTCTTCGTTCATGTGTTTGTTGGTTGGTCAGCGTTTCTAGCCGTGCTGTTGGTAAATGTTTAATTGCGTTAGTTGGGGTGTACCAGGTTCTCATAAGTCCATTGCTGGGGAATCATTGCCGATTTCAACCAAGCTGTAGCCGGTATTTTCAGGAATCCGTTACCAAGTACGGTCCTCTCCAAGGAACGCGGAAGGGAATTGCTCGTATTTGCCGATGCCATCCATGGAATCGTGGAGGCTACGATCCACCTTAAATGATGACCGAAGACTGACGTAGCCAATTAACCACAGGTAAATTGGCTTTCGGAAAGGTGCACAGTTCAAGTTCAGCAAGAGATTGCCACCTGAATGGTTCCAGAGGTTTTGGGTCTTTAGAAGACCTTAAGCGTCCTACGAAAAAAGCTATCTCAAACCCCTCTTCATCAGTGAGCGTGCTGGCAAGTGGTCGCTCAATGTAGACAGCGAGTCCCGTCTCCTCAAGACATTCACGTGTTGCTGCTTGTGTGGCAGATTCACCCTGTTCAACCTTCCCCCCAGGGAACTCATGAAGTCCCTTTGCAGACCAAGCGTTGGTCGCGCGCCTACCTACGAGTACTCGTTGTCTGTGGATAATAAGTACGGCGACGATACGAGTTGTTGCAGACACCTCGAGCGGATCATTCTTGTTTTGGAACAAGATCGAGCAGTCGACCAGGGGATCCCATGATGTTATACCCTGCATCAACGTGGAGAAGCTCACCGGTAATACCGAGCGAGTCACGTGACACAAGCCAAGCACCAGCTTTCCCAACTTCTTCATGAGTGATATTTCTGCCCATTGGGGACATGTGCTGATATAAGCCAAGCATGTCTTCAACGCCAGCACCACGGCCTGCAAGAGTACGGAGGGGGCCTGCGCTGATTGCATTTACACGAACACCCTGAGGGCCAAGGTCAAACGCCATATATTTTACGCAGGCATCGAGGGTGGCTTTGCAGACGCCCATGATGTTGTATCCGGGAACAACTTTCTCGCCACCAAAATAGGTAAGAGTCAGGATCGAAGCATTCTGAGCAAGGATCTCTCGGGATAGTCGACCCACAGCAAGCAGGCTATACGCACTTGTTTCCATTGCAAGACGGAAACCGTCTCGGCTACAGTTTGTAGTTTCACCCTTGAGGTCTTCCATTGGTGCATATGCTATGGAGTGAATCAAGAAATCAATAGTACCAAACTCTTCCTGTGTTTTTTTCATGACGGCTGCTATCTGCTCGTCACTTGATACATCCATCGGCACCAAAAATTTTGCATTCGGCTCTTTATCAGTGAGCAAGGCAACACGTCGACGATTACGTTGACGTTGGTCATCTGGCCTGTCTGGAAGATGGCTAAAACCAATCGAGGCACCCTCGGCAAGTAATTCTTTTGCGATTGCCCAAGCGATAGAGTGATCATTCGCTACGCCTAGGACAAGGCCTTTCATTCCGTCATACCGGCCCATGTAAAAGTCTCCATTTGAATAATGTCTAAGTTGACGAATGTAACTGCTTCTATCGATACACTCAATGTGGGATCCAGAACCTAAGAAAGTTTCGCTTTTCGGGTGAGAGGGCTGCCCCTTGCCACTCGGTCAGACGACAGGTAAATTTTCGTAAGATGCCCCGTTAGCTCAATTGGTTAGAGCATCTGACTCTTAATCAGAGGGTTCCAGGTTCGAGTCCTGGACGGGGCACTCGTCTCTTAATGTCCTCTGATTCCAAAGACAATGCATCAAACGTCCTTTTGTGACGTCGTTCAGCTATTTGGCCACGTAGCCAATGAGTTGCTTCATGTTTCTTGCGTAAAGACATTGGGCGTAGAGACATTGGGCGTAGAGACATTGGGGCAACATGCAGTCCACAATGATGAATTGCCGGCTACTGTAGATATCTGTGCCGCTTCGGAGGAACGCAAGGAAGCCTAGTTTGGATTGTATAGAAAGATATGCCGTACAAGCAGTTCGCCATCAAAAATTATCAAACCCCTGTCGGACCGCCCAGACTGCCGCCTGGGTGCGATCTTTCACCTGAAGTTTTCGCAGAATATTTTGTACATGTTCTTTTACGGTTTCGATGCTGATCCCAAGGGAGTCTGCGATTTCCTGATTAGAGAGGCCCAGTGAAATGATTTTCAAAACCTGAAATTCTCTCGGTGTAAGTGGGATGTCGATGCTTGGCGGTAATGAGCGTTTTGATAAGCGTGCGGTCAGAGTTTTCAGTTTGCTCTCAGCATGAGGAGCCGAATTCGTTGATGCGTTCTCTATTGCGGCACATAAATCATTTTTATTTGTTGTCTTGAGTATAAAGTCAGTTGCACCAGCAGCGGCAGCACGTGCTATTGCGGTAGGACTGTTAAAGGCCGTGAATGCAATTACCTTGCAGTTTGGGCATGTCTCTCGTAGCGGCTTGATGAAGCGAAGACCGTCTTCTCCGTCTTGAAGTCTTATGTCGAGCAAAATGACATCGGGCTGCAGTTCTCGGCAAAATTCTATTGCCTGCTCCCCAGACGGTGATTTGCCAACGACAGTCATACGACTGGTGGATAGTAGTGCAGCAATGCCTTGCTGCACTACTTCGTGATCATCGATTACGAATACTCGTATTGGGTTAGCCTGCGCCATCATAGAAACTTCCTTCACGCTATTAATTCATAATCATCGTAGTCGCTCGAACGAGTATTACCATTCTATGGTCAGCGGCATTAGATTTTCATTGCTTTTAGCTTCTTAGTGTATGAATCGAATCGAGACCCGATCTCATCTGATTGTCTAATTGTGGCTGTTACCCCATAGGCTTTAGTAATTGATAGATCCACGGGTGCGTCCATGGGTTCCATGTGGGTGCGGCAACCGACAGCACTGAAAGGCCGAGTAGGATAAGTAAGAAGCAGCAACCCGCTTTGTTGGAGGACAAGCGATCAGCTGCAGGAGCAAGAGCAGTGATCCAAAGGGGTGCCATCCAGAAAACCCATCGAAAACCACTCGTAGAGCCTCCGTAATTTCGGTCCCAAGGGTGTCGAGTTAGGTAAAAGATGATAACGGTAATCGAAACAGCGAAAATTACTACGGACAGCATTTGCCATCCTTCTCCCCATCTGCGGAGCATGATGAAGAGGCCGGGAACAACCAGCAGCCATATGGGTGTGAGCGAAAATATTCCATGATGTCCAATAAGAGCATGGAAAGCATATCGTGTCATTGATGGTTCTCCGCGGTCGATTCCGCCTGGGGATCGCCAGTAGCTTTCAATGACTCGCCCGTTGGGCATTTTGAATCGGTAGTCATACCAATTGTTTGGATTCCACTGATTTACTGAATCACTTGTGTCAGAGAGTTTGGAAGATAACTCGGACTGAATTGATGTGTCGCGGTAAGCGTATGGAGGCCATGCGGTGCCATGAGCGATTAGATTTGTTCCAATAGCAGCAAGAAAAACAATAACTACGGCAGGAAGAGTGGCACGAGTTGTCTGCTGCCGATCGAAGGCAGTCAGGATTCCAAGAACGGCTGCAGTCCAGGCGAGAGCAGGGAGATCAAAGGCTGCCGTGAGACCAGCAGTTAATCCCGCTGCTGCGAAGATTGTCCAAGTCCGAACATTTCTTTTGGTAATGAGTAAAACACAGTAGAGGCTTGCAGCGGCACATGCTGCAGCAAAAGAGTGGTTTGTAAGAGCCACCGCAAATGTTGTGAGTAGTGTTCCGAAAGCGATTGATGCTGCAGACCAGATTCTGCCTCTGTCAGTCTCGCCAACAAGTTCAATACAACAGCAAGACATGGTAATGATTATTGCAAGAGGCAGCATGCCGTAAAGAAACAGCATGAGACGTCCGAGAAGAAACGGATGGTCGCCAAGAGTCCATCCGGTCATCCGGGTAGCAAGCCAATATGGCCCGGCAAGTAGGACTGAAAGAAGCGGTGGCTTGCTTGAATAGAGGTGTAGTTCCCCATCTTTGTCGGGATGAACTACGGAGTCAATCGTATCCCATCCTGGTTCTGCAGCAAAATCTTCAATTGTAAACGTGCCGCTTTCTGCAAGACTTCGGATTGTGAGCCAACGGCTTCGATCATTTGCCGAAAGAAATGGCCTGAAAAGACCTTTCTCGCGACGTATGCGATCAGTCATTTCCTGTCGTAAGGCCTGCTCTTCTATGGGTGTGATTTGTGTTGTAGCGTTTGCTATCCGCCTATTGACAGCTTCCTGAACCAATCTTTTTTCAAGAGCTATTCGATCTACGGTTGTAATGGTGGTGATCCGACCAAGAACACTGCAGCACGCAATGACTGTGAGCAATCCATATAAAAATCTGCGAAGAGTTGCCGTAGAGTCGTTTGATAATGGTGCTTTTGTTTGGGTGTTAAGTTTCCCTGTTTGTAGTTTGAGCCAGACTATGATGAGGTCAAACAGTCCACGAAAAAAACGCCCGACACCATATTTAGAAACTCCTTGGGTCCGTGGGCGGTGATGAACTGGCTGTTCAACGATACGGCTTCCTAAAGATGCCGCTAAAACCGGTATGAAACGATGCATGCCCGTCGGAAGTGAGAGATTCTGAGCGACTTCACGGCGCATCGCTTTCAGGCCACAATTATGATCGTGCAACGATACGTTTGTGAGCCAACTTACGAGCAGATTAAATACCCGAGAGGGCATGGTTTTGTGCCATGGATCAAGCCTCGGTGTTTTCCAGCCGTTGACCAGTTCGGCTTCTGCAGGTAATGCTTCGCTCCCATCTGGGGCGATACCAAGTCTCGTGAGCATCTTCGGTATTTCAGCTGGATTGTCCTGGCCATCACCATCAAGCATGACAACAGCTTCGCCGTGCACGCTGGCAAAACCTTTGGCCAGAGCGGCAGATTTCCCACGCCCCTCGGACAAATGAATTAAATGAATTCGTGAGGAGTTGGTGGAGATAGAAGAGACTTCATGCACGGATTCATCAGTCGACCCGTCATTGACAACAATAAGTTCCCAGGAGAAGCCAGCCGTATCTAAGGCTTTTTCGATCTCGTTTATGAGTGGGCCGATATTACCCGCTTCATTACGGATTGGAATAACGAGTGAAACGTGAGGGTGATTCGTGGGGCGTATTGACGTCATGCAGATTACATAGCGGTGGGCCAAGGCGGCCGTTGGGCAGCGATCGAACTCTTACTTTGTAGTATTGCACGGTATAACAGTGTGCTACGAGTCGAAAAATATCGATTTTCTCCATTTTGATGAACAAACGGTTTACAATCGGAAGCCGGTGCTTGAAAGAATTGCCCGTAATACGCGTATTTCCAGAGTTTCGAATCATCATGACACGTCTGATTTCTCTCGGTGTAATTCTCGGGCTGGTTGTGATATTTGGGCTGCTTTCACTGAGAGTAATGTCCACGTTCTTATTACCGCTTCTGCTGGCGGCGATGCTTGTCGTGATATTTGGTCCGATGTACAGGGCGTTACGGCAAAAATTAGGTGTGCAGGAATGGTTTGCCGCTGGCCTTACAACCGGTTTCGTTTTGATCATAGTCCTTGTTCCACTTGCATTGCTTGTTGTTCGGGCAGGCGGCGATGCGATTGCAATGGTAAAGAGCCCCACAGGAATTCGTCTTGATCCGACAGTCCTCTCTGGCCTCATTGAAACAATTAATGATACGACAGGTCTTGAGCTTACAGCTAACGAGATTAATACAAATTTGAAAAAAGTAGCCGAAGATATCTTTGGTCCCATTGCGGCTCGCGCTCCGGTTGTTATTGCGAAGCTCCTTATCGGGGTCATTGTCATGACGGTTGCATTATTTTATTTTTTGGCAGACGGCGCAAGAATGTTTGCTGCAGTAACCAGGTTGATCCCTCTCGATCAACGCTATCAATGGCAATTCTTGGCGGAATTTGAAGAGGTTAGTCGTGCGGTAGTAAGCTCAACGTTACTGGCCGCCATAGTGCAAGCTGTTTTGGCAGGTTTTGGTTTTTATGTTGCAGAGTTGCAGGCAGTTTTTCTTCTGACATTACTCACCTTTTTTGGTGCACTAATTCCTTTTGTTGGTGCTGCGGCGGTATGGGGGACGGCAAGTCTGTACCTCCTCTTTTTTGCCAAAAGTACGTGGGCGGCTCTTGGTCTCGCGTTGTGGGGGGGCTTAGTTGTTTCAACAGTCGACAACATCATTAAGCCGTATGTTTTACAGGGACAGTCAAAGCTCCATCCTCTTCTCGCATTGCTGAGTATTCTCGGGGGAGTTGCTGCGTTAGGCCCTATCGGAATCTTTGTTGGCCCTATAGCAGTTGCGTTCTTGCAAGCAGCTCTCACTATGTTACAGACTGAACTTGATACGCTTTCTGATCGAATACCAACAAGCGAAGGTGATAGCCTCGCAGGAAAATGAATGTCGAAAAATTTTACAAATTCAACCAGCAGACTTTTAAATAACTTCTTTGTAAGGTGCCGTGATGCTTCTTGAAATATTAACACTAACAGCAGCAATGTTGGCTACAGGAATTGAAACAGCCTTCGTGCCGACCGATGAAGGTGGGGTAGAGTACTTGGTTCGGGTTGAGCCCGACTTGGTATCTAGTGAGAGCCCTTACACTTTTACGAGTGATATTCCAGTAGACGAACGCGATGTAAGAAGAGTGTGTATCTATGTCGCTAATAAATGGCCGGCGTCAGTTGAGCGGACTGTTATAGAAGCTGCAGGACGTGCAAAAACACAATTATCGAAGCCAGAAGTGGTGGCTGAAGAGGAGGGTGAGAGTATGTCAAACCAAGTGGAGAGGCCTTGGTCGTTACTGGTTGGATCACTTATTGCTCTTTTTCTTTCGCTTGGAGGGAATGCGTACCTCGGTCTGCTTCTCGGTGGGATGCGAGCACGCTATCTCTCATTAGTCCGCGAACGTATCCCCCAGGGATTTGGTGAAAGTTGACAAAGGTGAGCAATGAATATATTTATTCGGTGTCGCCAAAGAAATATTCTTCTGCTTGCCAAGGGTGCTGTGGCAAGCTATTTGGGAGTGCTAATTCGCAACCAGTCAGCTGTTTTGTTCCAAGTGTGCGTACAGTTGCTTTAGCAGCCTGGAAAAGTGCCGCTACATGAGCATGGCACGTAAGGACAAGCATTTGATGATCACCATTTCGATCATTCATAAATTCAACGAGTGTTCGTGATGCGGCTTGGGCGCGTTGATCGTCAAAATTTACTAAGGCATCATCCATTACCGTGGGGAGTGTAATTCCTTGCTCGTGAAGATCACGAACAAGAGCAAGTCGCAGGGCGAGAAAAACCTGTTCACGAGTCCCCCTGCTAAGTCGCTCTGGGTTCCAAATTACGCCGGCAGTATCATGAACATCAAGCCTCGCTTCCTCTGCGGCGGTTGTGATCTTGGTGTATCGCCCCTCTGTAAGTCGTGATAGCCAATGCGATGCTTCTATCAGTGCAGCTGGTTGGTGATGCCTTGCCACTTCTGCTCGAGTGCGCTCTAAAAGTTGACGAGTACACTTGAGCAGGTGGATGCGTTGATCATGTGCGGCAATTTGTACTTCTACGGCGGCAAGTTGTCGCTGCGTGGTCTCGGGCCCATCATTCTTCGTTTCAGCTTGAATTTTCTGCCCAATTTCCATCAGACTGATTTGATGAAGTCTCAAGCTTTCCTGAATTTGTTTGGTGGCTGTTTCAGCATCGATTAACCGTTGATCGAGAGATACTTCTGACGACTGATCAATCCACTGGTCAAGTAGTTTTGGGTCAGTGAAGCGACTTCTAGCATCGTGCCACGTTCGCTCTGCAAGGTGAGCCGTTTGTTCAAGCTTTTCGAAGTAAGGTCGGCGGTCCGTCTTTTCGAGAAAGTCTTCTTCGGTATCCACATCCCATCGCTCCAATCGTGCCTTAAGCGTACGGTCGCAAGCTTTAAGTTCGCGGATTGCTTGCCGATGCCTGGTTCGCGATTTTTCAAGTTTTCGTGTATGTGTTTTCTTTTGTTCCTGTATTGTACGCTGCTTGTTCAGTAGATCTTCAAGCTGTTGCAGTTGATCTAGTGCAGTCCCCTCAGGAACTAGTTCACAGTCAACAAGAATTGCCTCGATTCGTCTTGATACGGCAGCCAATTCCTCTCGCTTGTGGCGGGCTCCGTCAGAAAGTCGGCGGCGATCGTCATCAAGTGTGAGAAGTTCGTGGCGGTGTGTGCTAATCCGCCAGACTTCAGACGGGCTTAGCGTGTTAGGCAGCCCTCGCCGTTCAAGTGATGCCTGCCATCTCGCAATACTTTTCTTTTTTCGAATAAAAGCAGTTTTTAATAATTCTCGTGATTTGGAAATGCGAGCTTCGTGAACATGAATTGATCCTTCGTACATCGACAGGTGTTCAAGTCGACTGATTTCAGCATCAGCGTATGCGGCACGTCGTTCGAAGCTGGACTGCGAGGAGGGCCGAACTTCTTGTTTCGACTCATGCGGATCCGTGCTGAAGTCTGTGAATCGGTGTTCAAACTTTGAAATTTTTGTGTCGAGCGCATCGCACTCATGGGTCATATCATCATGTTGTTTGCGGGCAAGTGAATGCTGGCGTCGCGTCTCTTCCAGCCGTGTTCCAGAGGACCTGTCGAGTGTCCACGTCATAACGGAAGCAACGCCCGTTCCTGCTAAACCAAGGGCGGCAATGACGTAGGCAAGTGGACCAGTTACAACGGATGGGAGCAGAAGCCCAGACAGGAGCATGGCCGCTCCCACAACAAAAATACTGCCAAGACCAAGTATCCAAGTGAGTGGCATCACTTGGCCTGCAAGCTGATTGCCCATTTCTTTTTCAAGTTGTGCAATCGTCTGTTGTAATTCTGTTACTCGTTCGCCCGACCGTATTCTTTTTCGAATCACTGAAGACTGTTCTGTAGCGGCTTCAATGGCAGCGGTAAGATTCGGACCTTCAAGGACATTGCCAGTTTTTTCAATCTGCTGTCGTTTTGCCTTTGAAAGTTCAGATTTTGCACGGGTTAGTTGTTTGCGAGCACGAGCAACAGCTCGTGAGGCACGTTTGCAGTTTTGGGCCCGGCTACGCAATGGGGCGAATGAAAGCGACAAGCCCTCAGGCAATAGAATTCCCATGGTGTTGTCTTCTGCTTTTGGGTCTTCAATAGAAACGACTTTTGTCAGCCCGCATAATCCGATTTGCTCACCAAAACGGCGAGCTGCAAGCCTTGCGTGAGCCTCGATCCGGGCCGCATCGGCAATCAAACGCTCTATCTGAGGTCGGTCCTCCAAAAGGCTATTAATTTCCACCCTCTTTTGCCAAATACTCGTCTCAGTGTTGATGTCGGTAAGTTCTCGAGCTAATCGACGTCTTTCTTTAAGGCGTTTTTCAACAACTCGAAAGAAATGTTTTCGCTTTTTCGCATCGTGCTGCCAGCCGTCGTAGTCAGGGTGAACCAAAGCAACTGCTTTAAGGGACTCGAGTTCCTCAGTGACTTCCTGCCAAGATCTTCGTAGTTTGTGTAGAGGCACAGCTTCACGTATGGATTTTTCTAGGGTGCCGGCACTACTCGAAGCCTTCTCGAGACTCGCCATTTCTCGCTGAAGCTGAGCCTGTGTAATGAAGAGATCGCCAATAGAAAATTGAAAATGGTTTGTATTCGTAGCTTCGTGTAATTCATTCCGCTTCTTTACAAGGTGTTGACGAGAGGTGTTCTCATCAGTTCCCTGTTCAAGCCGTTGAATAGCCTCTTCAATTTGCCGAATTGTTTCGGCCACTCTCGAACGGTCAAGTCCATTTGCAAGTTCATACAATCGGCTACCACAACCCTCGGGCGCTAGTGTGCGAAGTTCATGCAACTCGTCCAGGCCAAACGCCATGACGTTTGTGAAAGTGGCTTCGTCGATGTCACCGACAAGGTCTTGAAGGTAGATTCGCTGGGCCTTATTTTTGATGCCATCGAGTTGTTTTACTGTGACAACATCTCCTTCGTCACCACCGATTCCTACGATGCCATCCTCGTAGCTTTCTTTCGTGAGTGCTGCAATATTAGGGCCTTCGTGACGGCGCTCAATTACAAAACGGTGTCGCTCTCGCTTACCACGAGGCCCTTTTCCGGTAGTTATGATCAGGCGTCCACTGCAGGGAACTTTCGGGTCAAGAACGCCGCGGCTGAATAGGCTCTCGAATCCAAAAAAGATGCCACGAATGAATTCGAGTAACGATGTTTTGCCAATTTCATTTGTGCCATGAATGACTTCGATACCTTGTCCGAGGTCCTCTATGGTGACCTGTTGAAGACCACCGAAGCGTTCGATTTCAAGTTTCTCAATGTGCATGAATAAGGTTCCTTCGAAGGTAGCCGTGCTTGGTGATCTGCTTTCCTCTTCTTATGTGATTGCAGCGTTGTTTATTCACTTTCGAGAAGTTCAAGTGCTAGCCAGCCCGCTTCGCGTTCAGTTCGTAGCTCAGGAGAATCTGTTTCATCAGCATCTGTAACAAGATCTGCAAGCGCAGAGGTAAAAGAGCTGCTAGAACCTGGCCTGCCTCCAGATCGGTTACGTCCAAGAGCTGCCAGCGACTCTTCAGTATCTGCGGAAATGCTTTGTATCCAAATATGTGGTGAGGCTGCGGCACAGCGTTCCCGAAGAGTTCGTTTCACGTCTTGGACAATTTCACTAACTTTTAGTCTCCGCTTGATACTCGTACCGCATGCTATCCGACAGTCGACAATAATGAGTGGAGGAGCAGTTGTTACATCTGGTTCATCATCTTCTGGTGTATGGTCCATCAAGGAGTCACAGGATTCCCAGAGTCGCTGTGATAATGCCTCAATGTCTTCGTCAGCAGATTCGATACGAATGGTTCGCCAGGTAACCTCACTCATCGGAAGCTGTTCCCACAGGTCTCCTGATCCTTTAAGAGATTGTGTATTGTCGTTGTTGGAAGAGGAGGGTTTGTAGAATGTGAGCCCATAGCAGCCTGTGTTGTGTGAGTCTTTTTGGCAGACGGCTTGAACACTTGGAAGTCGAGAGAAATTATGAGGCGGGGAGCTACAGCCGCTTGTTGCCCAGATAGCAAGAGTATTTGGCTGAGCAAGATGGCTGGATGACACTTTCGATGTCATCGAATGTGCAATGTCATGGCGGGTATCCCAGCCGACAAGGAGTTGTCGGTGGAGCGGCTCAAAGGGATCGTGAGAGGCTATTCGATGTATGTCCTCTTCATTAAAAACACCCCACAGTTCCACCGTGGTTGAACGAATTGTTTTGGTCCAGGGACGAAGTGGTGTGGCAAACGAAAGCCCTTTTGGCTCACCAAGCATACGGAGATACTCTTCGGCATTCATTGGGTTTGGTGTTACCCAGATAGTCTCACAACCATTTTCTCTTGCTTGAATAATAAGTTCCCGCAGCCGAATAAGTTGAGCAGGGCTTACATAGACAGGATTTAGGATTTCGCCACAGAGCACAATTCCTTGTGCTTCGGATTTGATTGCCTGTCGGTATGTTTTTTCAAGTGTTTTCAGTGTCGCCCCACGTATTCTTCCCAGGAGCGATCGAGGCATATCTTCTGGTTCTGCGATTGCTTTATCGATTGCTGGATTGCCAACAAAGAGCAGATCGAACATGGTCTCCTCCTCTGAGTAGTGCCAGCGATTATCGAGCCTGCCCCAATGGGCTCAAAAGTCCGATGAATCACTTGGCTGATTCGATGGCATCCCTAATCTTTGCTTAGTTTGCCTAGTCTTTCATTCGACCAAGTGACTTTACCGGCAACCCTCTAAATGCCGCTACTGCAAAAGAGGTGGCTGTCGAGAGAATGCATCGGCAGTTCGTAAGCACCAGTCTTTTTCTGCCTGAGATGGCCCTATAACAGCTAGAAATCGTCCGCGATGGAGAACCCCTTTTTCGATAATAGTCGGGAAGAAATGGCTTTTGAGCACATACTCACGCGCCTTTGGAGCATTCGCTCCCTCAATGGGTGTCGAAGTCAGAGTTGTGTGATGAATTTCGTCACTACGAGCAAATAGTGCCAAGCTCTGTTTGAAGCCTGGGAGTTCAAATAACAAACACTGCACGGTCACGTCCTCGTGAGCGCAGTCTCGTCGGTAGTTTTTCAATTCCATTGGTTTTGTTTCCCATGCCAATGTGTCTGTGGACCATATTGCAGTGCGTACTGATGTTGCTAGTACCGTGCATTCCACTGCTAGCGCACCGTCACTTTGTTCTCTAAGAGTCTGATTTGAAAGAATAAGTTCCGCTGAAAGAGACGTCTCAAGATCCTTCACTGGACACCACGGACTTTGGAGTCTCCATAAGACGCTCGTTTGCAATTGACGTGCATCGTTAATGGCATAGATGCCGGTGGCGTCGTGCTCCCGTATCCACCCATCTTTAAATATGACAAACGGCTCCGGGAACAGGATTCGAAGCATTGAAAACAAGGTGTCGTTGGACGTCAGCGACATTCCGGCACCCGGTTCTTGTAGGTCTACACGTGTTGTTACTGAGCCAATTTTGTGAATCCATTCAAAACTATTCGAATGCACCTTTTTGTCCGTAGTATTCGTGTAAAGTCCCCGATTTATTTCTTGTGTTGTGCTTTTTTTGATTTGCATTTTGAAAAACATGTTGGCTGGTATGGTGAAACAGCAAGATTTTAAAATAAAATGTGATTCTCTCAAGACTGGATCTATACCGATATAAACCTACCGACATAAAGTTTATCTCTAGATGGATGTAATTGAAACGCGGAGCATTCGTGCATAAGGAAATTCTTCTCATGTCTTAGTACTGTTTCTCCACGGTTTTATCCGTACTTGTTATTTCACGTGATTTTGACCACCTTGCCAAGAAAGTTCAGTATCAGCTCAAAAACAGCTTTGATTTAAATGTAAAGTAGTTGATACACGAAATGAAATGAGTAATTTTGAAAAATTATCCAACTCTCGGGAGGTAAGTCGATGGAAGTTCCCTCAGAAATTGTGGCTGGTAATTTGCTTCAAGACTACGGCGACATTGCAGAACTTGCGGCACGTGCGGGAGGTGACGTGCTTCGGGATTGGCGAGGTCGGTTTGCGGTCTCTACCAAGGGTCCACGAGATCTTGTGACAGAAGCAGATGTCGCCTCTCAAAAAACAATTCGTGAAATTTTACTCAGTCGATTCCCGGATCATGGATTTATTGGAGAAGAAGGGGACCAAGACCTGAATATTTCACCGCTGCGTTGGATGGTTGATCCGCTCGATGGAACAAGCAATTATGTTCACGGATTTCCAGCGTATTGTGTCTCCGTGGCCCTCGCTTATCGGGATGAAGTTCTAGCAGGTGCAATTTATGATCCGGTTGCAGACGAGTGCTTTACCGCCATTCGTGGTGGTGGTGCTCGGCTTGAAAATACGGTTCTTAGCACGACGAATCCATCGCATCTTTCCGATGCTTTGGTGGCAGTAAGTTTCCCCCCGCATGTGGACTGCGAGTCCCTGGCTGTGTCCGACTTTCTCTCGATTGTTCCACATGTTCATTCGGTACGGAGAACTGGGTCTACAGCCATTAATCTCGCTTATCTTGCGGCAGGTAGGCTTGATGGGTTTTGGGTGCGTCGTATCGCTTGTTGGGACGTCGCTGCCGGCCTGCTGATTGCGTCCGAAGCAGGCGCAGCCATTGTTCCTTGCCGTCATTTATGCGACACGACTGACACTCCCCCGCCAGCACATATCTCCTTAGACCGCCCCGCATTTGTTGCTGCAGCAACTCAAGAAATTGCCAACGAGCTCCATGCCTTGCTGGTTGGGTGAGTGCGCCGACAGTAGCGTTCATGTGGTTTATGCACTGTTTATGTTCCATAAACAGGTTAGAACACAAGCTTTTGCTGACCTTTAGGGTTAAAATCGTTGTAGGTTCATAGTAGGTAGAAGTTTGCGCAACCGTTAGAAGTTACCATCGGGCTTTGCGGACGTAGTAGTGGTTTTTACCTCACAAGATCAGAAAGAATCGGGCCTTGGCCACAGTCAGTCACATAATGAACCGCATTGACGAATATGCAACTCGCTGCCGAGCTGCAGCGGGCTGTTGTACGTCTCCATTAACAACTCGTTATTCGTCTTCCCGGCTGTGGTTCATTACGTTTGGTATTTTTATCGTGCTAGGAAGTCTTCTGTGGGACAGTTCGTGTTTCGGTCAGGGAGCTGGCGGGGATCAGGCTCAAGCTATTGCGCAGAAAGTAAGGCAGTTAGAGCCTAACCTGTATTACGTTGAAGATAGTTCGGGCCGTTTGATCCCGGTTCCCGGTTTTCGCTACCGTGACTTTGTAGATCTCGTTCGGTTACGGGACGGTTTGCCCGCCCAACCGGAGGTGCCAGGATTAATTCTTGAGCAACTACGGATAAAAGTTGTTTTGCCTGCCATCAGTGTAAGCGATGTGACTCACGCTACAGTTGATCTTGAGTGTGTTGTTCGGAGCACTCGGCCTGGCTGGGGGATGCTCCCGCTCAAACTTCCGGAACTCGTTATTACAGAACCCCCAACAATTATTGGAGAAGGCGAAGTCGTTGTCACGATTGACCCATTGCCAGTCAATAGAACACAAGATGGAATGGGTAATCGGTCCAAACAATATCAACAAGCCATTGGTTATCATTCAGTTTCAGACAAAGGTTTTCTGATTTGGGTCAACGAAAAAGATGGCGCGACGGTAACTGATACGGAGGAAATGCGTTTTGTCAGCAAACGTCATACGGTTACTATGAGTGGTCAGATACCAGTTGATGTGTCACTCGATCGCGATCAGTTAGACATCACATTACCAGCTGCCACTGATTCAAAAATACTTATAGAGACACAACGACGTAATCCGGTAGTGAATTTCAACGCCGGTGTTATTACGCCTACCGTTCAGGTGCTCGACGGGCAGAGCGATGCCGTAGGCAGTGTTGTTGAAATTCGAGGTGCGGTAGGGGCGACGCGAGTGCAACTCGAAGAGCCCCTTTTGGGAAAGGTCCCCGTTCGAAAATTAGCCGAATCTATGGTGAAAAGTATTGTTCGGGTAGACGGCAGACTGGCAAACATAAAAGCCGAGTTCGCCTTAGCTAATCTCTCACCGGATGAAAATACTTTTACTGTACAGTTGCCACCCCGATCAGTTCTGTTGTCTGTAGGGAGCAATGCAAAAATACTTAGCCGCAGTGGTTCTTCTTTAAGTCCACGGACGGTGCTTCGAATTGATCAAGCCGTTGGAGGAAAGGCTTCTTTTGAGATCGTTTGTGAACGGTCTGTCGATTCTGCCAGCCTTAAACCAATTGATGTTGGAGGGTTTTCTATTGATGAAATTCCGAAATGGCGGCAATGGGGCCGAGTGAGTGTGTTTGCTGATGATGACTGGACCGTTGAGTGGGAATCTCGTTCTGGAAATAGGCAGATTGATGCACCAGCAGCGCTATCGACAGAAGAATTTGTTGCGGCGTTTGCATATGATTCGCAACCAATGACATTGCCTTTGCGAGTACGTGCGCGAAGAAGTCGACTGGTTGTCGAGCCAGAATATCTTTACCACGTGACAAAAAATCGACTGGAACTCTCTGTGCGTCTGCAAGCTGTAATTCGTGGTGTTGCGGCAAAGCAGTTGAAGATCTCTCTGCCCAACTGGGATGTTGAAGAGATAGGCCCTTCTAGTGTTGTTGACAGTGCAGCTGTGTCAGAATCCTCTGGTTCTATTACGGTGCCATTTTTAAAGCCAATGGCGGGAGAGGTAGTGGTTGAGCTTCGATGTAGCCGAAGAATTGACTCAGAGAGTGAAGTTGTAAGTTGGAAGACGCCTGCACCAGAGGCTGACTTTGTTGGTCCTGCACGTGTCGGGATTACATCAGAAAGTAATATCGAACTCGTTCCAGATACTGAACGAATTGTTGGTATGAGTCGTCAGGTTTCTTCACAGGCAGGCAAGCCTGTTGCTGATTTGTCTAGAATGTCTTATCGGGTTGAGGCTAACGAATCAACTTTTGTAGGAACACGTCGAATTCTTGATCAACAGATTGAGGCCTCAATCACTGCGCAGGTAGACGTCGGTTTACGTCAGATTGTGGTGCAGCAGGCGACGCGAATAGATGTGGCTCATGTGCCGCTTCAGTTTATCGAGTGGATGGTGCCCGAAAGTCTCATAGAAACAGGTAGCATCGAAGCTCGTTTTGATGGCGTTCTCTTAACTCCCGAAGTGATAAGTAGCCCATCCGGTATCACCGAATTTAGCGAAGGTAAATCTGACGATGGTGAGTTTGGTGAAAATGTTGAGTTAGATAGCAGCGAGCCTCCTTGGCGTGTTGTGCGTGTACTCTTGCCCGGTCCATTGCTTGGGTCTGGTGAACTTGTCTCGCGATTTAAACAGTCCACGCCAGAAATACCAGAGGAAGTAACAGTTCCAGTCTCCGTGCCGATTCTCCTTCCCAAAAAAGCAGTTGTTGGTCGTCAGTCAGTAACACTTTCCTCAGTCGAAGAGCTTGCTGTCGGTGTTCGCGACGAGTTGTGGAATCGAGAAGGAAATCTTCAAACCATCGGACTTGGTCGGACATGGAATACTTCCCAGGGGCAGGCCACTATCGATTTGACACTGACTCAAAACCAGAAAACTCTCCTTGGTGAAACCGTTATCGAAGCGACATGGCTGCGTACAACGCTCCGTGGTTCTATGAGATCAGATTATTGGGCGATGGCTGTTACGAGTGCTTCTGATTCTCTAGCGATCACCCTTCCGTTATTGGCAGAAAACGAAACAGGTGAAGTGAAAGGTAATCAGATAGCACGTGCAAGAGTGAACAGCTCGTCTTGGAAGATAGCTGATGAAGTCACCGGAAAAGTTGAGCTTGATTTGGGGCAGTCAAGAGGAACCCACCTCATTGAAGTTGAGGTTCGACAGCCACGTAAAGAAAATTTGTTGCCAGGTATGGATTGGCTTGAATTCCAGAGTCCTGGTATGCCATCGTCTGCTCTCTATGGTCGTGTTGTGTGGGAAGTGTTAGTGCCCGATCGATCCAGCCTTCTTTGGGGGCCTCGAGGGTGGACAAGTCAACAGGTTTGGGATTGGAGCCGCTCGAGTTTTCGACAGATTCCAGCTGTTTCTGTTCAAAACCTCGCATCGTGGGTAACAGCATCTGCGAATCTACAGGTCGATCTGCCCAGAAGACTCGGTGTGGACACGCTATTTATGCCTCGAGATTTTATTGAACATCGAATGGTGTTTTGTGATGCCGGCAGCCCAGCAAATGTAAGTTGTTTTCTTATCCCTCGATGGTTGCTCATCTTGGCCTCAAGCGGAATTCCACTTGTAGCCGGTGTTGTTTTGACACTCCGTCCAAGACTGACAACAGCTGCTCTGGTTTTAGCAGCCGTCTTTTTTATTGCGGGGATGGCAATCTGGCCTACAGTAACTTTTTGTATTCTGCAGGCGAGTTTGCCGGGGCTTGCGTTTGCGGTTCCTGCTGGAGCGGTGAGCTGGTGGCGTGTTTTATTGAAGAACCGTACCCAAACTGCATATGATTTAGAGTCATGGGAGGCGAGGCCTTCTGGTTTGAAGAGAAGCCGCTCGCCGGAGTCGCTCGTTATCAATATGAGGTCATCTACTGAACAAACGGCGGTTCCCGTTACATCGTCTCAGGCAAGAGATGAAACGGATTGAGGCTGTTTTATGTGGAGAAGATATCATTTTTACAATCTGCTGCGACGAATTTTTTTTGTTGCAGTCGCTTTCATCTTCTGTCTCCCAAGCACAAGAAATCATAGTATCTTGCTTGGTGCGGATTCTGATGAATCCGTAGAAATCATTGACAAAGAAAGTGATTTCGTCTCCAAATCAGGCGAACTGTTGTTTTCTCGTGTCTACGTGCCTTCGGGTCGGCTTTCAGACATTGTTCGTGATGAGAATCGCTATATCCCTATGGCTGTTGGGGAGTTTGAGAATGCGATTCAACAGATAGCACCGCTTGGTAGTAGTCGTACTACTGATGCTCCACAGCCGGTCGTTGAGCATGTCCTTTATGAATTGAGTCTTGATAAGTCAGGTGCTCTTATTGGAAACGTCTCTATCTGGTTTCAGGATCGCAGGGAAGGAGTTGAGGTGTCTCCCGGGACGGCTAGTTTTCAGGATATCTTTTGGCGGAATGAAACAAGCGAAGTAGGCAGTCGGGTTGATTGGTCGCAGAAAAAAGTTGAGCCAGAACGAAAGAGCGACTTGTCTGAAGAAGGAGATGTCGCTGTTGATTTTATCGGAAAACCCAATGGCACGATAGAGTTGTGGGTGCCAGATGCCGGCAGGCTATTTGCAAAACTCCGGGTGACACCGACGCGTTCAGATCGTCCACCAATGCAAGGTGCTAGCGATAGCAACGGACAATCCAGTTTTCTGTTTCCGCGTATTCCTGCGATGGCGACAACACTTGTTCTAGATCTCCCAGAAAATGTCGTGCCACTGATCGTAGGCAATGAGGCAACCACCAGGCAAGATCCGCTTCACGATGTAGGGTCTGGTGAGTTGGCTCGCTGGAAGTATTTGATCGGCCCAAGGCAGTTGCTGAATGTAGCGCTCTCAAACCACACGAACAGCCGCTGTTCGTGCTGGTCTACTATTTTTATTGGAGAGAGGAACGCAGAAATCGAAACAGTTGTCGTGCCTGAAACCGTTTGGTTCCAACGATCTACGCGACTTAATGTTGGCAAGCAAGCAACGATTATAAGTGCTCAGGCTTGGATGCTGAACGCAAGCCAAATATCGACTAGGCACGTTGACGTCGAGAGAAATTCTGACAGTACGGTGAATGTCATATTGCCAGTAGATCTCATAGGGACTTCCGCAAAGATTCTTGTTAGCGGGATCATTACAGGTGTCCACCAAAACGATGAACGTCTATGGCTACCAGGCCTTGCTATCAATCAAGAACAGTGGGTAAGTGGTGGTTTTGTTATCGGTGTTGAAAATAACCTTCAAGTGTCTGATGTCATAATTGAAGACTGTATTGCAATTGCACCGGAAGAATCTGGGGGGTGGCCGAAAGCTATGGATTCAAAATTGCAGGCTGCCTATCGTGAAGGAAGTAATCAAGGAGATGTGGGTTTTGTATTTGAACAACAAGAATCAAATGGTTCGTGTATGGTTTCAGTTACAAAGAGGCGGCCAGAATTTGATGTGGCTCGTGTAACCACAATTGATGTCTCTTCGGCCTCGCTTATTGGACGCGCTGCCTGTGATATCCGTGTGCGTCGGGGAAATCTTCACAAAATAACTGGACGAATTGGGAAGCAATGGTTTATTGACTCTGTTGAGCCACTGGTGAGTACAAATACATCAGTTCAGCCTGATGGAGGGGCAGGGAATTTTGTTTCGGGTAACCTGCAGAGTGATGTCAGTAAAGCCTTAGGAGAAACATATGACTGGAAAGTTTTTCGGAGCAAAGAAAGCGATCAGTTTGTTCTCGAACTCCCAAGAGCTGTTCAGGATGGAGAGAATCTGCGACTGAGGATTACAGGTCATCGTCGTGGTGTAGTGGCTGGCGGACGAATTCGATCAATTGATGACGATATGATTCAGTTGTCGGGTGAGGCCTCTGAGCAAGTCTGGATGGACTTGCGAACAAGTCCAGAAACAACTCTTGTCGAGATTGGGGATGCGAAAGACGAACCATTGTTTGATCCACGTTTAATGCTGCTTGTTGAGGGTGGTGTGTGGCGAAAACGAGTTGCTGTCGGTCGGCTTGCTGCCCCAAGAGAGTTTCGTTTTCTGCGTCGTCGACCTCCTCTTGAAGTTATTGCTCAATCGCAATTGACAGTCCGTGGTGATCAAGTGGGTGAAACGTATAGTTTTTTATGTCAAGCCTTTCAGGGTGAACTTGACGCTGTTACTGTTCATTTTTCTGAACCTGTTGGAGATCTTGATTGGTCAATACTCACTGATAGTCAGACGACGGCTATAGCTCGCCGCCTGAATTCTTATGAATCACCCCGAATTGGAGAGACGGGCAGTCTGCAAAGATCTGCGAAAGAATCTTGGTTGGTTGAATTAAACCCGCCAGTCACTGGCTCGACAACTCTTAGGGCTACGGGTGAACGTGACTTCACAGAACGAACCGCCATTCCTCTGGCTTGGGTCGAGTCAGCAGTTTCGCCGCAGGGTCGCATAAGTATTCTATCCGCCCACGAGAATCGACCATCAGTGCTCAACCACGGTCTTGTTCAGATGCCTCCCTTGCCGGGCCAATTAGATTTGCCAATTCAGACGGTCATGGAATTGAGGTACGACGATACAGCTTTGGCAGCAACTGGGCCTGCCGTAGAAATTCTACCAAGTCTTAATAGCTTGCAGTCTGTTCCCCGCGCTTGGGTTTGGAAAGAAAGTGCGAGTGTAAGATGCTACACATCTGGTAATGCAGAGTACGAAACAGTATTTATCATTGAGAATGATGGGAGGCAGAGTGTCACAGTAAGTTTGCCGGAAGGCCACCAACTTATTGGACTAGATGTGCAGGGTGAATCAATCCCTTTACAGTCGTCTGACGTAAGAGAGTGTCCAGTCTATTTGCCAAGTGGACGTCAGAAAGTTTCCGTAGCGGTGCAGACGACTGTTGCAGCAAAATATTCTCAAGGCCTTTGGGAGTTGTCCTCAGCCGTGCCTGCTGTTGATGCACCGACGCTTACTCGGGAATTACAGGTAACTCTCCCTAAGAATGTGCGGCTTGTTGGGGTGCCTTCAGGATATAAAGAAGTTTACCAACAGAAAGAAGATTGGATTGAAAAGCTTTTTGGAATTTCTCTTCGTGGCTCCTCGTTTGCGATTGCTGGGTCGAAGGCTTTGCGTTCTGGATTTGATTCACGACGGTTTGTGCCGACGAGTGGACGATACGAATCAAAACCTTTTCTTTTCATAGATCGCCGGCTTTTGGCTCTCACGTCTATTGGTTTTGCTGCTTTGACTGCAGCATTTTCACTGTTCATTTTTTGGAGATGTGCTTGGCTGCTTGTCGCTGCCATCGTGGTTGCTTCTGTGGCCGCTTTATGGGTTCCTCAACCATTTGATTTGATCGCTCGCGCAAGTTTGTGGGGGATTCTCACCGCTGCCGGATTTCGTATTTGGTTGTACGGATATGCAACAAAGAAAACGTCATTTGCAGTTCTTTTAGTAACAGCCTTTTCGGCCTGTTCCTACGGGGATGAGATTCCTATGCAGGTGTTTTTTACACCAATTGAAGGTGAAACAACGGCACTTGTACCAGAGCCTCTTTATAAGGTGCTAGCTGGAGCGGCCGGTGAAGTTCAACAATCGCGAACGCGTATTTTGAATTCAAGGATTGAGGTGCCAACGGCTACTGAAGTGGCAACGCAGGGCGACAGGGAAGTGTGGTATCTCAACATATTAGTCGAAACTGACACAGCGGAATCACTTTTGCTTGACCAGTCTCTTATAAATGGTCGGTTTGCTAATGAGGGATTTCTGCTGGATGGAGGAACGCTCAGTGTATCGATGCCACCAGACCGTAGCCGAGCGGTTATCTCGCTCCCTGCAGGAGGAAGACACAGCCTTGTTGTTCCGTTGGAGCCAGTGGTAACAAGCAGAGGTGATGTAAGTTTTTGCGAGGTATGCCTGCCGAATGCTCCGCAAACAATAGTCACTGTATCTCCATCAAAGGTAATGAGCAGTTCCCGGAATGAGAGTGGAGGAATGCAGTGCGAATGGGCAACAGAAGGGGGTGTGTTTCAGCCAGCACAGAATATTGCTTCCCTCGATACATCGCTGCAAATGTTTCGGGTTCCTGCGGCGAATCGCTTACGGGTTATCCGTTCTTTGGATACAAAAGTGACGCTCGCAGCACGCATCCGTCAATCCGAAAGTAGAAATCGAATTTCATGGACACCGACCGATATTTTTTTGATGTCAGAGTTTACAATTGATAGTGGGGATTCGATATTGCCATCATTTTGGATTCAGGCGGACCCCCGCCTCAGTCTCGAGATAGGCGATGGCGATGACAGTGTATCTCGTACCATAAGTGACTTTCAGGTGCATTCTTTGGGTAGTGGTGTTTATAGAGTTGATCAAAGGTTACCGGTTGCAGGTAAAACGACATGCAAACTCATGTTTCGCTTGCCGTCAATAAATCTTGCTGGCAAATTTGAATTACCGTACGCGTGGATTCTTGGAATCCAGCAAGATGCACGGGAATCCATGGTGGTGCCTCCTGAAGGCACCTCTGTTGACATACAGTTTCCGGGGGCAGTAGCTCCCCCGCAAATCAGTGAAATTCAAGACGGAAGCTTGCAATGGTTTTCTGAACGCGTTGGAAGTGCCGGCCGTTTTTCTTCTTCAAGTCAGGCAAAAGATGTTTTAAGCGATACGCTGGTTTCGATGGGCCCGCCTTTTGGACTGCAGAGACAAGCAACATTTGTGAAAGTGACCCGAAAACTTTTTTCTCTACGGGGCACACAGCAAATTGAAATTCTGGAAAATGGTGAGAAAAACCACGTGGTCTTTGAGGCCACGATTGATGCCAACGGAACTGCCTGGGTTAAGGATAGTGTGTCTATTCCAGAGGGTTATCAGCTTGAGTCTTGCAAGGTGTTTGAGAAAAAAAATGGAAGTTTCATCACTGAAAATGAAGTGCCATTTGATATTTCTATCGAGGAAGGAGAGCAGAATGTTTTTACGCTTATTCTTCAGCAACCTCGTACAGGCACTTTTCTTTTAAGGGTTCAGGCAGGTAGTGACTCACGCCTACCAAGAAAGGGTGTCTTGCCCTTAATACGTTCTTCATCGGCCTCTGGATTTCCTTATGCGGTTATTTGGAGAGGTGCTGTTCAGCGAAACGGCATTCAGGTTTTCACTGATGGAGAGAACCCAAGAATAGATATGGTGCAGGAGTCTGTAGCTCAAGATAGCAGTGGCAGTTCACTTGGCTTGCGAGTTCTTGAGAAGAGCGGGAGCAATGTGTGGCGTGTTGAGTTGCCATCCAACAGCATCCAGTGGTCGTATCAGAGTGAGGGGTACACGAGACCCAGCATAGTGAGTTCACCTCAGCCGTCATTCGCCAACGATACCCTCGACCCAATTGATGCTGTGGATTCCTCCATCAAATCGCAACTCGTTGATGTTGAAGTACTGGTTGATGAGCGTGGTCGGATTGCAGGAGTCTGTTGTATCGAGCTACCTATGGCGACACTTGAGGCCCGTGTCCGGATTCCCTCAGGTTTTCGTGTTTTTGAAATGTTACTCGACGGTCGACAGGTACAGCCGAAAGCCCCCAGTCATGATAGTGCCTTACAGATATGGACGGTTCCGATAGGAAACAGTTCTTGGTCGCACGAGTTAGTCATTGTCTTTGTTGCAGAATTTGATGCAGCAACAATGCAAGGAGAACCCGTGTCATTGGCATTGCCTAATGTTGCTGGAATGTCTGCTGAGCACGTGCTGTGGACAATAAATTATCCGGTGGGTCGCTCTGTGATATTTGCTGGCCCAGGAAAAGAACTTAGTGACGATATGGCACGAGATATTAGGTTGAAAGTTGAATCAAAACGTGATGATGTTGTCGACAAGGTAACATCATTACGGCCAGCAGATGTCGTGTCACGACTTCAGGAATTCCGTCTGAGCCGACAGAAGCAGGTTGGTGTCGCCCCTCTTGAGGCGTGGGTGGGTAGAGTGCCAGAAATGTCAAGAGGCAGTTCAATTGGACAACATTTCACTTCGGCTTTTCTTCCGAATAATCGGTGGCGAAAATTGATTGTTAAGCCTCAGTTAAATCAGGGAGCTGTAACGATACGGTTTGCAGACCCACGTCTTACGACAGTTGGACGCAGTGTTGCTACGCTGATCATTTTGATAGCCGGTGCCTTGTCTTTTTGGGTAATCACGAATTTCGCCGGCCTAATACTTGAAATTTCCGACCGGTGGTGGCCAGCCGTCGCTGGCGTTGCCGCTATCGGGTGGATTGTATACCGAGAACCGATATGGCCAGGCTTTATGCTTCTGGTTATCGCTTTAGGAGCAGGATTTGGCCGTCTGCTACGTATATATTTTCACCTTGAGCGGCACTCTCTAGCTGCCGATCAGCCCACTGTGACGTACGGTGAAAGTCACCGTGTTGCCGCAACTTCAATAACGCGAGTTGTTAGCAACGTGCATGAATCATCGACGATAACCCATCACATACCACGCCGTGATACTTAACCTCCGGAGTTAAATTTATAGGCCGAGTTGGTGGGGTCAAAGTCAGCGTCTGTGAAACCATTATTCACTTTGACATTCATGTAGGTGTATTCTTCCATGAGGATTGGTTGGCCGCCTTGTTCTTTCGGCCAGTCATAAGCTTCGTAGCGGATGGGGATGAGGTGTTCATCGTCTATGTAGACTCGGGCAAGGTGAAAACGAAAGTTACGACGAGGTACCGGATGAACAACCTGAACACAGGTGCAAATTCTTCCATTCACTTTGGCTTTCGGGAAGAAGTTGACCTCACACTCACCAAATTGCTTGTCATGCTCGGCGACTTCAACAAGTCGCTTTGCTAGGTTCTCAACACCAAGCTCAGTAATGGGGTAACGATTACCTTGCATCGCAAGCATGCTTTGAGGTTTCAGGGAAACTGTTCCAACCATGGCACGAACACCACTCCCGGCATGCGCCAGCATGTTTCCATCATTTTTGCCATCACAATAGATAACTTCCTGGGCCTTCACGGCCTCAGGAGCAAGGAAGTAAAGGTACACACTAAACGGCTTGTGACGAATTTTTGCGAACATGTATTCGTGTGGTTGAAGCTCGCCATTGATGCGTTCTCTTTTCACAACCGTACAGGAGTAGTCTTGGATGTTGGCACGAAGACTCTCAAGGCCTCTACTGGCAAGAGCGAGGGCAGGCTCTAAAGGATGCTCTCCTTGTGCGGTGTTGGCTTCTGCATCATCAGCTCCAACATTACCTTGAGCGGTGTCACCATTAGGCACCATGCCGGGCTGATTCGTTTGGGTCTCTTGCGCGTTCACGGTGCCCATAAGAACACTGCAAAGAAACGCCAATGCGGATGCCCTGCAAAAAAAGTTGCGGCCGAAAATGATTTGCTCATTGAAGATTTTTTCGATCGCAGTCATCCATAATCTGCTCATGCCTAGCTCCTCTTATCTGGGGTGGTCAGTAAGTTTTTCGTACCGACCCGCCGCTGGAGAGCGGCAATAATTCTGAAACCTTTTAGTAATATCGCTGTGTGGGGGAGCATTACATTCAGCAGATTGCAGTAGTGTGGCCAACCGATACAAGTGAAACGATCAAACGAACTCATGCGATCCATATAAATACAATTCATGCCCTACATCAGGAAGTTAGCGATCCTTCGGGGTGTAGGGAATGGCAAAAAACACCTATTTCGGCGTGTTTTTACCGGACGTACGAAATTTCGCGTATCATTGGGTTTCTGATGACCTTCGTACATTCTCCCTGCTCTCTACTTTCACATGCAATCCTGTCAACCCTTGGTCACTGCATCACCGTTCGAAGTGTACCGGATTATTTCTCGTCCGTTCTTTGAGAATACGTACGTTTTAAGACAATCGAAATCAAAAGATTGTCTGATTGTTGATCCCGGTTTTGACCCTGACGCTATCATTCAACTTGTTGATGAACATCAACTTGTCCCCATAGCTATTGTGCTTACGCACGGACATTCAGATCACATTGCTGGCGTTGCCACAATGAAACAGCGATGGCCTTTAGCTCCCATTCTCATAGGTCACGGTGACGCAGGAAAGCTCTCTGATCCAGTTGCGAATCTTTCAGCTGGATATGGTATTGATGTCATCAGCCCACCAGCAGATACGGTTTTGCGTGAGGGAGAGGATTTGCAGGTGGGAAATTTTTGTGCCACTGTAGTAGAAATCCCCGGCCATTCTCTAGGCCATGTCGTTTTCTGGTTTGCGAGTGATCCGATTCTTGTATTAGCTGGAGATGTGTTGTTTCATGAGGGGATTGGTCGCACAGATTTCCCTGATGGTGATTTTTCATCACTCGAATCGGGGATTGTGAACAAACTTTATAAACTTCCTGACTCTGCAATAGTCTTGCCCGGCCATGGTGAGCCAACAACTATTGGGCATGAGAAAAAACATAATCCTTTCGTTTCGCTTTCGTAATTCATTCCCTGACGTCAACGACACTCTTATGCTTGCACCAGCTGACATGCCAACACAACCGCTCGACAAATCAGTCAGTCGGTCGACGCTGTGCAAAATCACTGGACTTGGGTTGGCTGGCGTGGCGAGGCTCCTAGCAGGAGCCAGTATTCGTTGGATTGCTAGTCAGCCCGATACGTGCCAACGGGTTTATTTTGCAAATCATACGAGCCACCTTGACGCATTGTTGATATGGGCATCGCTCCCACGACAGGTTCGGGAAATTACACGTCCTGTGGCAGCCAAGGATTATTGGTCTCGTGGTGCTTTAAGGAGATGGTTGGCAGAAGAGGTGTTCAATGCAATTCTTATTGATCGAACAGATATAAAAGTTCATCAGAGTCCTGTTGATCTTATGTTGCGTCAGGCCGGGGAGACACGATCACTTATAGTTTTTCCCGAAGGGAGCCGTAGTACCAGCGGAGAAGTTGGTGAATTTAAAAGTGGGCTCTATTATCTTTCAAAAAAGCGTCCTGAAATCGAACTCATACCGGTTCACATAGACAATTTAAATAGGGTGCTACCGCGAGGAGAATTCTTACCCGTTCCGTTGCTCTCTTGTATCAGTTTCGGACCTCCACTCTGGCTGGAGCGAGATGAATCCAAGCTAGACTTTTTGGCAAGAGCACGCAGGGCAGTTTTATCTCTGAAGGAATAGATTCAGTGTTCATGGTGATCTAAAGTCTCAAAAAGGTGTGTTCTAAGTGAATGATATTCGTACCATTGCTTTAGTTGCAGGTGTTCTGCTCTTGCTTTCAATAGTCACGGGAGTAGGCCAGTTTTTAAAGCGGCATCCCGATCGGGGTATTGATGCGGCTGCAGTCCGAACATTTAATATGAGAATTCGCGGTTGGTGGGTGCTGTGTACAGTCTTGGCGGCTGCTTTTTGGCTCGGGTCCACTGCGACAGTCACGCTATTCGGATTTGTTTCTTTTTGGGCGTTGCGAGAATTCATTACGCTGACACCAACTCGTAAGGGTGATCACCGTGCACTGTTCTGGGTGTTCTTTCTTTTCACTCCACTGCATTATGTGCTTGTTGGGCTGAATCGATATGATATTTATAGTGTGTTTCTGCCTGTTTACGCGACACTTTTTGTTCTAGCGAGGGCAGCGGTGGCTGGCGACTATAAACGGTTCTTGGAACGAACGGCAAAGATTCAGACAGGACTTGTTGTATGTGTTTACTGCCTGTCTTTTGCGCCAGCATTGCTCGAACTCCGTGTCGATAGAGGGCCGGATGGTATAAGCCAACTGAGTAGCCGTGATGCAAATTTCCGATTACTTTTCTTTTTAATTCTGCTCGTTCAGTTTGCAGATTGTATGCAGTACGTGTGGAGCAGAATGTTAGGGCAACGATTAGTCGCTGCTGCAGTGAGTTCCAATCGGACGTGGGAAGGGTTGTTAGGTAGTGCGACAAGCACAGCGCTTCTTGCAGCGGTGCTATGGTGGGCTGCGCCACCATTTCAGCCTTGGCAAGCGGCAATCGTTGGCCTGGTTGTCGCTGTTATGGGATTCGCTGGAGGCATGACAATGTCAGCTATCAAGAGAGACCGCGGTGTTAAAGATTACGGAACGCTTGTTGTTGGCCATGGTGGTGTGCTTGATCGAATCGATTCGATCTGTTTCGCGGCACCGGTTTTCTACCATATGACAGTTCTGGTAATTGGCGGCTAGTTTTACTCTGCCTTACGCTGAGTGCGTTTTGCACGCTGGACGTAAATTGACTGGCGAGCGGCGGTTGCAGAGATTCTGTTTCGTGTTGGTCCGTTTATGTTTGTCACGTCTGGGCTTTGACCACGGGTAGTTTGTGCGATGTTTTGAATCTGTGGGATTGCGGCGGCGACAGATGCAGGTGGAGCAGGGCAACCACGCTTCACCCATTCCAACCAGATGTTTTGAAGCTTGCTAATATCGTGGATTCCATAGTGCTGACTCAATGATCGCGGCCAATTACTACTTGCCAAGCCATTGCCAACGAAATCAATGTAGCGCTGTCTACCTCCCCGTTCGATGAGGTAACGAGCTAGCGAATAGCCCTGTGAGTACAGCGGGAGTACATCTGCCGGATACTCTTTCATAGCGAACATATCGGGAAATGAAATTCCTCGTCCAGTTCGTAGGAATTCTATGAGTAATCTGTGTTGACGTGCACGCTCCACGGGATGTTCTACTGTTGTGCAAGCTCCTTCGTCGGCCCACCGTGGAAGCGGTTGGCGAAAGTGGCTCGCAAAAATTGTATGAGTGACTTCATGTGGGAGGACGGAATCAAGTATACGCTCTTCGCTACCTTGAATAGTCATTGTCCAGTTGAATACTTCACCCCGATCGAATACGAAACTTGTTGCTCCACCGGCTCCAAGTGTTGGTGCTACTTCGGCCGTGATCGGGCAGGGTTGGCTCCAGCGAGGAAGTGGTTCTCCGAGCCATTCGATCGCAAGGTCGTGGCGGTATTGTTCAGCAGCGTCGCCAATCTTCTGTGCTAACTGCGGGTGAGGAGCTTCAACAATAAAATTGGCTGTTCTGTAGCCTGCTGCGAGCAAACAATTTCCCGGAAGACATAAGGCCGCAATCACACCGAGTAAAAGAATTCTTTTTTTTAACTTTCGGAACTGCATGTATTCACCACTTCGCTTCGAAGACTATGTCGCCTGATTTCATTGCGCTGACGGGACGTCGGACGGTAGCGGTGAGAAGTAAGTGGGGCCAGAGCGATTTTAGGTTTAATGTTTATTTGGCAGGAATCAGTTGCGGCCACGCGAGTCGTAGTTGATTTGTCTCTGGTATTTCGAGATTTGTGCCCGGTGATAGAGAGACTCGTGGCTGAAGAGTCTTATTCCATGCGAAGAGGCTGCGGTAATAACGGCCATCTCCATATGCTTCTTCTGCAAGTTCCCACCACGAGTCACCCTTTTGAACGTCATAATGCATTCCGGGTGAAAGCCTCTGCGGTGGTTTTGTGATAGTTACTTGAGGTAGTGAATTAACGTTGGGTGGGGACTGTGGAGGTAGCTGTGAAATGACGTCGTCTGAAGGTTTTGTTGAAGTCGATAGTGTTGTCGGTTCTTGTGACTGCCAAGGCGCAATTGCCGGCGTGCTGTCCAAGTTTCTGAAAGCACTTGGTTCCTTAGTACCATCGTGTTGAATCTCGTTCACTGTTTCGAGTGACGGAACGTTGTCACTTTGTATTTGCGAAAGAGGCGGTTCACGTTCCTTGAATTGATTCAACGAAGGCTCGAAACTTGCTTCAATGCTTGAAAATCGTGGCTCCGACTGTTCGGTATCACTCGAAGGCCATGGAGTCTTTTTTTCTGGGCTTGGGGTGAGGTCAGGCGGTGGTACAGTTTCTGCAAAAGGATTAAATGTGACGGTGTGGATATCGGGGCCAGCACCTTCGGGCGGGCGTGGGATCAGCAAACGGAGAGCAAGTGCAGTAACAAAAATTCCCGCCAAAAGGCCGAGTAATGACAGAAGGAATTTCGATTCACGTCCCATGCAAGATCCACACAGATAAATTACGTTCAGTGGCCACGCATTCCGCAGCTTTTGAATCACTCATTAAAGGAGTGGGATTCTGCTGAAACTATCCTGCTGTTGCCATAGCGGCAGGAGAAGAAAAAGAATTGCACTGGAATGACGTATTTGTGTCGAGAATCGACCTTCGCCCGTGGGAAGCCGCATGTTCTCATGCTTCGATTGGATGTCAAAATAGGAAGGTGGCGTAGTATTTTGAAATCAGTAAAGACTTTAGAGTCGTTCTGCAGCCCGTAGTCGTGCTGAACGAGAGCGACGGTTTCTGGCAACCTCATCAGAAGCCGCCTCAATTGGAGAACTGGTAAGGCACTTCCAGACCTGTGGACTACGGAAAGCTGTTTTTACAAGACGATCTTCAAGTGAGTGGAAAGAAATAACAACCAGACGTCCACCAGATTTTAAACGATGAGGGACCCGTTCAAGTGCAATTTGAAGAGACTTCAGTTCCTCATTGACTGCAATTCTGAGCGCCTGAAAAGTACGAGTCGCTGGGTGTATTCTTCTCTGTTGCGTTGTTTTACGAGGTACGGCGGATGCTACGAGTTTGGCAAATTCTTTTGCTGATTCTATTGGATTCCGTTCACGAACCTGTGCGATTCTTCGAGCTATTCTACGACTGTGGCGTTCCTCGCCAAACTCGTAAATGAGATCCGCCAGTGTTTCTGGGCGAAGACGATTGACAAGCCTCCATGCAGGCTCCCCCTCTGTTGGGTCAAATCGAAGATCAAGTGGGCCATCAGATTCGAATGAAAAACCTCTCTCGCGGTCTGCAAGTTGGTCACTCGAAATCCCAACATCAAGAAGCATGCCATCAATTTTATCAACTTCAACAGCGTCCAGAACTTCGGGTAAATTGCAGAAGTTTGCTTGTGCGAAACGAATAGGAAGTTCCGCAAGTTCGTCCGCGCCTCGCTTGATTGCTTCTGGATCTCGGTCAATTGCAATCACGCGTCCTGTTGGTCCCACAATTTCTGCTAGCAGTCGTGTATGTCCTCCTCCTCCGAGTGTTCCATCAACAACGGTCATGCCTGGACTTAAGTTTAGAAACGACAATGACTCGTGCGACAGCACACTGGTATGGAGACTGGTTGACGGTATTTGCTGGATTGGTTTTGGTTTTAGCACTCCCTTAGTGTAACCGTTTCGATTGATACGTTTATTGAGTACCTTAATAAGCATGACACGTTCAGCCAATTTCGATACAGCCGATTTTTTCGATTATGAACTTCCTGCCTCACGTATTGCCCAACAGCCACTTCCAGATCGTGCCGCCGCTCGATTACTTGTGTTGGATCGAGCGTCACAAACCATTCAACATATGAATGTTCGTGATTTGCCTGATATTCTTGCTCCAACTGATCTTTTAGTAGTGAATGATTCGCGAGTTGTGCCAGCTCGCCTTCACGGCCGGAGAGTGGAGACAGAGGGTCGCTGGGAGGGCCTTTTTTTATCGGAAGTTATTAGGGCGGGCGGGCGTCGTTTGTTACGGTTGCTGTCCAAAACACGGGGCACCCTGCGTGTGGGTGAGCGTATTGTGGTAGTCGGTGAACAAGGACAAGACCTGGCCGTTCTTGAACTTGTTGCCCGTGATTCAGGAGGAACGTGGCTCGTCGATCCATGCACTCATGAGTCCACCATTGAATTCCTGTCTCGGGTTGGTCGGGTTCCTCTGCCGGGATACATTCGGCAAGGAGTTGCCCAGAGCGATGACATCGAGAGATATCAAACAGTCTTTGCAACACAGCCAGGATCGGCTGCAGCGCCAACGGCGGGTCTGCACTTCACGCCGGCACTTCTACATCAACTTTCCGAACGGGGAATAAAGAAAGCAGAAGTTACGTTACACGTTGGGATCGACACGTTTCGGCCGATTAGTACTCACAAAATTGAGGATCATGAGATGCACTCGGAGTGGTGCGCTGTTTCAGAAGAAACGGTCATGGCTGTCCACAAAACTCAGCAGCAACATGGACGGGTAGTGGCTGTAGGCACAACGGCAGTTCGTTCGCTTGAGACGTCTGCTCATTCTGGGGTCGCTGAGTCATACGGCGGTGCAACGAAATTATATATACGCCCGGGTTACTCTTTCCGTGTAGTAAACGGCATGTTGACAAACTTTCATATGCCCAGAACAACTCTTATGGTGCTAGTGAGCGCATTTGCTGGCCGTGATCTTATTCAGCGGGCGTACAAGGAAGCTATGGAAAACGGCTATAGGTTTCTTAGTTATGGTGATGCAATGCTCATTTTGTAATGGTAAAATATTTCTTAGGTTCTTGTTTGTAGTCATTCATAACGCTCTTCAGTGATCGTGGTGTGATGCAACGACGGATGAGAACAAAGCAAGTTGCTATATTTAGAGTTGCTGTATTCAGATTGAAAGGAATGTATCTCGTGTCCCCAATACCTCAGGAAGATGTTTTGGTAGTTCCTCGTCATGTGTTAGAGCAAGCGGGGTTGTTTCAAGGGTTTTGTGGAGATGTTGAAAAATATCTTCCAGCACTTCTTGATCCAAATCAAACCTCATGGATGCCACGGGATCGAGCCGAAGAAGACACATCCTTCAAGCAACTCATTCCGTACTGCCTGCTTGCATGGTTAGGCCCTAATGGCGTGGCACAATATTTTTCGTATACGCGTGGCGGCGGGCAGGGTGAGGCGAGGCTTCGATCGAAGCGTTCTATTGGCATTGGTGGCCATATTGCTAGTACTGATGGGCAGTATGGAGATAATGCTTCGTACGAGGCGGGCATGCTACGGGAACTCAACGAAGAGGTCGCTATCAGCACCAGTTTTACAAGTCGATGTGTTGGACTTATCAATGATGATGCGACGCCTGTTGGTAGCGTGCATCTTGGGATCGTTCATGTCCTCGAATTACAATCGCCTGATGTGGAGTCTCGTGAGACTGATTTGATTGAATGCGGGTTTGAGTCTTTAGAAGAACTACTCGCCGAGCGAGAGCATTTTGAAACTTGGTCTCAGATCGCTCTCAACGCTGTGCAAGCTGGAAGTCTTGGGCGATCGTTTTAACTGTGTATGGCCGCACTTTTCAGTGATTGATGAGAAATACTGAGTGATGTCTGATAATACTCCCGTCTATCTCGATAATCATTCGACCACTCGAGTCGATCCTGATGTCTTGGAATCGATGATTCCTTGGTTCACAGATCATTATGGAAATGCAGGTAGTGGCACACATGTCATGGGAACCGCAGCACGTGATGCAGTCGAGTTAGCGAGGCAGCGTGTAGCCGACGCTGTTGGCGCAACGACTCGCGAAATTATTTTTACAAGTGGGGCCACCGAAAGTGTGAACTTGGCAATAGCCGGGGCCGTAAGTCGTCAGCCATCTGGTCAGTGTGTCGTGGCTGAAACTGAGCATGTCGCGGTCCTTGATGTAGTGGATCAATTAGAGCGACAGGGTTTGTCTGTTCGTCGCGTGCCAGTTACGGCAAAAGATACTGAGGCTCCCGGTGCTCTCGATCTCGATCTTCTTGACGAGATAGTTGGATCAGGAACGACTCTTGTTTCGATTATGTTTGCCAATAATGAGATTGGTACGGTACATCCAATTTCAGCAATCGCCGATATCGTTCATTCGCACGGAGCGTTACTGCATGTGGACTGCGCGCAGGCGATCGGGAACTGCTTGATCGATGTGACTGAAATGGGTGCCGATCTGGCTAGTTTCTCAGCGCATAAGTGTCATGGTCCGAAAGGTGTCGGTGCTCTTTATGTCAGACGCCAGCAACGAATTGTTCGAATTAATCCACAGGTTTTTGGAGGTGGGCAGGAGCGTGGCTTGCGAAGTGGAACACTGAACGTGCCAGGGCTCGTTGGTATGGGACGAGCGTGTGAACTTGCATCAAAACGTCTGGATGTATCCGCGAAGCACATGACGACTCTGCGTGGGAAGTTTTGGAATCTCTTGGTAGATGCAATTCCGGGTATTCGATTGAATGGTCCACCGCTTGATTCAGGTGTGCGGCTGCCTAATAACCTAAACGTCCTTATTCCAGGAATTGATGGCTCAACCCTTTTAGCAGAGCTTTCACGAATCGGCATTGCAGCAAGCGCTGGCAGTGCGTGCTCAAGCGAACAACCAAAGCCAAGCCACGTTCTTGTTGCACTTGGTTTATCGGAGGAGGAAGTTCGACAGAGCATACGTTTCGGGCTATCTCGGATGACCACTTTAACGGAGATTCAGTTGGCATCGGAAAGGCTGCAGGCAGCAGTTCAGTCGCTTCGGATTGCGTGATTCCTGTGTTTTTTCCTTCAGGATGGCTAAAAAGTGTTGTTTGGTAGCAGACTTCTTGCTGTATCAGCACAACGCCCTTTGCCGACAATCACTATCGGGATAAACTAAAGTAAGATGCTTCAAGGCATTTAGCGACTCATTGGATGGAAAATGTATCCAATGGAACTGCTCGTAGCGGGCGTTGCGTTTTTGAAACAGGTGGCAAGTTCCTACGGAGGTTTATACGATGTCGGTTACACTTACTGAAAAAGCAGCCAGCGAAGTGATGAAAATTATTACGGATCAGAAACTTGAGGACGGTACTAATCTTCGCGTTGGTGTCGCTGGAGGCGGGTGTAGTGGGTTTCAGTATTCGCTGGGCTTCGATACACAGTTCGATCCAAAGGCTGATACAAAAACCGATCAGCACGGTGTCGCGGTTGTGGTTGATAAGAAGAGTGATCTCTTTCTTGACGGCACAACATTGGATTTCCATGAGGGAATCGATAAGCGAGGCTTTACTTTTAATAACCCAAACGCCTCTAAAAGCTGCGGTTGTGGCAGTTCATTCCAGGCATAGGCAACTAACGCGGTTCGATGTAGAGGAGGTCCAGTGACGGCGGAAAAAGTATTTATCGTCGGTATTGGTGATGACGGCATCGAGGGTATGACTGCTCATGCCTTCAAGATTGTCGAGTCTGCTCATGTTTTGTTGGGACCGGACTCGTGTAGCCCACTCTTATCTGCAGGCATGCGAGAGCGGCTTAAATTAGTTGCAAGTCTTGAAGAGTTAGTCGACCATATCGAAAAATCTGACAGCAAAAACAAGATTGTTGTGCTGGCATCTGGTGATCCTCTTTTTTATGGAACAGCACGTTACGTTTGTGCGAAACTTGGAAAAGAGAGATTCGAAGTAGTTCCTCACGTCAGTAGCATGCAACTTGCGTTTGCGAGGGTAAAGGAAAGTTGGGAAGACGCCTACCTTGCGAATCTTTCTGGATTGACCGTCATTGATCGCGTTATTGACAAAATTCGTACCGTGGACACCGCAGGTCTTTTCACGAGCGAGAGATGGCCGCCCAACGCTGTTGCTGAGGCTCTTCTTGAGCAGGGCGTCCAAGGTCTTCAGGCTTATATATGTGAAAATCTTGGTTCACCTGATGAGCGGGTAACACAAGGTTCTCTGCCTGAAATTGCCAAAGAATCATTTTCGCCGTTGAATGTGATGATTCTAGTTCGTCCGAGTGGGCTGACTGAATTACCGAGCAGGGCAGGAAGACGTCTGTTTGGAAATTCCGATGAACTTTTTCTTCAATCTCGTCCAAAGCGGGGCCTGCTCACTCCTGCAGAAGTCCGCAGTCTAGCTCTTGCTGAACTTTCGCTATGCCCGACAAGCATCGTGTGGGACGTTGGAGCCGGGAGTGGATCATTGTCTGTCGAGGCAGCAAGACTTGCTCTGGCCGGGTCTGTCTTTGCCATTGAGATGGATGTCGATGATCATCAGTTAATTGAAGAAAATGCAAAGCGATTTGGAGTCGACAACCTACGAGCGATCCTTGGCCAGGCGCCAGAGGCGTGGAGCGATCTCCCAGACCCAGACAGTATCTATGTAGGAGGAAGTGGTCGCTCAGTGACCTCTCTCGTTGAGCAAGCTTGGGAGCGATTAAAGCCGGGGGGGCGATTGGTTACAAGTTGCAACAGTATTGAAAATCTAGCCGCGGTGCATGCTTTCCTGCGAAGTCGATCAGAAGACGCTGGGTACTGGATGGTTAATATTGCCCGCGGGATAGAGCAAATGGATCGTATTCGTTTCGAGGCAATCAATCCAAACTTCCTCATGGCGGCAACGAAGGCAGGGTAGGGCGTGACCGACCAACTTCCTGAACCGCTTGATGTAATAGCTGTCGGCGCACATCCAGATGATGTCGAGATAGGGTGTGGTGGAACTCTTGCAAGATTAGTAGACCAAGGATGTCGCGTAGGCATTGTCGATATTACTGATGGGGAGCCAACGCCTCGATCAAGTGGCCCAGAGGAGCGGCTCGCTGAAGCTGCCAAGGCCGCTACGTGTCTTGGTGTTGTACATCGTGAGCACCTCGGTTTTCCCAATAGGAGATTATTTGATTCTTTTGATGTTCGAGTAGCTCTCGCAAAGGTATTTCGTCGTCATAGGCCGCGCCTCGTACTTGGAATTGGTGATAAAACGCCAATGGCTTCGCCTGACCACGCCCAGGCAGTGGCAATCACTGAGGCCGCCGTTTTCTATTCTCGTTTAACAAAATGGAATGATGTTTTTGATAACCTTCCCGAACACACGATTCCTCATTTGCTGACATATTTTCTGTTTACCGGGGTTGCTGATCTTCCTGCAGGCTGTTGGCCAATTATTGTGAACATCGAAAGCCACTTAAAGCAGAAAATGAAGGCTGTTCGCTGTTACGTCTCCCAGTTTCCTCCTGAAAAAGAGCATGTTTTTACACGAGTAGAAGCGCTTTCGAGAACAGTGGGATTTCTTGGTGGATGCTCTGAGGGAGAACTGCTTGCCGGGAGTCGAATCCCCTGCACGACAGATCTCATGCGTCTACTCTAAACATGGGCTGATGAAATCCCGGGTTATTTTTCAGAGACTTTCAAAAGATATTTATATGAGTGCGATTGAGTGTGCAAAAAACGATTCATGGATGCGGTGGGTTCTCTATGCGGCTGGTATTTACAATATGGTCTGGGGTGCAGTTGCAATCACTGTTCCTTTGTGGATGTTTCGTGCTGCGGGAATGGAGTTGCCTCGGTATCCGGAGTTCTGGCAGTGCATTGGTATGATTGTCGGTGTGTATGGCATCGGGTATATCATCGCGGCGTCTGATCCGATTCGGCACTGGCCCATTGTGTTCGTCGGATTCTTGGGGAAAGTTCTTGGTCCAATAGGATTTGCCGAAGCACTTTGGTCCGAGAGGCTGCCTCTCGTCTTTGGACTCAATATTGTGACGAATGATTTGATTTGGTGGATTCCATTTTCTCTTATCCTTTTGGCAGCTTGGAGAAATTGTGGTCACTCCGAACCCCGATAACGTTTTCCATGAATATGACATTGTTGTTGTCGGGGCTGGCATTGCTGGCCTGATGGCATCCAATTATTTGTCAAAGGCGGGCTGCAAAGTAGCTGTGTTAGAAAAATCCCGCGGAGTTGGTGGTCGGATGGCAACTCGTCGTGTTGATGAGGCAGTCTGTGATCACGGCACGCAATATTTTTCAGTGAAGGGAAGAGCCTTTGGAAGCGTTGTTCTGGAAGCAAAGGAATCGGGCGCTGTGATGCCATGGTGCGATATGTTTCCGAAGGCAAAAACCCTCGAGGATCCAGCCGTCGCACCTCTTGATGAAGTAGGTCATGCCCGTTGGAAGGGATCTCGTGGTATGACTAGCCTTCCAAAGTACCTTGCCCAGCAGCTTTCGGAATCAGTCAAAACAGGAGTCCGAGTGAGTGCCCTAAGCATTCATAACGATTTAGTGCATGTGTCCTGTGAGAACGATGAGGTGTTTGTGGCTCGAGCTGCTCTGCTTACGGCCCCAGTTCCGCAGGCCGTAGAAATATTAACATCCGGCGGGCTGGTCCCTCCAGTTGTTGACTCGGCGGCGTGGAAGGCACTTTCATCTGTAGAATATTCACCCTGTTTTTCTCTTATGCTGAAGTTGAAGCAACCAAGCCTGATCCCGGAACCTGGTGGCCTTGAGATTTGCTCGGGGCCCGTTGCGTGGATTAGCGATAACTTTCAAAAAGGAATTTCACCTGTTCCGAGTCTTACGATTCAAGCTACTGCTGAATTTAGCAGAGCTCATTTCGATACTGATCCAATACGTGTGCAAGACGACCTTACAAAAGCAGTACATGGTTGGATCGATGGCGATATTTCAGATGCGATTGATGGCAGTTCACTTCAGCGGTGGAAATATGCATTTCCTATGTCTCCAATAAGAGCGCCAATGATTGCCGTGCAAAATAGCCCCCCAGTAGTTTGTTGTGGTGATTCATTCGGTGGCGGGCGTGTTGAATCTGCGGCATCGAGTGGCCTTGCGGCTGCACGGTGGATTCATCGCTTTTTCGTCTAAAAGTTCTCAAGCATGGCATCCGCAATGCTGTTTAAATCTGTGATGTTGTATGTTTGCTTTGGATTTTAAATACAAGTGCCGGCGACATCTAAGTCATTGCGCGGGTATGCTTTGCAAGAGAGACTGAATACCAAGGTGTACTAGGTTGGATTGTACGTTTGTGCTTCTACGAGTTGGCAGTTCAGGTACTAAAGAATTTGGAGACAAACTATGGCATCACTCGTGACATCAAAACTTCCTGAAGTTGAGTCTTATCTGTCGGAAGGCACCGTCCCCGGTGTTGTTGGTGGTGAAGATTGGGGTGGTTCCGGAGACACAGTATTTCAGTCTTGTGATCCAGGAAGTGGTGATGTGCTTGCTGAGGTGCACGCCTACACGGCAGATGATGTAAATCGTAGTGTTGAGAAAGCGAACGAATCATTTAAGAAGTCTGGCTGGGCAACATTGGCTCCAAATGACCGAGCTGTGCGACTTCATCGATTTGCAGACTTGATGGAGCAAAAAAAGCAAGTTGTGTCTCAAATCGAGGCGATTGATGCAGGTAAATTGCCCGCGCAGGCTTTGGGGGATGTTGAGAATTTCGTTGAATCAGTCCGCTTTTTTGCAGATATGGCTGAGCATGTACAGCGTCGTAATCAACTCGCTGTAGCGGGGCATGAGGCATGGACACTACGTAGCCCGTGGGGAACTTGTGGCTTTATATTTCCCTGGAATTTCCCAGTCCTGCTCATGGGGTGGGGCATTGCACCTGCTTTGGCCGCCGGGAACACCGTGGTAGTAAAGCCTGCTGAAGATACGCCTCTTTCATCAATCTATATCGCTCGTTTAGCTCGTGAAAGTGGTATGCCAGATGGTGTTGTAAATGTTGTTCCCGGTCTTGGTAGTGAAGCCGGAGCAGCTCTTTCAGCGAACCCGGGTATCCGTCGGATGTCGTTCACGGGTTCTCCTGAGGTGGGTAGGCTCGTTGGGGAGTCATGTGGTCGTAATCTTGTGCCTGTAAAACTTGAGCTTGGCGGTAAGGGCGCGGCGGTAGTTTTTGAAGATGTTGATGTCGAAGAAACTGCTAAGAAGCTTGTTGGTGCAATTACTTTCCATGCCGGTCAGGTTTGCTGTGACGCAACGCGTTGGCTGATTCACAAATCAATATACGATGACTTTATTGATGCCTGTAGACAAGAAATGCAACGTGTCAAAGTTGGTTATCAGCTCGATGGCGGTACCACCATGGGGCCTGTTGTAAATTCAAAACAGAGAGATAGGGTGTTGAGATACCTTGAAAAAGGTGTCGCCCAAGGTGCTGATATTGTGGTGCCGGGAGGTCCTGCCGAAGTCGTTGGACACAAAGGTTTTTACGTAAAGCCATGTTTATTGAGCGGATCACTCGATAATGTGGCAGCCAGAGAGGAAATATTTGGTCCGGTTGCATACATGACGACATTTGAACAGGAGTCGGAAGCGATTTCGCTTGCGAATGACACTGACTATGGTCTTGCTAATAGTGTTTGGACCACTGATTTAGGGCGAGCTGCTCGTGTGGCTGAGTCTATGATCGCTGGAAATAGTTGGATCAATTCTCACAATGTTTTTGCAAAAGGGGTGCCGTACGGCGGAATCCACAAGAGCGGTATGGGAGGAGGCGTCAATTCCATCGAAACCCTTTTTGATTATTGGCGAAGTCAGTCAATCGTCCGGCCTCTGTAAGAACGATCGAGAAAGCAGAAGCACGGTAACGAAAGTATCACACAAGCTAGTAGGTAGGACGTGTGAAAAAGTTAGATTGTATCATCGTAGGAGCCGGGTTGTCCGGGCTCGCTTGCGCTCGGACACTTGTTGACGAGGCCAAGTCGGTACTGATTCTTGAATCAACAGATAGCCCTGGTGGACGAGTTGGCACAGACACCGTCAAGGGATTTCAGATTGATCGTGGCTTTCAGGTATATTTAGATTCATACGCTGAAGGAAAGAAATTTCTCGACTATCCGTCTTTAAATTTCGGTGCTTTCGAACCGGGAGCACTTGTGGCACATCGCGGACGGTTACTTCCAATAAGTGATCCGTGGAGGCGGCCTTTTGCGGCCATTCGTTCGGTGCTGTCAGGCGCCGTTGGCGTGCCGGATGGTTTGCGTATTGCCTATTTGCGAAGTCAGGCTCTGGCTGGTGTACGAAATGGCAAGATAGACCCAATCGCTATTTCTAATGACAAAGAAAAAACAACACGAGAAGAACTGATTTCACGAGGCTTTTCATCGGATTTTATTCGATTGTTTTTTGAACCATTCTTTGGTGGTGTCTTTCTTGAAAGAAATCTGACGACAGCATCACAAGTTTTTGAATTTACATTTGCGATGTTCTCTCTTGGTAGTGCATGTCTTCCAGCAGGTGGTATGTCTGCCATCCCTCGTCAAATGGTTCAAAAGCTTCCTTTGGGTTGTTTGGAGACTCTCGCTCCTGTTGTAAAAATCAATAACATGTCGGCCGGGGGCTGGGAAGTTGTACTCGAGGATGGGCGGCGATTGTGGGCTGAGTCGGTTGTTGTTTCAGCAGTTGCAGCAGCAAACACACGGCTTTTGCCAGAAGGCCTTCTCACGGCATGGACGCCTCCGTCATGGAAAGGTACTTGCCTTGTGGCTTTTGAATCTGATAAGAAGCCCCCGTGTGGAGAGACTCTGGTTGTCTCATCTGAACCGATTGCAATGGGACCAATTGATAATCTGTCAACACCGTCTGCTGTTGCAAGTGGTTATGCGCCAGAGGGCAAAAATCTTATTTACGTTTCAGTACGGGGCGATTGGCAAGGTGAAGCTGAGCAGCTGCCGGCTGCGATACGTCAACAAGCTAAGGCCTGGTTTGGTGCCGAAGTTGAGCACTGGAAACACGTAGTAACAGTTTCAGTCTCACATGCGTTGCCAATTGAAACGCCAGCTTCGAGGCGACAGAGATTTCCATCAAATTGTCTTGCGCCAAGTCTTTTTCTGTGCGGCGATCATCTTACGACGTCTTCTATTAATGGAGCACTAGCTGCTGGACGTCGTGCTGCCGAGGAAGTCTTACGATCGGCTTGAGCATGGTGTCGCTGAAGAGTTTATGCAGCAGATGATGTAGTACCCTCATCGTAAGTCGATAGAGATTAATCGCAGTGAATCAGCCTCTCTTGCATAGCAGAATAGAAGACGGTGTTATTTTCATATTGCTAGCAAAAGTGGGGCGGTATCTCGCTTCTAGACAACATCCTTGGAGATGTATGAAGAGACTCGCTTAGCCTGCCATGCCATACGCAAATCACTTCGACGAGTAACAGAAAGCGTGTCCTAGGGCCATGAATAGCAATGACGAGGAACAATGTTGCAGTTTGATTTAGAACTGAAAATCGTTGTCCTAGTCCTCCGAAAAGTCTTTCGAAGTGGCCCAAATCCCACGAACTATTGCAGGGAATAAAAATATTGCACGCAAAAATCCCATCATAGCTGGTTGCCCTTCCCTGGAACGATTATTGGGCTAAGCGTACCAGTTTTTAGGAAGACGCTCTCGTCAGAGACATTTTGGCGGGTATACTGGAAATGAAACAAGCGTTTGAAACGGTTATTCATGTCGTCGATAAATACTAAAAAAAAAGAAAGTTCCGAGGTGAATCTGAATGAGGACCCTCGTGGTCGGATTCTATCCGCGGCAGGTCGAGAATTTGCTGAGAAGGGTTTCGAGGCCGCGACCATTCGCGACATCTGCACTTTGGCATCGGTGAACGTTGCAGCGGTAAATTACTACTTTGGTGATAAACATCGGTTGTATATCGAAAGTGTGAGGCATGCACACGAGGAACGCTCTCGGCAGTTCCCGCTGCCCGTGTGGGCTGATGGCACTTTGCCCACCGAAAAACTCCGAGGCTTCGTCGGAAATATGCTTGAGCGAATGTTGGGGTTTGATAAGCCACCCTGGCAGGTGCAATTGATGCTCCGAGAGGTCCTTCATCCGACTGATGCATGTAGGGAATTAGTGGAGGACTATATACGGCCTCACTTTTCAGTTTTATGCAAGATTCTCCATGAGTTAACAGACGGCAATTCGACACCAGCTGAATTGCGTCGAATTGGTTTAAGCATCGGTGGACAATGTTTTTTATATCGTGCTGCCGGTGATGTTGTCGGCATGCTCATTCCACCAAATGAAATAAAGGAAATGCACAATTCTGTAGACCTCGCTGATCATATCACAGCGTATTGTCTGGCTGCTCTTGGAAAGCATGCGCCACTTTCGGTTGAGGCGTCGTAGGAACTATAAGTTGCATAAGATAGTTGGTTATGTAGGTGACTCAAAAGTGATTGAAGGAGGCGCTTAGAGAAATGAAAATGTTTTGGACTATTCTCGGTTGGATTGCGCCTTTTCTTATTCTTGGTGGTGGCGTAGCCGCTTTCATGGCAATGGGGAGTCAGCCGCCTCCGCCACGAACAACGAATGAAGCCGCTACTGTAATAGCGGTTAAGACAATAGCTGCTACTCGTGACCCCAGTGTTTTCCAGATTGACTTTGATGGTGTTGTGGTGCCGCTTCGTGAAGTTACGCTTTCGGCTGAGGTGGCTGGGCGGATAGTAAAAAAAACACCTGATTGCCAGAGTGGTGAGTTTGTTGAAAAAGGTACGTTACTCCTTGAAATCGATACCCGTGACTACGAACTCGAGGTTCGCCGTCTGAAGCAAGAACTCAAGCAGGCCGTATTGTCGATCGAAGAAATTGACGAAGAGATCAAGCAGAATGAGCGTTCGGTAGAACTTGCAAAGCGACAGGTGGAGTTAGCCCACCGGGAAGTCGTGAGGCAGAATAATCTCAAGTCTGACAGAGTCGTGACTGAGGCGGCTTATGAACGAGCTTTACGAGACGAACTGTCTGCAGACAGCAACCTGAATACATTACAAGGTCAGCGACGAGTTTTTGCCAAGCGGCGTATTCGTCTGAATGAAGCCGAAACACTCGTGGCAACAATGCTTGAACGATCTCAACTCGATCTTGGTAGGACTAATATTATTGCGCCTGTCAGTGGTATTGTCGTTGAGGAGATGGTTGAAGCAGAGTCTTTTGTGAGCAAGGGAACTCCGCTTGTGACAATTGAGGATACGAGTGCGGCTGAAGTACGAGTAAGCCTCCAGATGGATGATGTGTCGAGAATTTGGAGTGATAGCCGTCGGGTGGCTGGTGCGTCTGCCTATGATTTCCCTGATACGCCAGCATCCGTGGTGTATCGCATCGGGAATCGTCAGTACCGCTGGCAGGGGGTGTTAGAAAGGCAAGAAGGGAAAGGCCTTGAGGAGCGAACGCGAACGCTTCCCTGTCGTGTACTTATTGCTGAGCCAACTGTTGTTGAGGCCATTGACCGCTACGGATCTCCATTGCCGGAGTTGCCCGCAGGCGCACCAAAGTCGCTGCTACGTGGCATGTTTGTCGACGTCCAGGTAGAGGTGCAAACAAGGCAGACCTTGGTATCCGTTCCATGTGAGGCGCTGCGGCCAAATGGTGATGTCTGGATTGTTAAAAATAAGTCACTTATTATTCTTCAGCCACCACTTATTCAGGTGGCAGCAGGTAGAGCTGTTTTTGAATCGACGCCTGACGGTATGAATCCAAATGATCAAGTTGTAGTGAGTCAAATAGCAAATCCGAGGGCGGGAATGTTAGTCGTTGACAGTTCTGGGCACCTTGGCACTCCTTCAACGAAGGCCTCTCAATCAAAGGTTGATAATTCGTCAGCGGATTCCTCTGAATCAGGCAAGTGAGAAACTCTTATGCGGCGTATCATCTCGTGGACTATCGAAAACATGCCGGCTATGAATACGCTGGTCGCAGCAATTCTTCTCGTGGGAGTGATGAGTTTTGCTGGCATGCGGCGAGAGGTGTTTCCGGAATTTGAGCTTGAGATAATTCTTGTATCGGTTCCGTATCCAGGAGCGACGCCCGAAGAAGTCGAAGAAGGAATCTGCCAAAAAGTTGAAGAAGCTTGCCGCAGTGTAACGGGGATAAAAAAACTCACGAGCGTTGCGCAAGAAGGTGTAGGTTTTTGTGTTTTTGAGCTTGGTTCTGCTGCCAAGAATGTGCAGAAAGTGCTTAGTGAAATTCGTTCAGAAGTTGAGCGAATACCAAGTCTTCCGGAGCTTGCTGAAGATCCAAAGGTTGAGCAGATAACTCTTCGTAATCCTGCAATCAAGGTTGGTATTGTGGCACCTCGACTTGCAGGTGGGGTTTCCGAGACCGAATTACGAGATGTCGCCGAAGTTATTCGAGATGACTTGCTCGCTTTACCGGCTGTGTCTGCCGCAAATCTGCAAGGAGCGAGGGACTACGAAATCGATATTGAGATTTCAGAGCGGACACTTCGGAAATACGGGCTTTCGCTTCGAAAAGTTGCCAATATCGTGCGGCAAGAAAATCTTGAACTGCCAGGAGGTCGAATACGAGGCGAAAGTGGAGAAATTCTTTTACGGGGAAAGAACAAACGGTACGTCGGAGATGAAATCGCTGAACTGCCTTTGGTGACATTGCCGGATGGCCTTGTTTTGACAGTTGGTGATTTGGGCACGGTGCACGATGATTTCGCTGATGTCGCTGCAACAAATCAAATCAATGGCCGGCAAGGAATGGTTGTGTCTATTGACCGGAGTTCAGGCGAAGATCTGTTGGCTATGACGGAAGCCGTGAAAGCCTATGTCAGTAAGGTGTCATTGCCTCAGGGGTATGAAATTGTGACATGGGCTGACCAGTCTGTAGACGTGCGTGATCGGCTCGAGATGTTGGTGAATACAGGGACGCAGGGGCTTCTTATTGTGTTTATCATACTTTCACTTTTTCTGAATTTAAAAATTGCTTTTTGGGTTGCGCTTGGTATTCCGTTTTGCATGCTTGGTACAGGGGGGCTGATGTTCCTCACGGACCAGACGCTCAATATGCTCTCCATGTTTGCGTTTCTCATGGCGATTGGCATTGTGGTGGATGATGCGATTGTTGTGAGTGACAATATTGAGCGACACCGACGGCTCGGTAAGAAATTAGTCACTGCTGCCATCGATGGTACTGCTGAAGTCACACCCAGTGTTGTCTCGAGTGTGACGACAACGGTGATTACCTTTCTTCCGCTTTGCTTTGTCTCTGGTGTCATGGGCAAATTTATTGCCGTCATGCCATTTGCATTTATTACAGCTTTAATCATGTCGCTCGGTGAGTCCTTGCTCATCCTTCCTGGACATCTGTCTCATGAAAAAGGCCTGGTCTTTACCGTACTCGGCTGGTTGCTCTTCCCCTTTCGTGTTTTTCTGCCAGTTTTGGAGTGGTTACAAAAGGGGTGTGATCGAGGTCTTCAGTGGGTTATTCGTTCGTGTTATCGCCCTCTTCTGAATATTGCTTTGGCAAATCGCCTGAGCACTATGGCACTTGCTGTCAGTGTTCTTTTGATGGCTGTCGCTCTTGTTCGTAGTGGTGTAACACCGTTCTCATTATTCCCAAAAATTGATGCAAATCGACTGCTAGCAAAAATTACTTTTCCGGATGGTACGCCGTCAGGAGTAACGGATGAAGCAACTCGCCGGATTGAGCAAGCTGCTTTTGACGTAGGTCAGCGTCTCTCAAAGACAGAAGACACTATTGTTCGACTGGTTCATCGATCAGTGGGCCATGTCGCTGCTCAAGGTGAAGTCGGACCAGATGCCCGCGTGAGTGGCAGCCATGTTGGGGCCGTGGCAATTGAGCTTGTCGACGGTGAAAGCAGAGAGGTTACAAGCGAGCAGTTTATCAGTGACTGGAGAATGGCAGCAGGTAATTTCCCAGGGGTAGAAAGCCTTGTTTACAAGACGGAAAATATCGGTCCGGGTGGTAAGGCTGTTGAGTTCAAACTGTTGTCCCGAAGTGATCCAGAATCTATTCGCCAGCTTGAGGAAGCAGTTGAGCGTTGCAAGAATTGGCTTGCCCAGTATCCCGGTGTCATTGACATTGACGACGATTCTCGTCCCGGGAAGTGGGAATATCAGATTCGTGTGAAGCCTGAAGCTGAGGCAATGGGTGTCTCTCTTGCAGATCTTGCGGGTACCGTCCGTGCCAGTTATTACGGCGAGGAGGTTATGCGGCTTCAGCGAGGTCGTCATGAAGTGAAGCTCATGGTGCGATATCCACGTGAAGAACGACGAAGTGTAGCGACACTCAATGATATTCGTGTGACGAGTCCTGATGGAGTGAAGCGAGCGCTTGATGAGCTGGCCGAGATCGACATAAAGCGTGGCTATTCAGAAATTAATCGATTGAGTCAGAAGCGATCAATAACTGTCGTTGCTGATATTGATGTCGCGAAGAGTTCTCTTACAAGTGGTCAGATTACTGGTGATATGGGAAAGCGACTCATGCCTGACTTGTTAGCTGAATATCCACTTGTGAGCGTTCGGTGGGAGGGGGAGCAGGAACAGACCACGGAGAGTCTCGAAAGTTTAGCTGTGGGTTTTATTGTTGCCTTATTTGCAATGTTTGTCCTTCTTACAATGGAATTTAAATCATACTTTCAGCCACTATTGATTATTGCAATTATTCCATTTGGTTGTGCCGGCTCCGTGTTTGGTCATGCATTGCTTGGCATGCCGCTGACTATCTTCAGTATGTTTGGGCTGGTTGCACTTGCTGGTGTCGTGGTCAATGACTCAATCGTTCTCATCGATTTTATTAATCATCGAGTACGGTCAGGCATGCCGCTGTACGAATCTCTTCGCGAGGCCGGACAGTTACGATTTAGGCCGGTGTTTCTCACAAGTGTCACAACGATAGGGGGGCTTTTTCCACTGATGACGGAGACGAGCTTTCAAGCTCAGTTTCTAGTTCCGATGGCTACGTCACTTGTCTTTGGCTTGGCTGCTACGACACTCATTGTTCTCATCCTCGTGCCTGTCATGTATTCCTTTTTTGGTACATCGGCTCGAAAACAAGTAGATGACGAATCAGATTGGCAGGAGATTGAAGCAGAGTCGGCTGAGCATGCGTTGGTCTGAGTCGGCTCGATCCTGTCACATGCATTTCCAGCGACCTCTGGCTTCAGGACTCTGGCTTCAGGACTCTGGCTTCAGGACTCTGGCTTCAGGACTCTGGCTCTGTGGCACGTGTTTTTGCGAAACGGTGCGATACTTTTCCGTCAAGTTGTTCCGGTGCATTTCGGTCAAAAAAGCGTCTCGTTATCAGTTCGTTTCCGAAACAGAGTATGTAGATTTATAGCCGCGGTAGCAGTGGATACTGATTGCTTACAGCGCGTCTTTTATGCGAGAAGGCCTCATCGATTGCAGAGAAAATGGCAGACGTCGCCGTCCTGCATGACATATTCTTTGCCCTCAATACGCAATTTTCCAGCAGCACGAATTTCTTTTTCGCTACCAAACTCCTCTAAATCATCGACAGAATGTATCTCAGTTCGGATGAATCCTTTTTCAAAATCTGTATGGATAACACCTGCCGCTTGTGGGGCCGTTGCACCTATGGGAACGGTCCATGCGCGAACCTCTTTTTCTCCGGCAGTGAAGAAACTCTGCAATCCAAGAGTCGCGTATGTAGCTCGAGCAAGAACTGCTAAAGCAGGCTCACGTAGTCCAACATCTGTAAGCATTTCAAGACGATCGTCGTGCTCTAGTTCTGCAAGTTCTGCTTCAAGTTTTGCACACACTGCAATGGCACTAGCATGAACAGAGGACGCAGCTTTATAAACTTTCTGGACCAGTTCGCCACTTCCTTCAAGGTCAGACTCATCAACATTTGCAACGTAAAGAATAGGCTTTGCAGAAAGCAGCCCAAGTTCTTTGATAGCTGCTTGCTCTGTTTCTGTAAGGTCAAGTGTTCGGACTGGTTTTTCATTCGTTAAATGTTCTTGGCATTTCTTAAGTACTTCGAGTCGTTTTTTTGCTTCCTTGTCTAAGCTGCGGGCATTTCGCTCAGCCTTGGGCATGATACCTTCAAAGTGTTGTAGGTCAGCTAGCAGGAGTTCGAGCTCGATGGTTTCCATGTCAGCAACTGGGTCAACTTTCCCAGCAACATGAATGACATCGGGGTCGTCGAAGCATCTCACGACTTGCAAGATCGCATCGACTTCACGGATGTGGGCAAGAAATTTGTTTCCTAGCCCTTGTCCTTCACTCGCTCCTTGTACTATCCCCGCGATATCCACAAGTTTTAGTACGGCCGGGATGACTTTTTGTGTTTGAACGTGTGTCGTAATTCGTTCCAAACGAATATCAGGCACGCTCACCATACCCTCGTTCGGCTCAATCGTGCAGAAGGGATAGTTTTCACTCTGTGCAGCTTGTGAGAGTGTCAGCGCGTTGAAGAGCGTGCTTTTGCCAACGTTGGGCAGGCCAACAATACCAGCTTCCATATGAATTACGAGGTGAGAGTCACCGCCCTTGCTCCGCCAAAAATAGTTCTTTTTGCTACCGGCCACCAACCAGGCTGATCAAGACCTCGATATCGAGAGTTCTCGGGCAGGTGTTGGGTGAGATACGTGTGTGCTCCTGCCAAGTTGTGGTATGGCAGCGAGGGGAAGAGGTGATGTAGCGCGTGGTATCGTATTGAGAATGGAAAGAAGAGAAGGGTCAGAGGGTCATTGCGAATGAAATTACATGAATCAAGAATATGCGATTCAACGTTACTGACTTCTCCATCGCCGTCAAAGTGGTGGTCGGCAAGTTGTCGCATTTGGTTCATCACGAGCGTTGTTAAGCCGAGTAGATAGAGAAGCGGTATGCGGCTCAGTGGGGCTGCACCTGTGAAAACAGCTAGAGGAATTGCAGCGGCTCTAATAAAGCAGAGCACTTCCATAGCGGTAATCACTTTCCTGTCAAAGCGGGTGATCTGTCGTCTGTACCGAAGGTTAAGGGTCAGTGAGCTGCCACGTTCGAGTACAAACTCACGGAGTCGAGGGTGTAAGTACGATAACGGAGTCAGTAGGAATCTTAGAAAAACAATTATTGGGAACGCGACAATGAAAAGGCTGTAGCCAAGAGCACTCTTCCAATTGCCTGCCTCAAGTACGTTGGCAACATATTCTGGGTCTTCAGGTGTGCCGTACATTCGTTGGCTGTGGTGATCTCGATGATGTCGCGTAAAGAAGCATGATGGAGTGAGCGTGAAGACACCTACAAGAAGATTCCATGCTACTTTGAAAGTTCGCATTTCGTTTGCGCCAAGGTGGCATACTTCGTGGATTAATGAGCCCAATCTATAGAGCCAGAAAACAGCAATTGGGAACGCAATGATTTGCTGCCAAGCCCCGAGAGGGGAAAGCAAATAAACCATTGCAGCGGAATATGCAAAAACCAAACTCAAAAGAAAATCGGTCCAGTACCGCAGGGGAGATACTTTAAAGAAATCTGTGTCCGATTCTGCGATAACCCGACGAGCATCTCGAATCCATGTGGGAACCTTGTTTGTGCCAGAAGAATTCGTCAATTCATCGACCGGTGCGTCAATAGCTTCGACTGATCCTTGCATTGAATTCTCCTTTGTAATCTGACACAGTGTTCTATCGGAATGGAATACGTCTGAATTGGGAGGTTTCGTGTCGTGGAACCCAAAATGCCATCATCCGCTTTAAGCATAGTTAACAGAACAAAAACGTCTAAGTCTCGAAAGGGGTTGGTCCCGAAAAGCAGTAAAACCACGATTGAGAGTGCTTTTCAGGAAGTCCTTGAGCCATCTTTCTTCGATCGCCGGGCTGACTCAGTGGCTCGAGAACTCCTAGGTTGTTGGCTTATCGTCCAGCGGGCCAATCAGCATCAGGAAAAACACCGTATTTTTGAGGCTGAGGCCTATTTGGGCCCCCAAGATCTTGCCTGTCATGGCCGTATGGGACCAACTCGTCGAAATCGTACGATGTTTGGTCCTGCTGGATACTGGTATGTGTATCTTTGTTATGGGATGCATTGGATGCTTAATGTGGTGACCGGACGAGAAGGTCTGCCTGCTGCGGTACTTCTCCGCGGCGTTGGGGAGACAGAGGGCCCTGGACGGCTTACGAAGATGCTCGGTGTCACAAAGCAGTACGATGGGAAGCGGCTAGAGCCAATCTCAGGCTTGTGGATTGAGAGAGGGGACGGAGTGCCTCGACGGCAGATTCAGCGAACCCCGCGGATCGGTGTCAGCTATGCTAAACATTGGGCAGACAAACCACTGAGATATCTTGTCAACCCGAGCATTTTCGATAGTCGCACCGTAATACGTACGGGGTTGTAACGTTATCTATAAAAAGAGAAGGCTACGAGGAAAGATTCGTACTATGACTGTCTTATATCGGAAAACACACTATGGTTTTCTAGGGACTAGGTTCCTGATTTGGGTTGTGCTTGTCAGTTCATTGGGAGTGTTTATGACAGATGAGAGTCAGGCAGTTGATGGACCTGTCGTTGCGAAGGCAACGTTTGGTGGTGGTTGTTTCTGGTGCACTGAAGCGGTCTACGCAGAAATACGTGGAGTGAAAAGTGTTACCAGTGGGTACACGGGTGGTCGAATTCCCAATCCAAATTATAAGCAAGTTTGCAGTGGCCTTACGGGTCATGCGGAGGGAGTTGAGATTCAGTACGACCCTACGGTTGTGCCATTCGAGAAACTCCTTGAAATATTTTTTGCAACACATGATCCGACAACATTGAATCGTCAGGGTCCGGACGTCGGTACTCAATATCGGTCAGCAATTTTTTATCACGACAGTGAACAGAAAAAGATTGCTGAAAATGTTATCGCGAAACTCAATGAAGCGAATGTCTTTTCCTCGCCTATTGTCACCACGCTGGAGAGGGCAGGAGTTTTTTACCCAGCCGAAGACTATCATCAAGACTATTTTGCCAACAATGGGTCTCAACCGTACTGCCAGGCAGTTGTTGCTCCCAAGGTGGTCAAAGTACGTAAGGCTTTCAAAGAACTCTTGAAGTCGAAGTAACTCCTCGAGTTATGAAGAGTATAAAATAGTGGGCGTGATACATAGTTGGCGTGAAGGCAGGAGTCATTGAAAGGGTCTTTCGGAAGACCTATTCGTCTGCATACTGTGCAATGAGTTCACCTGCTTCAACTGGAGTGCCCGGACTCACGAGAACTTCGCAAAGCGTTCCGTCTTGTTCCGCATAGACTGTTGTTTCCATCTTCATTGCTTCCAGACTCAGTATTTTATCGCCTTTCTTGACGGCATCACCCGGTTTCACTGCAACGGTGACAATGAGTCCTGGCATTGGTGCACCGATATCCCTGGGATTACCAACGTCTGCTTTGGGCCGTTGCTGGACAGAGCCTTCGAGCGTGCGGTCGATGACTGAAACACTCCGCGGCTGACCGTTCAGTTCAAAGAAAACAGTCCGTGTTCCATCCGCGTGAGGCTCGCCGACGGTGAGCAGCCGGATGACAAGGGTTTTGCCGGGTTCGATGTCAACAAACAGTTCTTCACCCTGCTTGGGGCCTTCAAGGAAAGCAGGGGTTGGGAGGACTGCGACATCGCCATACGTTGCTCTGTGTTCAGCAAACTCCCGAAAGACTCGAGAGTAGAGGAGCCACGATGAAACCTCACGAGAGGTTGCCTCGCGGCCAACAATGGAGGTGACTTCTGCCATTGCTTTTTTTGTATCCGCGGGTGCGAGTGTTGCTCCCGGCCGGCCATTAATCAAGGTCTGATTGCGAACCACGCGTGCCACCACCTTAGGTGGAAACCCTCCAGGAGGCTGTCCCATTCGGCCTGACAGAAGATCAATAACAGATTCTGGGAAAGCTAGTTCACGCTTACTTTCGAGAAGTTCACTGGCTTTCATTTCGTTTGTAACAAGGAGGAGAGCGAGATCACCAACGGCTTTACTCGTTGGTGTTACCTTCACGATATCTCCAAGGAGTTGGTTTACCTCGGCGTATGTTCGGCACACATCTTCCCAGCGGCCTGCAAGCCCAAGAGCCCGTGCCTGTTCGAGTAAGTTGGTGAATTGTCCGCCCGGCATTTCGTGGAGATAAAGATCTGCATCTGGTGCTTTCATTCCGCACTCGAATGGTGAGTAATGTTCTCGAACAGCAGCCCAGTAGTGGGTTAATTGCCGGAGAGGCTCAGGGTTGAGGGTCGTGTCTAATTCGGTATTTCGAGTCGCTTCAACAATCGCATTAAGATTTGGCTGGCTCGTGAGTCCGGCAAAAGGTGCCATCGCTGCGTCCACAATACTTGCTCCATTCCGAGCTGCTTCGAGGCAGCTAGCGAGTGCGGCGCCTGATGTATCGTGTGTGTGGAAATGAATCGGTAGGCTAACTTCATCGTGAAGGGCTTTAACTAATCGTCCCGCAGCGAACGGCTTACAAAGGCCAGCCATATCTTTGATTGCAAGAAGATGAGCACCACGTTTCTCGAGTTCTTTTGCCAGGTTTACGTAATATTTAAGCGTATATTTGTCACGTTTTGGATCGAGGACATCTCCTGTGTAGCAGACAGTAGCTTCGCATAGGGCCCCGCTATCCTGAACGGCAGCAATAGCTACCTCCATATTTGGAACCCAGTTGAGTGGATCAAAAACACGAAACACATCGATTCCAGCTGAGGCAGATTCTTTGACAAACCCCTGCACAACATTGTCTGGATAGTTTGTGTACCCCACCGCATTGCTTGCACGAAGCAGCATCTGGAAAAGGATATTTGGGACCTTCTCACGAAGCCGAGTCAGACGCTCCCAAGGGCACTCTTTTAGGAAACGCATAGCAGTGTCAAAGGTTGCACCACCCCACATTTCAATCGAGAACAGACCACTTGCAAGCCGGGCGTATGCGTCAGCAATAGTGAGCATGTCATAGCTTCTCATGCGTGTCGCCAGGAGTGATTGATGAGCATCACGCATCGTTGTATCTGTAAGGAGAAGTTCCTTGTGGTTGCGTAGTGATTTAGCGAATCTCTCTGGTCCAAGTTCCAAAAGTTTTGTTCGGCTTCCGCTTGGTGGGGCTTGCTGGGAATCAAACTCAGGAAGACATGCTGGGTTTCGGCGTGCGACTGGCTGTCGATTTTTCATCAGTGGATTGCCATTCACAATCGTTTCGGCAAGAAAACTGAGAAGGCGAGTGGCCCGGTCCTGCCGCACAGGGAAGTCAAAAAGACTTGGTGTTTCATCAATAAAACGTGTTGTGCAGTTCCCTGCCAAAAACTCAGGGTGCGTCACAAGATTGATGAGGAATGGAATATTGGTTTTGACTCCACGGACACGAAACTCTTGGAGACAACGTTCAATATGGCCGGCAGTTTCAACATGAGACAGTCCTCGTGCGGTTACTTTGACGAGGAGTGAATCGAAATACGGAGTCACGACGGCCCCAGAGAAAGCCGTACCTGCATCGAGTCGAATTCCCATCCCGCTTGCGGAACGATACGCCGTGATTCTTCCGTAATCTGGTAGGAAACGATTTTCCGGATCTTCTGTTGTCACCCGGCATTGGATTGCTGCCCCCATTGTGCGAATAGCTTTTTGGTCACCGAGGCCGATGTCCGGGTCGGTCAATCGTTTACCAGCTGCTATCTGTAGTTGTCTGCGAACAATATCAACACCCGTGATTTCCTCTGTCACGGTGTGTTCAACCTGAATGCGAGGATTGACTTCAATGAAATAAAATTGATCCGCATCGGCATCTACAAGGAATTCGACCGTCCCAGCATTTTCATATCTGGCCGTTTGGCCAATAGCAATTGCTGCATCACATATTTGGTTTCGCATTGTGGACGAAAGATTTTGGGCGGGAGCAACTTCTACTACTTTTTGGTGCCGACGCTGCACGGAACAGTCTCGCTCAAAAAGGTGTACAAGGTTTCCATGGGTGTCTCCTAGTAATTGAACTTCGATGTGTCTCGCACGTTCGATGAACTTTTCAATGAAGACGCTCGTACTACCGAAAGCAGTTTTACTTTCACGTTGAGCGCTCTCTAGTTCAGTAGGAAGTTCCTCTTTGTTGCGGACAATTCGCATGCCACGACCACCGCCACCATGTGCAGCTTTCAGCATGACTGGGAAACCAAGTTCTTCGGCAGTGCCGATCGCCTCATCAATACTTTCGACAGCGCGTGATGATCCTGCAAGTATTGGCACACCAGCTCGTACAGCCAGTTCACGAGCAGCAGTTTTATCTCCGAGGTTTTCGAGGAGTTCAACTCGTGGTCCAACAAAGATAATCCCGGCTTCATTGCACGCTCGTGCGAATTCAGCGTTTTCAGAAAGGAAGCCGTACCCCGGATGAATTGCGTCAACGTTGTGTTCTTTTGCTAAAGCAACAATTCCAGCAATGTCCAGATAACTTCGCAATGGTTCTCCAGCACGTCCTATGAGATATGCTTCGTCTGCTTTAAAGCGATGTAGAGAGAATCTGTCTTCGTGGGCATATATGGCTACTGTGCGCATGCCGAGTTCATGGGCTGAGCGGAAAACCCGGATAGCAATCTCACTACGGTTTGCAACAAGAAGTTTTCGAATTGATTGCATGAGAATAATTTCTTGATCAATGGAAAAATATTGGAATTGTCGCCAGCAGACGACGTTTACGGCCTAAACATCTGCTTTATGTATTTCGATGTCACGGGGCCTCGCTACAAAAGCCATCGCCACCCAAAAATACCATATCAATTTACATGGTACCGTGGGCGTGCACTCGGTTATACAGGGAAGACTCGGCGTCGAGAAAAAACGGCCTCTTGGAATTGGCGGTAGGTATCACTCACGCGTCTGATCGGTCCTCGGCGTAACTCGCTCGCAGGTATGTGGGTGATAATATAGCCGGCTCCGTTGTGAGTCCTCGTTCAGCTGCGGCAAGACCAATGCAGGCAAGTGTGCGGGAGTTTGGATGCCATGCTGATGCTGGTGGAATGCTTCGTGACTCCGGGTTGGATTGCAGTTCTTGGAGCACGTCATGCTGTAGTGCTAAGCCAGGACCGGTGACGATGGTGCCGTGCGGTAATGCCTTCCTCCATTCCTCTGGACTCTTTAACGTGCCCTCACTGACTCGCCAAATGAGACCGTCTATCGGTTGGGTTGCCGTCGCAGCGTAGAGTTCTCCACGTCCAGCATCGAAAACGACCTCCACTCGATCAACTGGGCCACATTCTGAAATCGCTTGAGTTGCTAAACAGGACACCGTCGAAACTCCTACAAGAGAACAATTGTTTGTCCAGGCAATGGCTTTTGCTGTCGTAATGCCTACTCGTAGCCCCGTAAAAGGGCCAGGCCCCGTCGCCACAATAACAAGATCGGTCATATCAAGTGACCAGCCCGCCGATTCAACTGCCGCGGCAAGAACTGGCATGAGATGTCGTCCCTGACTGCCTGTTTCGGGGAGCCGAGATTCCTGCATGAAAAGGTCATCAATCTGGCATGATCGGTTTGCTATATCACGGTGTGAGGGAAGTGTTCCAGCGGCTACGCTCCCTGGACTCGTACTGGTTTCGATCGCAAGAAACTTCTGAATTGAGGGCATGAGGGAAGCCTGCTTGACCGTAATCGAAACGTGAACAAAAATTGTTGTAGTATTATGTGGCCGTAAGGTTGGTAGATTACACTTTAGAACTATTATTTGTTGCGTAGTTTTCCGTATTTCAAAATTTCTATACTGTTTTTGGCGTCATAGCGCGTGCCCTCTTAGACCGCCCAAACACTGAGTACTTGAGGCTGATTTAGTGACAGGGAAGTATTTGTGAAGATTGCACTCATTAGTGACATTCATGGAAATCTTGAGGCGCTTACAGCCGTCCTTGAGGATATCGACAATCAGGGCGTCGACGCACTCTACTGTCTTGGTGATGTTGTTGGATATGGTCCCAATCCGTGTGAGTGTTTAACCACTATTCGTGATCGCTGTGCGAAGGTGATTCTTGGAAATCATGATCAAGGTGCCCTATTTGATCCAGATGGATTTAACGTAGGAGCAGAACGAGCTATTCGTTGGACTCGTGATCAGCTCGAGTCTCATGACCAGCGAGTGCGTCGCTCAGAAGACAACCTTTTCGACTTTCTTGGTGAATTACCGAGAAGTTTTAAGGAAGGAGAGGTACTCTTTGTTCATGGTTCAGCAAGACGACCTCTTGACGAGTACGTCTTTCCTGAGGACATATACAATCCACTCAAGCTCAAGCACATATTCGAACTGATTACTCGGCTGTGCTTTCAGGGTCATACGCATATTCCTGGAGTGTTTACTATTGCCCCAGAGTTCGTAGCTGCGGCTGTTGGGCCAGGCACAACTGAAGTGAAGATGGTATTGCCAGCTACCAAGGCTATGATCAACGTCGGTTCGGTGGGGCAGCCTAGAGATAATGACCCCCGGGCCTGTTATGTGATTGTCGAAGATTTTGAGACAGTGCGATATCGACGGATAAAGTACGACAACAAGGTAACCTCTGACAAAATCTATAATATCCCAGAACTGGACAATTTTCTTGGGGATCGGCTTCTCGTGGGGCGTTAACAAAAACAAAAATCGGAAGACGCCCCCTCCTGATTTGAACAAAAACAGGCTATACTCTTGTTTTTCCTATAGGATTTTCATTGGATCATCGTGGAACGACGCTACGCTGTTTTTATTGCTCTTTCGTTGGCTGCTGTTCTCGGCAGTCAGGTCATGCGCACGTTTCTATTTCCGCAGGCAGAAGAACCACCGCCGGTTGCTGACGTGGCCGTTGGTAATGAAAATATTGCAAGCCAAGATGAGAGTGCAAAGAAAGACAAGGTTGGCACTGGAGATAGCCCCAACGCACCCTCAACAGAGTCTGATCGTTTCGTTGGGGACCAGTCGGTCGTTGGGTCCTCGGGTGAATCGGCGTCGGGTAGAGAACAGTCGGCATTATCATCATCGCCGCGGCGACATCTCTCTCTGGGTTCACTTCAACCTGATGGTCCAACCGGCATGCTTGTTACGCTGTCGAGCCGTGGGGCGACTGTTGAGCGTATTGAATTAGCTGGTGATCAGTTTCACGATCAGGACGATCGCGGGGCATACATTGGTCACTTTGCTGCAGATGTTGTTCCGGAGGGGTGTCGTCTCAGCGTTGTTGGTGATGGCACTCCGGCGGCAAATGCTGGGCTGAAGACCGGAGATGTTCTTGTTCGGGTCTCTGATTCCACAACACCAGACCCGCAAAGTCTCACCTCTGTATTGGCTCGACTGAATCCTGGCCAGAGTTTCCCCGTTGTCTTTCGTCGGCCACAGGGAGAATCGCTTGGTCGTGAGCAAACTGTTGAAGTGAGTGCAACTCGCCGACCACTTGAGGTAATACGTCCAGAGTTTAGTACGGTTCCTGTTGTAGATGTCAATGCAGGGTTTCACGACCCACTCTCTTTTCGTGTAGCGATCGCATCCCGAGATGGCCAGAAGCGGCCAGAAGGCGGTGAGATAGACGGAAACAAGCTTGAGCAAAAAGACTGGGAGGCAACGGTTGCAGATGATCGGATGTCTATCGAGTTTCGCCGAACTCTCAACGATGGCTTGGTTGTTGCGAAACAATATCGCCTCGTAACCGCTGCAGATAACCCCGTGGGTCTGGTAGATAACGATCGTGCAGGTAGGTATCGGTTGCAACTCAGGGTGTCATTTGTGGCTCCACAACCGACTCGTCTTGAGTACACCATCGATGGTCCCAATGGACTCCCTACTGAGGGTTGGTGGTACGCGGCTCGCGTGTCCCGTTCATGGGGTTCACTCGGTGTTCGAGATGTCGCAATGCGTTTCGTGGGCGAGCCATCAACACTCATCAGTGGGCTGACATTGACGGATGAGGATGCTGAGCAAGCCGCAAGTGCTATTCTCGAAGAAAAGCCGCTCTCATTCGCTGGGGTCGATGCTTTGTATTTCGCGAGTGGATTACTCCCGGCGGTTGAAGGAAAAGAAATACCACAGCTTGCAGAAGTTCAATCAGTAGTTGTTGGTGACGTTCCGGAAGCCGCTCGCCGCAAACTCGTTAACGTCAGTTGTCGATTATTATCCAGTGAGTTGCAACTCGAACCTGATGTGCCAGTAACACACCGGTTCGACATATTTGCAGGACCCAAGCGTCCGAGTCTTCTCGCAGCATTTGGGCGTCCGCAGGCATCCATGAATGATCTTGTGTACTACGGTTGGTTTGGTTGGGTAGCCCGGCCAATGATCGCAATTCTTCATGTTCTGAATGCCATCATTCGAAACTATGGAGTTGCCATCATTTTACTGACGGTCATTGTTCGTGGAGCAATGTTTCCAATCAGCCGAAAGCAAGCATTGTCATCACAGAAAATGCAGGTTCTGCAGCCAGAGATGAAAGCGATTGCTGATAAATATAAAAACGATCCACAGAAACGGACGATGGCTACACAGGAGCTTTGGAGGAAGCATAGCTACAACCCTGCCGGTGGATGTCTGTTGGTTTTTATTCAGATACCAATCTTTATGGGCCTCTATCGTTCATTGGCGACAGATGTCGAACTTAGGCAGGCACCGCTTTTTACATCTGCTATTCGCTGGTGCTCGAACCTCGCCGCCCCAGATATGATGCTCGATTGGTCTGGTTTTATGCCAGACTTTTTAGTTTCACCAGAGGGCTGGCTTGGCCCATACCTGAATCTATTCCCACTGCTTACCATCGGGCTCTTCTTGTGGCAGCAGAAACTTTTCATGCCGCCCGCTGTCGATGAACAGGCGAAGATGCAGCAGCAAGTCATGAAGTATATGATGTTTTTTATGGCCTTAATGTTTTTCAAGGTGCCGTGTGGTTTGTGTCTGTATTTTATTGCATCAAGTCTTTGGGGCATTGCTGAACGGCTTTTACTTCCAACAACGAAGCCAGGTAGTGCACTTGCTGGAGCAGGTGGCCCAACAATAGTAGATGCAGTAAGCAGTAAGCCAGCTGACCGATCCTCGGGTGGACGAAAGCGTCGAAAACGACGGTAATATAGGAATGGTCGCCACCTGTAACTTCTTGTTGGCAATCTGCTTGTAATAAAGCAACGGTGTCATGGATTCCACGACTGATCTTATTGTTGCCCCAGCAACGGCTCCGCAGCCAGCTGCTCGCTCAATCGTTCGTCTGACAGGCGAGGGCCTTGGTAGTGTTTTGTTCCGCCTCTTTGTTTTGGCAGACGGAAGCCGACTCCGATTACCAGATAAGCATCAGGACGCTCAAAATGTAGAGGTACGATTCCACCCCGGCTCGTTAGGATCGAGGTGGGGTGAACTCCCTGTTTCGTTACTTTTTTGGCCAGGTCCCGGAGGGCCTTTAGGGGCTGCAGTTGCTGAGGTTCAGCTGCCTGGTTCGGCTCCTTTACAGGCGGCGTTGGTGCAGGAAGTTTGTCGTTTCGGAGCTCGATTAGCTCGCGGTGGAGAGTTTTCACTACGTAGTTTTCTTGCAGGAAAGATCGACTTGTTGCAAGCAGAAGCTGTTGTCGCGGTTGTCGATGCGAGGACGCCACAGGAACTGTCTCAAGCACTTGATCGGATGGCGGGAGGCATTGGGAAGAAAGTCGAGGAGCTCCGTGAGTATCTACTCGATCTTGTTGCAGATATTGAGGCTGCAATTGACTTTGCAGATGATCTTGCCCCGGATTCGGTTCCGGTAGCAGATACCACGGAGGCTGCAATTGGACCGAAAATTCAACATGTACGCCAGCATCTTGATCGTGTTGCCGTTCAGTTGGTAGCTCGTGATAGTGGTGGGCAGGCGGGTCTGCCACGGGTAGTTCTGGCTGGACCACCAAACATTGGTAAAAGCAGTCTCTTTAACCGTTTGGTTGGACGTGATATGGCGCTGGTGGAAAACGAAGCTGGGACGACTCGGGATTGGATTGCTGGTGAACTGTGCGATGCTGCAGGAATCGTCACATGTGTTCTTGTTGATCTTGCAGGTATAGGCGAAGCCAGTGGTAATCTTCTGGCTGAGCGAGAGGTGAGTATGGCTGCTGACAAAGTTGCGAGGGAAGAAATTCGTCGGGCGGATGTAGTGATTGCGTGTCACGAGGGTGACTCAGAACGTGACCTAGGACTGGGTGATTTTGCGACTGAATATATTCCTGTTGTAACTCGCGTTGATCAAAGTCATGGCGGTAAGGCTTCGACTGACGGCCGCGGGTGTATCCGCACAAGTGCGAGAACAGGTATAGGTGTCGAAGCACTTAGGCGACGGATACTGGATGCCGTTTCGGCGATACATCGTGAAACACCTGCCACAATCAGGCTCCGTGCTGGAATCTCAAAAGCGAATGAGTCTCTTGTCCATGCTGAAAAAAATATGACAGGCTGTGACGGTGGCTCGCCGGATGAAGCCCTCCTTGCGGTACTTCTGCGACAGGCCATCGACTCTTTAGGTGAGGTGACAGGAGCGGTGGTGGGCACCGACATTCTTGATCGAGTCTTTTCCCGTCACTGTATTGGAAAGTAGTGGAAACAAGTGTGGTTCGCAGTTAGCCGTGTATGGAATGATTCTTTACGCACGCTATCCTGCAGATATGTGGCTAAGTATTGTGGTTTGCTTTTATCATTCGGCGTGGGTACTTCAGAGAAGTTGCCCATCTGACCTGCGAGCATGTGGAGAGAATTATGGTTTCAAGCAAGTTTGACGTAGCTACGGAATGTCTGCGATTATCGCAAGCTGCGGATCGTTGGAAGAGCACTGCTCTGGTTGATCGCGCAGAATTGGCGAAGAAAACAGCTCAGGCAGTCGGTGAAGAAGCGCAGGCGTGGGTTGGTGCTGCTGTTGCGATGAAATCGGTTGGCCCCGATGGCCAGTTGGTGTGCTCCAACGAGCTTCGTTCGATGTTGTGGGCGGAGGAGTCCGCAACTGGTCCTATTGCGACGCTGCGTCTTTTAATTCTCACTGAGCAGGCTTTACGGAGTGTTGGTACATCGGGGATGGCGAATGTTTCAGTGAAGCCGAGAGTGACGCACGTGCAGAAACAGGACAGTAAGTCGCCATTTGGCACACCATCTTCGTTACTATCTATCGATGTATTGCCTGTACGGAGTCTTTATGACTCTACAATTTTTCGAGGGCATCAAGCGACTGTTCGTTGCGCAAATATAGGTAGTGTTGAAACATTTATGAAGCTGTGGCAAGAAGAGTGTCAGCGGCGTCCGCATTCGGGTGGCGTTGCTGTTGTACTCGGTGCAGGTAACGTTACTGGCCTAGCTGCAGCTGATGCCGTGAGTCAAATCTTTGAATATGGTCGTGCTGTTTTGCTCAAGCTGCATCCGGTGCAGGCCTCATTGGTAACAGTTTTTCGTTCTGCATTGAAGCCGCTCGTAGAGGCGGGGTTGTTAAGCGTTGTCATTGGCGATACGGAACTCGTAAGTGACGCCATCAGAAATAAAGAAGTGACTGCGATGCATCTCACAGGGGGGGAGGAAACATTTCGAAACATTGTTCGAAGTAGTCAAAGTGAATTAGGCGTTAAGGAAATCACGTGTGAACTCGGAAACGTTACTCCGTGGATTGTTGTTCCTGGCAAATATTCTGAAAAAGACCTGTTGTATCAAGCAGACCAGGTTGCAGCATCAATAGCAAATAATTCATCGTTTAATTGTATCGCGACAAAAGTTGTCTTGACGAGTCGACACTGGAGTCAACGACAACAGTTTCTTGATCGTATCGAACAGCGGCTTGCAAGTTTGCCCGCGAGACCAGTCTGGTATCCCGGTGCCATTGATCTCCACCAGAAGGCAACGGGTCATTGCATTACAGGTGGGTGCATAAAACCGAGGCTCTTGCAAAATATTCAGCGGGATGATCAGCCGCATTGGTTTGCACAAGAATGGTTTATTCCAATTGCAGTTGAGACAGCTGTTGATGGCGACTCAATTGAAGAGTTTTGTACGGAAATTTCACAGTTCGTGCGAGAGTTGCCCGGAACACTTGCTGCAAGCGTGACTCGTCCTGATGGAATGGCAACACATGATGCATCTCGAGTTGAGCTTTTGATTGAACATTTGCGATACGGGGTTGTTGCTGTCAATGCATGGTCGGCGCTTGCTTATGCTGTAGCAAATATCCCTTGGGGTGGTTTTCCTGGTGGCACTATCGAGAACCCTCAGAGTGGTATCGGGCACGTTCATAACCCACAGTTTTTACCATTGGTAAACAATTCAATTCTTCGAGCACCATTACGAGTCTGGCCAACGCCGCCCTGGTTCCCTTGGCATCGTAAGGGGAAACAACTCGCTGGGGGTGTCACCGAAATGTATGCTGCTATTGCGGCGGGCAAAGGAGGGCGCTGGAACCTTGTTGGAATGTTGCCGGACGTGTTTCGAAGTTAAGCACGATGATTTGTGGATGCCTTGTTGAATGCTCAATGAAGTTCGAGGCCTTCTCGCGGTCGTATGTGTTCATTGTGGTGCCTAGCGTTTTCGTGGTTTTGCACCCACCTTCTCTCTTGGTGCTGCAGGTCCCTCGCTGAATTTTTCTGGTTGGCCAGTGAGTTCGTAGAGAAACCGACTTGGCTTGCAGGGTTTTGCTTTTCCCCATTTCATGCGAGTTAGTGCAAGGGAAAGAATAAGTCGTTTTCGAGCACGAGTAACCCCAACGTAGCAGAGACGTCGTTCTTCATCGATTGCAGGGAGGCCTTCATTTGTTGCTCTGATATGAGGTAAAAGGTTTTCCTCTAAACCAACCATCCATACGCAATCAAACTCAAGGCCTTTTGCGGCATGAAGTGTCATGAGTTTCAGGGCGTTGCCTTTTGGCTTATCTTCCTCAAACCGTTCTGCTTCTGTCACCTCAAGAATGAGGTCATCGAGATATCGCTGAACAGTAGTTGCAGGTTCGGCAGATCCATGCTCTTTTTCGTATCGAGCTAAACCGTTAACAATCTCCTCTACTGACTGCCAGCGTGATTCCTGCTCTTTTTCATCCTCAAATTCTTTCTCTAGGTATTGCCGATATTGTGCCTGATCCAAAGCTCGCTGGAGCGCATCGGCCGCCGGCAGTCCACTTGTGGTGTTTGCTGGACCTAGCGAGATAAGTTTTTCAAGTTTTTCTACACCGGTGGACGCCGCAGGCGACAGCTGTCCAGATTGTTTCAGTTCGAGGAGTGTAAGCCAGATGGTTTTCCCTGTCTCAGAAGCTTTTCTGCGGGCCTTTTCAATCGCGTTATACGACAGACCGCGGGGTGGGACATTTGCGATTCGTGCAAGTGCAAGGTCGTCGCTCTGGTCAACAAGGAGCCGAAGGAATGACAGCACATCTTTGACCTCACGGCGATCGAAAAAAGAACGACTTCCAATAAGTTCGTAAGGAATATTACGGTGGCGTAATTCAGTTTCAAAGACACGAGTCTGCTCGCCAGTCCGAACAAGAATAGCCATTTCATTCGGGGGTGCGAATCGCTCCATGAGTAAGGCCTGTGCATCGGCCGTGACGCGGCGTGCTTCATCAACTTCATCTTGGGCCTGCACGATGCTTGGCTTAAGCCCTGAAGGAACTCTGGAAATAAGTGTTTTGCCGTGCCGGCGTGAATTGCATTCAATGAGCTGGTTAGCAGCTTCAATAATTTCAGGAGTTGACCGATAGTTCTCCTCGAGTCGGACAACTGTGGCGCCTGGCCAGCGAGTTGGGAAATCAAGAATATGAGAGATCTGCGCGCCCCTCCATGCATAAATCGATTGGTCATCGTCGCCGACAACACAGAGGCTTCTATGATCACGGGCAAGAGCTGAAAGAATGCGTTCCTGAATACCACTTGTATCCTGATACTCATCAACCAGAATGTGATCGAAGCGAGTGGCTTCTTGTTGTCGAATGACATCGTCTTGTTCGAAAAGCTGGTCAACAAGGAGAAGTAAGTCATCAAAGTCAACGGCACCAACACCTTGCATGAGTCGTTGATAACGTTGATATCCTGCTGCCGCAAGATCCCAGGAATCATCGGCATCAACAGAGAGGGTATCGAAAACCTCATTTGGTCGAACCCCGCGGCTTTTCCATCGGCTAATGCGGTCAAGGAGATCAGTTGGTCGCAGGGTTGCTTCAGCTACTTTCAACTCTTTGAGTACTCTCCGAGCAGTCGTTTCTTGTTCCCCCCGGTTCACAATCACAAAACGTTTCGGATAGCCAGCCCGTTCAGCGTGCCGACGAAGAATGCGAACACAGAGTGAATGTATGGTTGATATTTCAGGCTTCTGGGGGCGGCTGTCTTTCTTTTCACCTCTCTGCGGTTTGCGTTTTGTGCCAAATTTCCTGCCAATACGCAGCACCATTTCACGGGCTGCTTTATTCGTGAATGTAACCGCTAGAATTCGTTCGGGTAATGTTCCTTGCCGGACAAGGTGAAGTATTCGAGAAATGACAACACGGGTTTTACCTGTTCCCGCACCAGCGAGGACGAGCAGAGGTCCCACGGAGGCAAGAACTGCTTCCATTTGAGCAGTATTCAAGCCCCGTTGAGGGTCCGTTCGGTGGTTTGAGTAGTTTTCTTTCGTTGGCATGGCTGTCAGTATTAGTGGACTCTACCACACTGTTAGGGTCACCTTGACGCTCCGCCTCAAGAAGCGTCTATTTGGCGTGGAAGTATGGTAATTGTTGAATCCGCTACACGGCGGCGAGCGCGGTAAAATTACACGAATGGAGAATGCGATGAAGTCGGAACGTCGGCACGAACTGCAGGAAAACGACCTTTCCGAGCAAGCTGAACATCTTTCAGATCGTTTGCGTCCGTACGTGACGCCCATTCTTTCCGTTGCGATCGGTGGCCTTATCCTCGTTTTACTCGGTCTTTTCGTGTCTGCTCGTTGGGAGGCAACCCGCTCAGAAAGCTGGGATACGTGTCTTGCTGCGCTCGTAACCGGGGATCCGGAAGGATTTAGAGAAGTCATTCTTCGCTATCCTGATACGCCTGCAGCACAGTGGGCCGAACTCATTTTGGCCGACAGAACATTAGCTGAGGCCACAGATTTACTTTTTGCAAAGCTGAACCCCGCCAATGACGTCGCTCGTGAGCGTCTTGAGCGAGCCGCTGCAGCGTATGCCGATGTGTTGTCACAACGACCGACCAGCATGGTTGCAGAGCGTGCGACGATGGGACTTGCAAAAGCTCGTGAAAGCCTCGGGGATTTAGATCAGGCCCGTCGTGGGTATGAGGCTGTCGCCAATGAATTTCCTTCAAGCCCAATGGCGCAGATGGCAGCGGAGCATGCAGAAGATCTCGGTCGAGATAAAACAAAAGCTTTTTATACGTGGTTTGCTAACCAACGAGCAGTCAATGCAATACAAGAAGAATCGGCTGTAACAAGTGACAGCCAGACAGGTGACAGCCAGACAAGTGACAGCCAGACAGGTGACAGCCAGACAGGTGATGCAGGGCAACAGTCAACGAATCCTCCGAAGACCGAAGACACTCAGGAGGAGACACCTGCAAAGGAAAACAAGGCGGACGCCACAGCCCAACCTGAAAGTGCATCAGAGGAGTAACCGCTGGATACCGACCCCGCAGATTCAACACTGAATCCAGGCGATGAAATATCTTTTTCCGTTGATGAGGCAGTCGCTGGCGTCCGGCTCGATCAGGTGCTCAGTCAACGGTTTCGTACGTACAGTCGTTCGTATCTCGCTCGAGTAATCGACCGCGGTGCGGTACGTGTCGACGGAATCACCGCCAAGGCATCTTTGAGATTAAAGGAAGGGTCGATTGTCTACTTCACTGTCCCAGAACCCCCTCGGAGTGGGCCTGAGGCCGAGGAGATGCCACTTCATTTCGTATTCATTGATGATGTCATGGCGGTAGTCGATAAGCCACCAGGAATAGTAGTCCATCCAGCAAAGGGAAACTGGAAGGGAACACTTGCCGGTGGCTTAAAGTGGCATCTCGAACGAAGAGATTCCGAACCTGTAACAAAAGAGGGCCTTTCGCACGCAGGTGGCCCGACGCGGCCTGGAATTGTTCATCGTCTCGACAGAGATACGAGTGGTGTCATTGTTGTTGCTCGAAATGACGTGTCGCACCACAGGCTTGCAAAGCAGTTTGAACATCGATCAGTAGAGAAGACGTACTTTGCAATTACGCAGGGCCAGCCGGAGTTAGATCAGGACGAAATCCGCTTGTCGATTGGGGCACATCCGTACCAAAGGGAGAAGATGGCGATTCGCAGTGGTCATTCAACAAGTCGCGAAGCAGTCACCCGATTTGAGGTTCTCGAACGTTTCAAAGGTGCCGCGCTTGTAAAACTTCTTCCTAAGACCGGCCGGACACATCAGATTCGTGTGCACCTTGCAGCGATTGGATGCCCTGTCCTCGCAGATGCACTCTACAGTGGACGCTCCTCCATTGACTCAAAGTTTTTCGGCGGACCGCAGAGTCCCCCTGTGATTCTTTGTCGCCAGGCATTGCATGCTGCAACGTTAACACTCAACCATCCTACGACGGGGGAGCGATTAACTTTTTCATCACCTCTTCCGTCGGATATTCAAGATATGCTCGATGTACTGCGGAAGCACGCATCTCTGTCATGACATCTGATGGACTTCTGAATATTTCAGGGCGTCACTGAGGCGTCAAAGTCAGAGGGCAATTGCATGTCAGTCACGGTGCCTTGAGTGCCTTCGGTGGCGTGCTCGCCGAATAGAAGTGGGAAAGACAGTGTGAAGCAAGTTCCCTGAGAAGGTGTGCTTTCTACGAAGATATCACCGCCATGTTCACGCAGAATTTTTTGACTTACGGTGAGTCCAAGTCCGGTGCCGTTGGAACCTTTTGTGGATACAAAGAGATTAAAAATGTTCGGTAAGGTCTCTGCCGGTATGCCAGGACCGTTGTCAGTAATTACAACTCGCACAACTTCACTTTTTTCATCGATCGCAGTTGTGATCTCAACTTTTCCATGAGGTTGATCTTCGACAGCATCAATGGCATTTGTCACGACATTTAAAACAGCTCGTGAAATAGCCTCTGTATCGAAAAGAAGGACAGGGAAGTCTTGAGGTGTTTGGCAGCGGACAGAAATGCCTGCGTCTTCCGCTCGCTGCGTGACTGTTTCGACAATATCCACAAGAAGTGACGTCATGTCAGAGGGTGTCGGATCGGGTTTTCGATCTTTGCTGAAAGAGAGCATGTCCATCACGAGTGATGAAATTTTATTCTGATTTCTGTTGACAATCCCCCAGCCTTTATTGGCTACTGCAAGATCTTGTTTTTCGAGTCCCATCTCAACAAGGTAACTCCCGCCGTGAATTCCTTGCAGAATATTTTTAATGTGATGAGAGAGAGTTGCTATGGTTTGCCCGACAGCGGCGAGTCGTTCTGACTGAACCATCGCTGAGTAGTAGGTTGTATCTTCGACGGCAAGTGCGGCCTGATGACCAATTGCCACCATTAATTTGAGATGCTCATTTGTGAAATGCTGGCCGCCTTCGGCCATGATTTCACCTAACGGAGTCAGTGTGTCAACATAAAGAACACCAATTTGACCGTACCGGCCCTGCATCGGAACGCAGATCGCTTCATGAACTCCAGTTCGCAAGACGCTTTGCCCGGAACGAAAGCGGTCGTCTCCCTGGGCGTTGCTCGTGAGAACACCTTCGTGACGTTCGAGAACGTAATCAAGAATTGTACGACTGATGGCCATCGATGATTTTTCACCAGACTTACGATCACGACGTGCTTTGGTAACAAGTTGTCCGTTTTCTTCGTCTCGTAACATGATGCAGCCGCGATCGGCTTCGAGCCAGTCAAAGATGAGTTGAAGTATTCTGTCGAGAAGTTCATCAATATCGAGCGTGTGGCTCACTGCAAGTGCAGTACGATACATCACATCAAGATTATTTTGAGCTTGGACAAGCCAGTGGTTTTGGGTGTCGTCTTCGGGAAGCGGTGGCAGATTTAGCCCTAGTTTGTCCGGGATAGCGGCAATAATTCGCGATCCATCATTTTCGGAGTTTGATCCTACTATCTCAACGTTCGTAGGTGGCACCAGGCCGCTCTCTCCTCGAGAGAAAAGAAAGACCGTGCGGCCAATCTGGATGCGATCTCCCGACCGAAGTTCGGATTCAGAGATACGGCGGCTGTTGAGAAAGGTTCCGTTTGAACTATTAAGATCGACAAGAAGATAGGTCGCGTCGTCGCGCTTTCGAATGTGGGCATGCTTACGGGACGCTTCGTGGTCTTCTAAAGCAATGCCGTTGCCTTTTTCACGGCCGATTCCGATGGTTTGTTCATCACGAGTTGAAACGAGTTGATCAAGGTCGAAGTGGCTTCCATGGCCATGGCCTTGAATGACATACAGCGAGGGCACAAATGAACTCCCAGAATGATCGATTTTCAAACCCCTCATTTATCTTTATTCTAGCATATGTACAGAGACTTGGCTCCTTACAGTGACAGCCGCGAGGAAAAAAGATTTCACACCATTGTTGCACACTGGTAAAATACCCTAGGTGTTGTTTCAACGACGTAAGTACGTGGTGCAATGGAGAGTCATGATGATCTTGCCAATGGTGCTAATGAGGGGTGTCCGAGCTGTGTTCCAAGCAAAGGTGTCGGATTGTTCGGAGCTACCGTTCATCATGGTTGTGGCATATGCTCAATCCAGAAAAATGAACTCTTGGCGGCACGAAACGAATCATCAGGATTCTGTGTTTTTGTCGTTCAGACCTGCCATCACACTTTTATATTGGTGTGTGATTTCGGTTTGTTTGTTCGCTACGAGTGCCGCACTTGCAGAGCCTGGACTGGAAGCGGCGGCGAACGGGCGAGAGGATCGGCTGCGGGCTGATGTAACATGGCTTGCTGCTCCAGAGCGAGAGGGTCGCGGGCCCGGCACCAGAGGCATTCGTGATGCAGCAGATTGGATAAGCCAGCAGTTTGCTGAAATAGGCCTCGAGTCCGTCAATGGCGTCCGGGAGCAGCGTTTTACAATGACGTTAGAGGCGGTCTTGCCGAAAGAGCAGGCAAACCATGCCGAGTTTGTGAAATTGGCGTCTGATGGATCAGTAGAAGTTTCTCTACCACTGAAACTAGGGGAAACCTTTACGCCGCTCGCAGTTGGTGGCAGTGGAACATTTGATCTACCCCTTGCCTTTGCTGGCTATGGCATAACAGCGCCAACACAAGAATATGACGATTATGAGCCACTGGGAGAAGAGGCTGTATCAAAGGCGTTGCTCGTGTTGCGGCAAGAGCCTCAGAAAGACAATCCTCATAGTGTCTTTAACGGTAACCAGGCAACGCAGCATGCTGCACTCGTCCGAAAAATTGCAAATGCAGCAGAACATGAAGCAGGTGCGGTAGTGTTCTGTAACGATGCCTCTGCAACTGAGCCGGATGCCTTGATGGACTTTCGCCGTGCTGGTGGTGGTGAAAACGGTCGCTCAATGCCTGTTCTGCAAGTCAGTCGAAGCGTTGTTGCCGACTTGATTAAACGGGCCACGAGTTCACCGATCGTAACCCTTGAGTCGGAGATCGACAGAACTCTTGAGCCAAAGAGCCAAACTCTTGATGGATGGAGGTTGAGGGGTGAGGTGACGATACAGCGGCAGCAGACAGATGCCGATAATATTGTCGGTTGTATTCCAGGTGTTGGTTTTGGATCAGACAAGTCCGGTACCTCGGATGTGATTGTTCTTGGCGCTCACTATGACCACCTTGGTTTTGGGGACAGTAATTCTCTGTCGCCAGGTACGCGAGCGATTCATCATGGGGCGGATGATAATGCAAGCGGTACTGCAGCGTTGCTGGAAGTTGCAAGGCAATTGCAAGCCGAAGGTCCTTACCCACGGACGGTCTTGTTCATTGCGTTTGCAGGTGAAGAGCGAGGGCTACTTGGAAGCGGATACTACACAGCTAATCCACTTGTACCACTTGAGCAAACGGCTGCGATGGTCAATCTTGATATGGTTGGACGTCTTGTTGATGACAAGCTGATTATTCATGGTACTGGGACGGGTGGTAACTTTGATGACCTCGTTGACCGACTCGTATCGAATGCCGGGTTCAGCGTAGCAAAAGAGCCTGGCGGGTATGGGCCAAGTGATCATTCGAGTTTTTACGCCCGCAAAATTCCAGTTCTTCATGTCTTTACAGGTTCTCATACAGATTATCACCGTCCTACAGATACGGCGGATAAGGTCAACTACGCTGGAATGGCGAGAATCAGTGGCCTGATTACAAACCTTGTGCGTGAGTTGGCGACGGCGAGTGAACCGCCTGTGTACATTGAAGTCGCGGGGAAGCCGTTCATGGGAGGCGGTGGAGATCGCCCTTACTTCGGTAGTATTCCAGATTTTGCAAAACCTGGTGGGGGCTATGCGATTACCGGTGTCTCGAAAACATCGCCTGCTGCCAAGGGTGGCCTTGAAGGGGGTGATGTCATCGTAAGACTTGGTGAAAGTGCGATTACTGGGCTTGAAGATTTTGATAGTGCACTTCGCAAGCACAAGGCAGGAGAGACTGTTGAAGTTGTTGTGCTCCGAAATGGCAAAGAGCTTACCCTTGCGGTCACGCTAGGCGACCCTCGCTGATCCAGGGGCCTTGTTTTTAAGCATCGAATTGGTCTTGAGCCACATTGCCATGCCTGACAGAATCCCCTTCACGTTCGGAGATATACGTTCTCGCGAACCTACCGGAAAGGCGTCCGGTTACGGCGGTTTTCTCGTGACAATTACGCAAGGAGTGCATCTCGTGAAGCGACATTTAGTAATCCATGGAAGCTTGGCTTGCCTGTTTGTTGGCATGGTTCTCAGTCTTCCTGTACACACCGTTCATGCTCAGGGCGCGAGTCGTCCTCCAGCTACCCATCAGGCAGTAATTGACATTGGCTACATCTATAAGAATCATGCCCGTTTTAAAACACTAATGGACAAGATGCGGGACGAGGTCATGGCTGCCGAAAACGGATTAAAGGCAGAGCGAGATCGTATTAACGGTCTTGTTGAACAGTTGAAGGGGTTCAATGCCGGTACGCCTGAATTTAAGAAACTTGAAGCAGAGGTCGCCAAGGCTCAAGGCGAGTTTAATGTTACAGCTCAACTCCAAAAGAAAGACTTCATGGACCGTGAAGCGTCCGTGTATCATGAAATTTTTGGTGAGATTCAGGTAGCAGTAACGAAATTTGCTCAAGAGCATGGGATTGCTGTAGTGCATCGTTTTGATGGTGAACCTGTAGAATCAAGCGACCGTAATCAGGTGCTGCGGGGCATTACCAAGCCGCTCGTCTATTACGATAAGACTATTGATATAACACCGGATATAGTGACAAGGCTGAACGCCGGTTCCGTTGCAAGTGCGGCTGGTCAAGCCCCTGTCAATCGGTAATGTTTTTGCCAGTATGGAGAGCAGCGGTGGCTCTTAGAGAGTTCCGCTGCTCCTCGTGCTGGGCTAAGTGCTCGTTTTGAGCGTGCCTTCAGGTCACCAGAATTCTCTCGATAGCCAAGTTGGTTCATTCCTCACTAATGGGTGGGTAATTGTTTTGGAAGCTGCAACGGGAGCCGCCTCTGCGGCGAATAACGCCGTGGCGAAGTGCGTGGTCAGTAGGCCGCAGCAAACCCTCAGTCGATCGATCACGGTTGTTGGGAAAGGCTATTGGAGTGGGATTGAGAATCGTGTTGAGTTACGGCCAAGTGCGGCTGGCTCAGGTGTCCGTTTTATCCGCGAAGACTTGGGGGGGGCGTGCGTTCCGGTTTCTCTGAAAAATCGCATCGCTGCAACGAAACGAACGAACCTTCAGGTTGGACAAGTAGCTGTGGAAATGGTGGAGCATCTGCTTAGTGCGTTGTCGGCCCTCGGTGTTGATTGCTGTGAAGTTGGCCTGACTGCTGCCGAGTTACCCGGCCTTGATGGCTCGGCGCGTGCCTACGTCGATGCGATTGACAGTGTAGGTGTTCAGTCTTTGAATGGAAGTCTTATAAAGCCGCTTGTTGTGCAGTCACCATTCACGATATCTGACGAGTCTGGTAGCGGAGTGGTTGACGTGCATCCACCAACAACAGGTGGTCTGCGAGTCAGTTACTTTGTGGAATATCCTGGTTCGTCAATCTGGCCGCAGCACTATGAAGCGATCGTGACGCCAGAACGTTACCGAGAAGATATTGCTGGAGCGCGAACGTTTTTGTTGGAGGAAGAAGCTCGGAAACTTCAGGGAAGTGGTGTAGGGCTTACCGTGACGACTCAAGATCTTGTTGTTTTTGGCTCAGATGGTCCGCTTGAGAATGAATTGCGTTGGCCAAACGAGTGCGCCCGTCATAAAGTTCTTGATGTTATAGGCGATCTTTTTCTCTCGGGAAGACCTTTCCGTGGAGATGTAATTGCACGCAGGAGTGGTCATCGTTTGAATGCGGAGGTTGTGGCGACAGTGTTAGCTGCGGAGGACCGGCCGGTGGAAGCGTCGGGAGCCTCTTAAGAATTTAGTATTTAGTGGTGCGTTGTCATCGTTAGGAGATACGAAATGAGTTGTGCACGGGTCGGTGTTATTGGTTGCGGGCATTTAGGGAAAATTCATGCGAGGCTTTTAGCAGGCCGAGATGACTGTGACTTAGTAGGTGTTGTTGATCCAGTTCCTGGTGTAGCCGCAGTTGTTGCTGAGGCGTACGATTGCGACCCGTATGAGTCCCCTGAAGATCTTGTTGGTCGAGTTGATGTGGCAGTTGTGGCTGCGCCAACAGGGCTTCATGCAGAAGTTGCGAAACCGCTGCTTGAAGCAGGAATTGATCTTTTGGTTGAGAAACCACTCGCGGCTAGTGTGGAAGATGCACGTGCAATCGTTGTTACGGCCCGTCGCTACGGCCGTATTGTTGCTGTCGGGCATGTGGAACGCTTTAACCCGGCCTGGGATCTTGCCTGCCAGCAGTCTGGGAAACCAGTTTTTATTGAGGCGGCTCGCTTAGCCCCATTTACATATCGTTCGCTCGATGTCGGTGTCGTTCTGGATCTTATGATTCACGACATTGATCTTGTCTTATCGTTACAGCCGGGACGCTTAGAACGAATTGAAGCAAATGGTGTCGTCGCCACTGGTGGGCATGAAGATGTCGTGAAAGCACGGCTTACTTTTGGGTCTGGTCTCGTGGCAGATCTTATGGCGTCACGAATTAATCCTGTCTTGAGTCGACGGCTTTCGATGTGGACAACGGATGCAATGGTCTCTGTAGACTTTAATGCAAAGACAATCGGTGTTGTGAACGCGTCTGACGAAGTAGCCGCCGGAAGATTTGTTGCTGATTCAGTTCCGCTTGGAGATCGTGCTATAGCCAAAGATGCTTTTTTCCAGCAAATACTTCCTTACAAGACGCTGCCAGTACCGGATTCCAATGCAATTGCTGCAGAGCATGACGATTTTCTTCATTGTTGTGCTGAGAGAACAGAGCCGCGAGTGAGTGCTTCTGCGGGATCCGCTGCCCTTGAGGTCGCAACTCATGTACTTGATGCCCTCAGGTGCACAAAGCTTGGAGCCTCACCGTCCGTTATGGCAATGCGGAAAAGTGCGTAGTTCATACGGATTCCAGAATTTATTGAGCCTCGTGTGTATGAGTCAACCTGATTGATACAACCTGAACCAAGCAGTAGTAGGCAGAAACGGTGTGACGATAATAATTCAAATGGGTTTAGATGTTGATATCGGAGAAGGTAAGGCTGTGACTCTACATACAAAAGCGTGTCTTCGAAGATGCCGTGTGTTTTTTTGTGCCGCTGTCGTGCTCTGCGCATGTCAAGCGGTTGCAGATGATGTTACGGCAGACGTTCCAAACCAACTAGCTTTCGATGGGTTTGGGTTCGATACAGATTCTAAGGACGGTGGAGTTGCAGTGGCACTTGGAGGCTTGCGAGTTCATGACGAGCAGCCTCTTGAAGAAGAATTACCTCTCGAGTTTCTTGTGAAAGGGCCGCCGAGCAGTAGAGCTGGAGCCGGTGTCATGACGGCAGAGGTCGAGCAGGAAATTGCTTTCCTCAATATCGCAGCAGGTGTTTTGGCTGATCGCGACTCAATAGTAGATGGACCCTCGGGGTACACCAGCAGGCTATCGGTTGATTTTGAAGGTGATTCCGTGGCCGGTGGTTTGGACCTCAAGACGCAGATGAGGTATGCAAAGAATCACAGTACTGTTGGTATCGAATTTGGGCCTCGTTTGAAGCGAAGGTTTGGCAACGGCGTAGAGTTCTTCATGAAGGGTTCTGCTGAGGCGGTTTCTCGATACGAACGCGGTGGCGAGATGACACCTACTGGAGGGCCATTGCAGCGTCCGGAGCAGGTGGGGTTAAGCGGTACTGTTGGTCTTGCACGATGATGCATGAGGCATCGACACACTTGCTGTTGGTGCTATCAGGTCGGCCAGATGCTGCTGTCGTGTCGGACGAAGAACATTTGGTTCCCATGACCAAGAATCACGAGGACTTGTTATGCGAGGTCCCGGTTTTGGAAAAGTACGATCGCAATGAGTAAAGCAATCGCTGAATACAAGCCTGCGTAGACTGCTGCCCATGCGAGATATCCCCATGGCACTGGTACGCCACCGATTACGGCTGCTTCGATGGTGAAATGTTCAAGCACGGGCAGCAGAGTTGCAAAAAGACGTCCAACAAATCGCACGATTGCTAATTTCCCAACGCTTGACTGAACAATGAGTGGAACAAGGTGTCCGAGCACGTAAACCGTAAAGCAAATAATAAGGTTTGGAATCATCCCCACTCGTGTTGATACCGCCAGGCTTATTGCTGCTAAAAGAATTGTTTCAAGCAGGGAAAGAACAAGACCTGGGACAACAGTCACCATCTCTGTCGCGCAGTCTGCCCAAAGGGGTGCGGTTTTTGAGGATTCTCGAGCATCATAGACTACCTTCAGGCTTGTGCTCGACATCAGGACTGCCCCAAGGACCATGAAAATGAGAAGCGCAACGAGTGATAGCCCAATGAATTTACCAATAATAAATTGTCTGCGTGTAAGTGGTTTTGAAAGCACGGTGAGTGCCGTTCGGCCTTCAATTTCATCAGAAACAGTGACACTTGCAGTCCAGATGACAACGAGAAGCGCCAGAATTTTGACGAGTGTAAGCCCACTATCCTTCAACATTTTTACGTCTTCACCAAACGTGTTGTAAGGAATCACAATAAACGTCAGTAAAAGAACTATGCCAGCGACAATCGCTACACTGAAGATAGGTTGCCCTATAGCTTCTTTCATTGTTGCTGATACGACAGCTGCAACACGCCGGATACTGAGCCTGAATAGTGTGTATAAAAGAACTATGATCAGCAGCGTTGCCGTCGTGATTGGAAGAATAGCGACTTCTGGAAACTCAGGCACAAGCTTCCAATTAATTGTGAGGCTTGCCGCCGCTGCATCTTTTTTATCATTCAGGTTGGTTGCTTCAATCTGCGCGTTTTTACCAAGAAATGGATTTGGTTTCCCAGCTGACTTTTCCCATGACCATTGCGACTGTTGATCCAGATCAATATTCGGCACCTTAAGCAGGGCAAAACCTTCGATAGGTTTTTGCGTTCGGATTATAATCGGTTGATCGGTACTGAAAGAAATATTTTCTAATTCTTGTGGTCGAATCGGGAGGTCAATTTTTTCCCTTTCACTTCCAGGCTCGATAGTCACTACCGTTGACGAAGCATTGACCGTCAGCAGCCGACCAAGTGATTGGCCTATGCTCCGAACAGGGACAAGAGGAGTTAGGGCAATCGCTGTCCCAGATGCGGCCAAAAGAAGCCATGCAAGTGGCCCGAGGAAACCATCATGCAAACTCGCTTTGGCCTCCGCAGCGGCTCGTGGTGCGATCATTCGTAGAAGCCCCCACAGTGCCACAAGAATCAATGATGCGGTAAGAGCTCCCATGCCAACGAGCCAGATCGGCGGTAGTGAGATGAGCCAACGGTTTGCAAAAAGTGGGGTAATCATGTGTGCGTTCAATCAATAAAAATAATATGGAAAAGATTCAAACGGTCTCGTCTTCACGAGCCCCCATTGGAATTCTATTGTGGCATCGCTACCAATTTTCCGAAAGATGTGGCCCTCAGCCACCGGTAGGTGTTATTTTTTTGGTTCCGACTGTTACCGCCAGAGGTGAAATCAATCTTTCTGAAGCGGGCCCGCAAGAACCGTTGTCGATGATTGTGTGAGCTGCCATTCGCAGAGGATTCGATGAAGGTCCTCTCTTGAGATTGTGTCAAGTGTCGTCAAATCATCACCAACCGATCGATATCGGCCGAGGTGTGCCCATTCGAGCCCAAGGCTAAAGAGCCGTTGTCGAGGCCGTTCTCCTGCGAGAACAACGCGGCTAAGAAGTTTGTTTCGCGCCTGTTCGACCTCGCTGTCAGTGAGCCCCTTTGTCGCTGCCTCATAAATCTCAATCACACGGTTCAGGAGAGCTTGTGTAGCTTCGGGTTCACATGAGAGCTGTGTGACGAAAACGCCTGCATCAAGGAAATCATGATGATGGCATGCGGCGTGTTCTGCTTTTCCAGAATCAACAAGATCCCAGTAGAGGCGGCTTCCGGAGTCATCACCGAGTACGACTGCAAGTAGTTTTGCGGCAAACCGATCAGAGGTGTCCTCCGCAGGCCCCGGAGACATTCGAACGGCATATTCCAAGGCCGCCTGATCGCGTGTGATGACGTCGGTTATTGCCTCGGACGGTGTTGTAGAAAACGGGACCTTGCGATTGGAGTGTGAGATTGATTGCCAGGAACTACAGAGTTGGCGAGCGCTTGCTATGAGTGAATCAAAGTCAACCGCGCCACTTGCTGCCAAAACGAGATTGTCTGCTGAATAACGTTCTTGGTGATACGAACGCATAGCCTCGACCGGCAGTGCCTCGATGGAAGACTCCGTCCCTAGGACGCTTCTGGCAAGCGGATGGTCTTTAAAGAAGAGAGCCCGACACTGGTCATCCGCACCAAAGGGCGGCTGATCGTCATACATTTTTATTTCTTCGAGAATCACCTGCTTTTCGGTAATAAAATCATCTTCACGAAGAGCTGGTCGCATCATAGCTGCGAGTAATTCGATTGCAGCATGCTGCTTTTCCGGAAGAACCGCCGCGTAATAGACAGTGTCTTCCTCACTCGTGAAGGCATTCGCGCTTGCACCCATGGAGTCAAAGCGAAGGTTGATGTCTTCGGCGGATAGGGTATCGGTCCCCTTAAATACCATGTGCTCAAGAAAGTGGCTCGCGCCAGAGATTGAGTCATGTTCATCTCGTGCGCCTGTTTTCACAAAAAAACCAAGACTCGCTGAATGAGCTGATTCGCTCACTTCCGCAATGATGTCGAGGCCATTTGGAAGCTGCTCATGGCGAAACTGCATCAGGCACCTCTAGAGGGTTACGGCCGAGAGAAACAGTAGTGACTTCGGAGAGAGGATTCTGGGCGAGCCAATGCTCAATACTCTCGACGGTAAGGTTATCAAGGCGCTCGAGATCTTCGGCAAGTGACCGAATGCGCCCGAGATGAAACCACTGTCGTGCCATCGCTCCTGCACGTGCCGCCGTTGATTCTTGTTGCATGACAAGCCCACTCTTCGCTCGAGCTTTCACTCGATCAAGTTCTTCATTGGTGATCGTCCCAGGAAGACGCTTAATTTCATGCAGCATGACATCTAAAGTTTCTTGGGCTCGATCTGCTGTAGTGCCTGAGTAGGCCATCGCTGCAGCGATATCTCGCTGAGTTTGGTAACCAGCCGAGACGCTGTAGCAGAGACCTCGTTTTTCGCGAACCTCGGTAAAGAGCCTTGAACTCGAGCCTCCACCTAAAACAGCAAGAGCAGCTGTTGCCTGGAGTGAATCGGGGTCCCTGTAGGGAGGCACGTCCCACGCCAGTGCAATATGAGTCTGTTGTGAATCATAGGGAACGTGGCATGTCTTTTTGCCTCGTTCACCATTGGTTACTGGTTCACGATTTTGTCCTTGCCAGTCGCCGAACAGTGAATCAATCTGCTTTGTGAACTCAGGCCAGTCAAGACGTCCAGCTACAGAGATAATCATATCTTGCGGTTGGATAAAGCGAGTCACGAATTTCTGAACATCCGAGTGCTGCAGGTTACTGACATCAGCCGAGGTGCCTTCACTTGGAAGGCCCCAAGGGGATGGGTAGTGTGCTTTTCGAAGAGCGAGCATCGTCCGGTGAGTTGGGTCATCTTCGGTGCCGGCGAGGTTCTGCAGAACAACTTGGCGAGCCGGATCAAACTGCTGTTTGTCCAGAAGGGGGCGTCGGAGGATATCGGCATAGATTTCTAATGATTCTGGTAGCTGTCGCGATACCATAGCGCCTGCAAAACTACCATGGCTCATTGAGACTGACTGCGACCACTGAACGCCGGCATTGTCAAGCGAGGCAACGAGTTGTTTGCTGTCTCGATCTCCGGCACCTCGGAGCATGAGCTCGCCGGTAAGTGTTGCGAGACCACAGCACGAACGAATGGTTGTGCCATTCATGAGAGAATCGCAGAGGCTGCCAGCGGCAACATGGAAAGATACTGAGACTGATTCAACACCAGGCAAGAACTCACCGAGTAGAGTAATTCCGTTGTCTAGGGTAGCCGTTTGAAGGGTCTGCTTCACAAATCTCTGCTTCTGTCATGCGGACAAACAATCATACTGGAGACGAGCCAATCAGCGGTTTTGATGCACCGGAGGGCATCATCTGCAAATTGCCGTTGGTAGAGTCTGCCATATCTGGTGGTGTCTCCGCCACTGCTAGCTCATCAACCACGGAGGAAACCATCGTAGCAATCAAGTCTTGCTGGTTTTTGCTGGTTTCATTGCTGGTCTCATTGCTGGTCTCATTGAATTCGTTTTGATGCCGTATTCGGCTTTCAGGAAATCCAAGTGGCAGGGGATTAATAGAAGAATGCCCACTGTCGGTAAAGAGTATGGAATCGACTGGTTTATAAATAGTTTTTGATCTTCGGAAACCAAGACGTTGATAGAGCCTGATTGCTGCGATATTTTCTGCAGTCACTTCGAGACTTACTCGATAGGCACCAGCGGTTTGGAACCCGGACAACGCACGTTCAATCAAGACACTGCCAAGTCCACTGCCTCGTTGAGATGGCACTATGCCGATATTTTGTATCGATCCTACGCCTGAGCGATCGAGTACACCTTGGATTGTTCCGCACCACTCGAGTGGTGCAAGCGGAGCCTTTTCGTGTCTTCGGAAGCGACCACTATTTCGCGCTACCAACCAGGTCGCCTCAGGGAGAAAACCGGGCTTTCTGCGTATTTCATGCATGAGCCTTCGGCAGCCAGAAAGTACACCAAGGCAGGGGAACACCTGTGCATCGATTTCCTTGCAAAACGCCTCGTGCTTCGTCCGTGCGTGTGCATCAAGAAGGCCTTCATTCCATGGGACAAGATGGTACCCAGGTGTCAGTGATACCGACGGTACAAACGATCTGGGAAGATCGATTTCCATTCGGAAACGTTTGCAATAACCCGAGTCCATGGGGAAGAGCCTCTTTAAAAGAATTGATACAACACGATAGCCCTGAACCTAAGACTGCATGATCTTTCCGTCAACGCGCTGGTTTCAGGCCATCAAATCTGCCCTGAAAACATTGATAATACTCAGATTGCGGGAATCGAGCGGATTATACCGGTGGTGCAGCGTCACTGCGGTGGCAGTGCAGTTCCCGCGGTATTACGATACAATTTTTGATTGACCAAAAAAAGGTTTTTGAGAGGCCGAAAAAAAATGCTGCGATTATTTAAGTTCTTTGTTGTTTTTTTGCTGTTTGTGGCGTCCTGGAAAACTTCCCAAGCAACTTCACCCATCCGTGTTGTCGCTACCACAACAGTAGTTGCTGATTTAGTTGAGCATGTTGGTGGTGATTGTGTTGTAGTCGAAAGTCTCATGGCTGATGGTGTTGATCCCCATTCGTATCGTGCCACGCCACGAGACATTGACAGGCTTGTTCGCGCGGACCTGATTGTTGCCAACGGACTCCATCTTGAGGGCAAGTTGGCTGAACTCCTTGAACGAATAGGTCGTAAGCGTCCTTTTGTAGCTGTTGGCGATGCCGTGCCAAAAACGGAACTTCTTTCCATCGGTAACGAACTCTTTGATCCACATATATGGTTTGATGCAAAGCTTTGGAGTTATTGCCCGCCTGCGGTTGCTGAAGCGTTGTCAAAATTGGATGCTGGATCTGCCGAGCAGTACCGGCAGGGTGCGACAAAATACGCGGCAGAACTTTTAGAACTCGATAGAACGATTCGTCAGAAGTTCAAAAAAATTCCTCGCCAGCATCGAGTGCTGATTACAGCCCATGATGCGTTTCGCTATTTCGGTCGAGCTTATGGAATTGAAGTCGTTGGGGTACAAGGAACGAGTACTGAGAGTGAGGCTGGTCTGGCTGATATAAATCAATTGGTCGACATGGTTGTTGCCCGTCGAATACCTGCGGTATTTGTCGAGACGAGTGTATCTGATCGAAATGTTACAGCGTTGATAGAGGGTGCTGCGGCACGTGGTCATACGGTACGTCTTGGTGGGCGGCTGTACTCCGATGCCTTGGGGCCGGTTGGAGGGGGGGGTGATACGCTTAAGCGTGCCTTGCTCTCGAACGTTGATACTATTGTTAAAGCGCTTCATGTAACGAGCACTCTTCCGGATAGTCTTGAGTAACTCGTTTGCCTTCGTGCACGAATGCGTCGGGGAAGGAAAACATCTTCATGGTTGGGAATGACTCTGCTTCTGAGGTGCATGCCGATGCACCGATGCTTGAGTGGCATGACCTCACTGTTGCATATGGTCGTCGGCCAGTCTTGTGGAATGTTGATTTCGAGATTCCCAAGCCTTGCCTTTTTGGCATTATTGGTCCCAATGGCGCGGGGAAGAGTACCCTGCTCAAGGCGAGTTTGGATCTTGTGCAAAGAGCTGGAGGATGTGTCCGGTTTTGGGGGCAGCCACTTGCTCAGGTTCGTTCAAGAATTGCGTATGTACCCCAAAGAGAAACGGTTGATTGGGATTTTCCAGTGACCGTTATGGATGTCGTCCGAATGGGGGCAACGTCAAAGTTAGGTTGGTTCCAACGAGGTGGGAAACGTGAACGCGAATTAGCCTTGCATAGTCTTGATCGTGTTGGGCTCGCTGATTTCTCAAATAGACAGATCGGGAAACTTTCAGGGGGCCAGCAGCAGAGAGTCTTTTTAGCTCGAGCGCTTGCCCGCGAGGCGGAGATTTACCTGCTTGATGAGCCCATGGCAGGTGTTGATGCTGGGTCGCAAGAGCAGATATTCAACATTCTGGCTACTCTTCGAGATCAAGGGAAACTTATTGTTGCGGTTCATCATGACATTCGCACGGCTGTTGAATGGTTTGATGCAGTAGCGCTTGTCGATATGCGTCTCGTTGCTGCCGGCCCGACAGCAGAGATTCTTACGCCTGAAAACCTCACAATGACATATTCCGGTCGACTGAGTGTTTTGGATGAAATTGGAGAAGCTGTTGAGCGAGGAGGAAGAACATCATGATCCGCCTGAGCGTGATCGCGGCCTTCCTCCCCTACAACACACTTGTCGTAGCTGCGGGTGTTGCAGCAGTTGGTTGTGCTGCGGGGGTGATTGGTACGTTTGGAGTTCTTCGTAAGCGGGCGTTAGTTGGTGATGCGGCGGCTCATGCAACGCTTGTTGGTGTCGCATCCGCTTTGCTCCTGACTGGACAGCGTGATCTCGCTGTTCTTCTTGTCGGTGGCCTGACTTCAGCAATGGTTGCGATAGTTCTTTTGGTTCTCATTCGAAAGTTCACCCGTACTCGTGATGACGCAGCAATCGCAATCGTACTGAGCGTTTCTTTTGGGCTGGGGATTACATTAATTTCTGGAATGGTGTCTCGTGGGATTCCTGGGAGTGGAGGCTTGGAGCGATTTTTACTTGGACACACAGCGTCGCTGACGGCCCATGATGCAATCTTGCTTGGGGCTGTTTCCGCTACAAGTGTGTTGTGTATCGTGGTCGGTCTGAAGGAAGCAACAATGGTTGCTTTTGATCGAGATTTTGCCGCGGCGGCTGGGTGGCCTGCAGCAACAATAGATTTCGTGTTAATTGCTCTTGTTGCGGTGATGGTTGTTGTCGGGTTGCCAGCAGCAGGTGCGGTCTTGGTGACGGCACTCGTAGTCATTCCGCCAGCAGTTGCCCGTCAGTGGACAGAGCGAATTGTGCCGATGCTGGTCATTGCCGGAACTGTTGGACTCGTGAGCTCGCTCTTGGGCGTTGCGATTAGCAGTGTAGCCGTTCAGATACCAACTGGGCCGGTTGTCGTTCTTGTAGCAACATCATTTTTAATTTTTTCTGTTTTTCTGGCACCTTGCCGGGGAATCGTATGGCGGGCTAGAGCTACAAGTCTGCTCCCTTCTGCCTGTTGTGAAGAAAAAGATGCCGAGACAACTGCCCGTGTAGTGACGGAGCAAAAACTGTGATCAATCTCGTTGCAGATTCTGCTATCACGCTATGGTTTGATCGGGTAGGCCCATTGCATGGATGGGCTATAGCAACAGCGGTAGTTGTTTCTGCATGCTGTGCAATCGTTGGCACACTGTTGGTTGTTCGTCAAATGAGCTTGTTGGGTGATGCGATCAGCCATGCGGTTCTACCTGGGCTTGTTGTAGCGGTACTTTGTGGTGCTCAGCCCGGTGGAGTCGGTGTATTACTTGGGGCTACCGTAGCTGCAATGACTACCGTGTGGTCCACCCGATTTCTTTTTCGTCACGCGGGGCTTTGGGAAGACGCAAGTGTCGGAGTTGCATTCACAACGCTCTTCGCTGCTGGGGTGTTGCTGATCACCGTATCAGGTTCTCGGGTTGATCTTGACCCTGGTTGCGTTCTCTACGGTATCCTAGAACTTGTACCCTTTGATACTGTGAGTGTGTACGGGTGGGATCTCCCAAGGGCTTTTGTATCTGCGTTGTCTGTTCTCGTGCTTATTATTTTTGGTGTTTGGTGCACATGGCGGTGGCAGATTTTTACGGCGTTTGATACTGATGCTGCAAAAGCAGCTGGAATACCAGTAGGAGGGGTGACATGTGGTCTCCTGATAGGCGTATCACTAGCTACGGTCACCGGGTTTGTCGCGGTCGGTGCGATTCTTGTCGTTGCCATGCTTGTGGTTCCCGCTGCCGCTGCGGAGCGATTGGTTCACAGGCTCCACCATGCGGTTTGGCTCGCGGTGCTATTTGCAGCCGTAGGTGCCGTTGGAGGCTATCTTCTTGCATGGAGATTCAGTACCTCCGCCGCGGGGATGATGGCGGTCGTGTTAGGCGTCGAGTATCTCGTTGCTATTCTCATTGCACCAGATGATGGCGTAGCGGCTCGACTTGTTTCAAAATTAGTCTATTTGTGGCGAGTGCAAATCGAAGACCGACTGGCGTCACTGTGGAGAGCGGAAGAATCAAAGCAGTTGGTACAGGAAGGTGGTTTCGCAGGACTTATTAATCGATGGTTATGTGTACGTGGCAAGTTACGAAAAGAAGAAAACGTTTTTGTCTTAACTCCACAAGGACGAATGCATGCCGAACTCATCGTTCGATCTCATCGATTGTGGGAAACCTGGCTTGGGAAACATGTTGATCTCCCCGTCGATCACCTTCATCCACCAGCAGAGTGGATTGAACATCATCTTGGAGAGCAAGTAAGAAAACGTATTGAGGATGAACTTGGCAATAAAGATATCGACCCACACGGAAGCATGATTCCAAAGGAAAAGCGGTGACCCATTTTTTGCTGCTACGCGGTTTTTGCTGCTACGCGGTTTGATTGCGAAGTGTGGAGAGTGATCCTGTGACGCATGTTTATTTAAAACGTCTTCAGCAGAACGTTTTTTGCTGACGCATTTATGGAGTCATGATCGACGTATTTGCTATAAACGGTACTTTCCGACAGCTGGAGATGCCTGTTTCTGTGATAAAGTGAGATGAGTGGCTGGGTTTATTTGCATACGAAGCCTGATGAGGGTATTCCCGAAGAACACATTGTGTAATTCAGCATGACATTGAAACGCAGGTTTGGCTGCCGGTTTTGATGGCACTTCACCCGGAGATACGGGCGGACATGGTGCTGGAATGGCTTTTAAAACTCACGCAGTGCACGGAAAAATGATGCAACTTGTGAAGGAACGTTCTCCGCGAAATCCAGTACTTATTGCCCTGGTTACGATGTCATTGCTACCCCTTGGGGTTCTTGGTATCGCGATGTATCAGTCAGCGCTTTCTGCAATTAAGGTCGCTGCATTTCAGCGGGTTGAATTAGCGTCTGATTTGACAGCAAACACTATGAGTCTGGGGTATGCGGAACTTGCTGCAGAACTTCAGGTGACGGCATCTCTTCCTCGGGTTGAAACCAGTGCCGCTGAGATGATTTCAGGATTCCGTGACTTTCAGGCGAATCCATCAGGCGAAGAGAGTGTTCGCACGGGTCTGCTGAGCTATTACGCAGCTATGCTGGACACTGAAGACGATGATCAGAAAGAGAGCGAGAGTAAAGCAGATGTGTTTGTTAATGAGTTGCAGGGCCCCGGCTTGTTTCTTCACGATCTCTATGTGCGTCAAAATGCAAATAAAACAGATGCGAAAAGTTTACTAGATGATGCAGGAGATGGGTCGTCGTACTCAGCAGGCCATATTGAACTTCATCCAGTGATGCGGAGCATCAAGGAGAGGTTGAGGCTTTACGACATACTACTCATTGATGCGGAGACGCGGAATGTTGTTTACAGTGCAAATAAAGGGCGTGATTTTGGCGCTGGATTTGCTTCTGGATCGTTGCAGAAAAGTGGTCCGGCAGACGCAGTAGATGCCTTGCTAGATAGTCGTTTGGCTGATGGTTTCACGTGCGTTGACTATATGCCATATGGGCCGGCAGAAAACTCTGTCCTGAGTCTCGCTACATTGGTTCAGGTTGAGGACGAGGTAGCTGGAGTTTTACTTTTTCTTGTTTCATTTGAGCAATTAGACCAAATAATTTCTAGCAATGGTGTTTCCTCCGGTAGCGTTTCATACGAAGTGTATGGAGATTCTTGGACACGTGGGTCCGAGGGCAGGTCTACCAAGTTACGGCCACACCTTTTCGTTTCGGATGAAGCGCAGGCAAAATTTACTGCATTCACAAAGTCAAAAAGCTATTCTCTTCGAAGCGATGAGGAGAGCCGTGGTTTGCTCTGTGCTTCAGCTAAAGTTTCAGTGTGTCCACAAGCGACTGACTCAGATATTGTCTGGATGCTTGTTGCGACAGTACCTGAAACAGAAGTTATGGCATCAGCGTTTTCAGTAAAGGTATTTGGCCAGACAGTTTTTGGTGTCACGGCTGTCGCGATCCTTTTGTCAGCCTTCATACTGGCACGACTACTTACGAAGCGACATGCAGAGCAACTACGGCTGGCTGAAATGGTGACGAATACATCAGTTCAATTAGTGCAAGCTGATGAAAATCTCCAAGTCGTGTATTCGAATCCGGCTACAGAACAAGCGCTGAAAATGCATCCTCAAATAAGTGATCAGGAAGCCGGCGGAACGCTCGCAGGATTATTTGGGCAGGTTCCGGAAGATTTTGAATTCATGAAAGACTCAGAGAGTCTTCCGCAGGCTATACAGATTCATTGTGGAAGTGAAGAATTAGAACTTCACGTTTCAGCAATTGCAGGCCGCCACGGCGAATTTCTTGGCCCCATGGTTACCTGGAGCATTGTTACAGAAAAAGCTCGTGCAGCAGACCGTGAGCGTGAACTGTCTTCGCAGGTGATGGCTTCGAAAGAGTCTCTTGAAAAGTCACAGCGAGTCTTGCAACAGGGTGTTGATTCATTGTCTGGGCTGTTTGAGGCAGCCTCGGCGGGAGACCTCACAAAGGAAGTTTCTCTTGAGGGTAGTGAGCAGCTTGCCACGTTGGGCACAAACGCACGAGATATGCTCAAGAATCTTCGTGAAGTTATTTCAAAGATCGCAGCCGCGGCTGAGCAGCACGGTGAGGGGGCGAGAATGATAGCGGACAGTGCTTCTAGTCTGAGTGAGGGAGCACAAAATCAGGCGGCCGGTATCGAAGAGATTGGTTCTTCAATGGATGAGCTGGCGACTTCAATCGTCGATGTCTCAAGCAACGCTGCAAATTGCCAGAAAGAAGCAAATAAGGCAGTGAATCTAGCGCAGGCTGGTAGTCAGGCCGTTCGAGATGCCGTTGACTCTATGAAAGCAATTCATAGCTCTTCTGAGCAGATTCGAGACATTATCACGATCATTAGTGATATCACCTCACAAACTAATTTATTAGCATTGAATGCAGCGATTGAAGCTGCACGAGCGGGCGAACATGGGCTCGGGTTTGCTGTTGTTGCAGAGGAAGTTCGTAAACTAGCCAATCGTACGAGTGAAGCCACTGCGGATATTACGCAGCTTATTAATGAATCATCTGCAAGGATTCAAAAGGGAGCATCGTTGTCTGAAATTGTTGGTGGTTCGCTTGAATCGATTGTGACCGCAGCCGATACAACAGCCAACGCAGTGGGTGAAATCGCTCTGTCAAGTGAATCACAGGCGAGGAATGCAGCAGAGGTGAAGCGGGCAATTTCATCTGTATCGCAGACCATTGAAAGTAATGCAGCAGCATCAGAAGAACTGGCTGCGAGTTCGGAAGAACTTGGTGCGCAAGCACAAGGTCTCTGGGAATTGGTCAGGCAGTTCAGGCTCTAGGACTGGTGATAATTTTCATTTGTTTGTCTCAGGTTGAACATGTTTGTACACCGTGAATGAAGTGATACATGTGCCAAAATAGACTATTACAGGCTATCATCTCGTGTTGATCGACATCGTTTCCAAAGAGACTTTTCTGTACAGTCACTCTGAGCCTTTTCTTGAATCCAAAGAAATCTTGAATATTTGAAATGCCTGACTACGTATATCTTGACTTTACAACGTGGTCTTCAAAAGCTGAACTTGTTGGCGATGTTGCAGCCGTACTCGAACCAGAACTCCTAAAACAGTTTTCTGGTTTTTCTCTCGAGCGACCAGGCTATGTCTTTCGTGATGGTCTCGAAAACTCATATCGCTCCTTTATTATCTCGGACGATAACCGAAAATGGTGGAGTATCTTGTGGACTGGGGATCGGGTTCAGGCTGATAATTTGCTTGATGTTGCGATCGACGTCTGGCAGTCTCGCCTTCGGCAGGTAATCGAAGACAGGTGATCATGAGAATCAAGTGGTATGTCGGAGATTCAACTCTCGAGACGGCGGAGTAGTTTGAGGTTGCGAATATCGTTTTGCGGATCCGGCTTGCCGTCGTCACCCTCTTTGGGAGTTTCAAGAACACATGGAATCTTCTTAAGTTTGGGATGAGTGACAAGAAGTTTGAAGGCTGCGCGTCCGATGGCACCCTGGCCGATACCTTCGTGGCGATCAACTCGAGATCCTTGCTCACGTTTGGAGTCATTTGCATGAATCACTTTGAGCCGGGAGATCCCGATCGTTTTATCAAATTGTCGAATGGTGTCGTCAAGTAATTTTTTCGGGTGCAGAGGGTAGCCTGCGGCAAAAACATGACATGTATCAAGGCATACGGCGACGCGCTTTTGAAGTGTTTTGAAGGTGTCGATGCGGTCAAGCATCATTGCGATCTCTTCAAACGTATGACCAAGACAGGTTCCCTGTCCGGCCGTAGTCTCGATAAGAATGCCACTACTGAGTTTCTTCGTTCGGCGAAGTGCTTCGACAATTCCGTCAGCAGCACGTTGAACAGCGATCATGCGGTCTTGTTTGCCAGCAGCGCCCGGATGTGCAACGACCCATGGAATGCCCAGAAGATCTGCTCGCTCCAGTTCAGTAACCAGTCCTTGTATCGATTTCTCTCGGAGTGTTTTGTCCGCGGACGCTGGGTTGATAAGATACGAATCATGTGCGACCACAAGTTTAAGGCCCGCTTGATCGACTGCTTTCCGAAAGGCTGCTGCAACATCAGGATCAATTGGTTTGACCGCCCACTGGTTTACGTTTCGTGTAAATATTTGCATGCAGTCACAGCCGGTTTCAATCGCTCTTTCGACGGCTTTCGGAAGGCCTCCGGAGATTGATTGATGTGCCCCGAGCGGACGGACACGAGTTCCTCTTGGGGATGACGGACGCTCAGAAGACCGTTTTTTCGTTACTGTTTTGGAGTTCATTGTTCTCGAGAAAAAGACTGGATGAGGCGAATTTCTTGGCAGAAAAAGCTATCTTTTGCATCCGGGATGCAAGAGGCCTTACACTGTATCCAAGTCTGCCGTATTTGGAAGCGTCCTGTGTATCCGAAAGGAAAGCCAAATGGTCTCAATCCTGTCAGTTATTGTCATCATTCTTGGAGTTGTTACTGGAGTTATGATAACCGTAACGGTGGTGCGTCCTCTTCAGGCAGCGAGGAAAGCCAAAAAGATTGCTCGAATCCAAAGAGATTTCCGTCGCCAACGAGAACAGCTAGAAGCGAAGTTTATTGACGAGGTATCAGTGAGTGGTAAGCCTCGCGGCTTGCGATGGTCAGACGTTGCTTTTGATGATGACATTGTTTTTGCACGTGATCGTAAGACCGGTGATCTTCGGGCTCTTGTCGCTATTGAGGTCTGTTTTGAAGCGATTGAAGGTGGCGGCATGGAAGAAGTGGAAGCAGTGTCAAATGTGCGGGCAGCAACTGCTGAATTTCTTTATGACGGTGTCCGTTGGTGTACGAGGGGACGAGTATTTTTTAACCTCGGTCCAAAGGGGCTCATACGGTATCTGCACGCGGATCTTGAATCTGTTGAGTGTGGGCCCGCGTCGGGAATAAGTCCACAAGCAACTGAATCCTCTGCTACTTAGAAAATGTGCGACACGGCAGAGCGAAAGATGGGCGAACAGGAGAGACTTTGCGTCTTACTGTCACAGCAAGCCCCCGCATTCATGCTGCTTTGTAATGATGCTTTCCCAGATTATCCCTCAGTAGGCAGTTGAGACTGTGACGCGGTGACGTCGTCCGCCGATACATCTAGAGGAAGAACGCAGAGTTTTTTGCTGAGATGTGATGGGGAATATGCATACGCCGGTACTCGATAGATCACTACATCGAAGGAGTTGTCTTTGCATTACGGTAGTAATGCTTTCTTTATCATGCACTCTTGGTGCGGAGCCCGCACAGATTGTTCGAGAGCCGGCACGATCGCAGAAAGAGCGATGTGCAGCGGCGGAACGATACCTGTCAGACAGTTGTGAATATTGGCAAGCAGCCAATCGCATGCGGAAGAGTTGCTCGCATCTGACCGTTGAAGCCTATTACGCTGCCACTGAGGCAGCCTGGAATG